>RECM01000077.1 GCA_007694035.1 Balneolaceae bacterium
GCTACCGGTGACAGATTTGTCACCTCCGGAATAGTGTCGCCCGATTGAGGGCAAAATTAGTGGCTACCAGTGACATCACCCAAACCACTTCCAAACTCAATTGCTCTATTGCTCCCCAGATCCCTAACTCAAAGCATACTAACAGCAGAATCATTGTCACCTCAGAAATAGTGTTGCCCGTTTGAGGGCAAAATCAGGGGCTACCAGCGAAATCCTCCCAAAACACTTCGCAGTTCAATTGTTCACATGTTCACTTGTTCCCTAACTCAAAGCACACTAACAGCACAGTCGGTGTCACCATTGAAATTGATTAGCCCCAACAGGGGCGATATTAGCAGCTCAGTATGACGTATCAGTATGACGTACCTGACTTCTCGAGTGCGATCTTTACCCGGTTCACCACATTGGCCGGCGTAAGCCCGAATTTCTGATAGATAGTCTGGTACGGTGCCGAGGCGCCGAAACCATCGATACCGATCACATTCTCCCTGCTGCCGGTATAGCGGTCCCAGCCGTAGGTGGATGCGGCCTCGATGGCAACCCGCACTTTGATATGAGCGGGCAGCACCTTGTTTTTGTATTCATCGTCCTGCAATTCAAACAATTCGATGCACGGCAGGCTTACTACGCGGGCGTGAATTCCCATTTCCGCCAGCAGTTTACGTGCTTCAAGAGCTATGTGCACCTCCGATCCCGTCGACATCAGGATCACATCCGGCTTGCCCGAATCTGCCTCAGCCAGCACATATCCACCCATAAGGGTACCATCTGCCGGTGCATACACGGTGCGGTCAAGTGTGGGCAATGCCTGGCGGGTGAGGATGAGGGCCGTGGGGCCGTCTTTGCGTTCAAGCGCAATCTTCCAGCACATGGCGGTTTCGTTGGCATCGGCCGGACGTACCACAAACAGGTTGGGTATTACCCGGAGCGCAGCCAGGTGCTCGACCGGTTGATGCGTAGGGCCGTCTTCACCCAGACCGATACTGTCGTGTGTAAAAACGAGATTCACCGGGATGTGCGAAAGCGCTGCAAGGCGGATGGCCGGGCGGCAGTAATCGGAGAAGACCAGAAACGTACCGCCGAACGGAATTACCCCGCCATGCAGGGCCATGCCGTTCATCATCGAAACCATGGCATGCTCACGCACACCGTAGTGGATGTAACTGCCGGCATAATTGTCAGAACTGAGTATGGTGGCTTCTTTCGCTTTGGTATTGTTACTGCCGGTCAGGTCGGCCGACCCGCCCAGGAAGGTTGGTATTACCTGTTCGAGGGCATCAATGGTATTACCGGATGATTGCCGCGTGGCCATCCCCTTCTCATTTGCGGGGAACACGGGCAGCGAGTCAGCCCAGTTACCGGGAAGTTTTCCTGCAAGTGCCGCTTCCAAAATGGCCGCGTTATCAGGATGTTCTTTTTTGTAGGCGTCCAGTTTTTCTGTCCAGGCCTTCTGCCTCTTATCACCGGCCGCAACAGCGCTGCGGAAATGATCAAGCACATCGTCATCAATTTGAAACGTTTTGGCCGGGTCGAAACCGAATTTCCCTTTTACAAGCCGGATTTCATCATCACCCAGGGGTGAGCCGTGCGATGCTGCCGTACCCTCTTTGTTCGGGCTTCCGAAACCGATTTTTGTGCGGCATACAATCATGGAGGGTTTACCCTTGTTGGCTTTGGCCGCTTTGATGGCCTTGCGGACCGCATCCCGGTCATGACCGTCGATCTCCTGAACATACCATCCGTAGGCCCTGAACCGGGCGGCCACATCCTCCGTAAAAGAGAGATCGGTGGAACCGTCGATGGTGATGCTGTTGGCATCGTACAGGTAGATCAGCTTGTCGAGTTTGAGGTGGCCGGCAAGAGAGGCTGCCTCATGGGAAATGCCCTCCATCAGGTCACCGTCGCTCACAATCGCATAGGTGTAATGGTCAACAATCCTGTGACCGTTGCGGTTGAAACGTGCCGCCAGAGAGGCTTCAGCAAGGGCCATGCCTACACCGTTTGCAAAACCCTGCCCCAGCGGGCCGGTAGTGGTCTCCACGCCCGGTGTGAGGCCGGCTTCGGGGTGGCCGGGAGTAAGACTGTCCCATTGGCGGAAATTACGAAGCTGCTCAAGGCTCAGCGGATACCCCGTAAGGTGCAGCAGGCTGTACAGCAGCATCGACCCGTGCCCGGCCGACAGGATAAACCGGTCGCGGTCGGGCCACTTTGAATCACCCGGATTGTGTTCAAGAAATTCAGTCCACAACACATAAGCCACATCGGCCATGCCCATCGGCATGCCGGGGTGCCCTGAATTGGCGGCCTGAACCGCATCCATACTTAGTGTTCGTATTGTGTTTACACTGCGTTGTTCAAGATCAGACATCGGATAAATTTAAGTAGTCAGAAATAATTTCAGGTTTGGAAGAGCGGCCGCAAGAACCCACCCGCTCACCCGGCAAAAAGATACGGTATAGCGGGCATAAGTGAAGACGATTTTTTCAATCTGTTTACTGTCAGTTCACTACTTCACCCAGCATTTGCACCAGCTTCTCAAATAGAGCTGGGTCCTAATAAAGTTGAAAGGTTTGGAACTGGTGCCGTGCCGTGCCATTCATCCTGGAAACGGACCATCGTGGTTGGTACGCCGGCCACCTGCAGAGCGGCACAAAATTTATCGGTCTGCGGCAATTGGGTGCGCAGATCGTTTTCACCGGTCATAAGCACGGTTGGCGTTGTCACATTTCCAACATACATCAGGGGCAACCGCCTCAGGAGTTCTGACGGATCTACCCACGAAAATTTTCCAAAATTCCTGTACAAGCCAACCCCATCCAACTGTCCCCAAAAAAAAGAGCCAGACAGCCTTCCACTTTTGCCTTTTGCTTTTTGCCTTCTGACTGCCTTCTGACTGCCTAAAAAAAAAGCCGGCCCTTAAATAAAGGCCGGCCTAAAAAAACGTCTGTGTTTTTAAACCCTACCGGGTACCGCCGTTGCATTTCAGCTCGTGCTCTATCTGGTGCTCGGCAGCACTGCGGAACGATCCGAAGGCGGCCTGCGCAAAGTTATCACATGCCAGCTGAACATTGCCTTTGTTTTTGTAGGCCGTTCCGAGTTCGAAGTAGATTTTCGCACGGTCTACACGTCCGCCTTTTTCATAACGGAGGGATTCATTTGCGGCACTGATCGCCTGGTCCCAGTTTCCCATCAGGTTATGGGCTTCTGCCATGCGGTAATAGGCAGCCGCATGCTCTGAATCATACTGCAGGGATCTCTCAAGTAGCGGGATGGCTCTCCTTGCCTGACCGGCTTCAATCAGTTTCGCTGAACGAAATACCAGCATGTCGCGGGCAGCAGCTTCGGCTTCACGCTCGGTCTGGTCATCACCGGTTTGCAGTGCCAGCTGAATGGCGCGGTCGAAACTGTTGAGGGCTTCGTCAATATTATCCTGGGCACGGAATACCAGCCCTTTTTGATAATGCGGCTTGGGGTTATTCGGATTCTGCTCGAGCGATTTGTTGTAATACTCAAGGGCTTTCTCCTGATTACCGCCACGGTACTCATTGTTGCCCATTACCAGGTAGATAATGGGTATGTTGCCTTCGGCTGCGCGCTGAATCTGGCTTTCGCCAAATCGCTGTGCGTATTCCCGCGCCTGCTGGAAACTCTGAATGGCTTCCTCAAATCTACGCTCACGGTACAGATCTGAAGCAATAGCCAGCTGGAGACGGGGAACCTGGCTCTGTGCCCTGCCGCGGATATCATCAGCCTCGGAGCCAACACTGTTACTGATCTGAATGGCTTTTTTAAATGACTCGATTGCCTCGGCCCTGCTGCCGGATTGTACTTTCTCCAGTCCTTCATTGAATGCCAGGATGGCATCTTCCCTGGACTGTGCCTGAGTAACATCAAGCGAGGTTACTAAAAGCAGCCCAAATAGAAGAGCAAAAAACGTATTAGCTGTAGATTTCATAATTCCTGATTTGTTTAATTTTATCAGCGGACACATAGGGAAACGAATGTACGAAATTTTTTAGTATTCCCTCAAGACCCTACAGCAGAGCAAGATATAGGTTAAAACATACATTATCAACAACTTTTGAGTAATTATTTGTCAAAAAAAACAATGGGCACCCTAAAAATTCGGGGCCAGAATATTGTCCTGATAGTAATTATAGAGTATTTCCACAGCTTCCTGCGGGTCGTCGGTGATCTGGAACAGATTCATATCATTCGGCGAGATCGTACCCATGGTTATCATGGAATCGCTGATCCAGTCGATAAGACCGCCCCAGAATTTTTTCCCGATCAGAACAATGGGAAAAGGGTTGATTTTATGGGTCTGAATAAGCGTGAGCGCCTCAAACAGTTCATCGAGTGTTCCAAACCCTCCGGGAAACACAATAAATCCCTGCGCATACTTAACAAACATCACTTTTCTTGCAAAGAAGTAATTAAACTCGATCAGATACTGCTTGTCGATATAGGGGTTGGCGTCTTCCTCGAAGGGCAGCTCAATGGTGAGCCCTACCGATTTTCCATTCCCCTGCCTGGCGCCTTTGTTACCCGCCTCCATAATGCCCGGTCCGCCACCGGTAATTACCCCGAAACCGACTTCGGTGAGGCGCTGGGCCACATCTACCGCCATCTTATAATAGGGATCATCGTCTTTCAGCCTCGATGAGCCGAAAATGGACACACATGGGCCAATCCTCAGCAGTTTGTCGTAACCCTCTACAAATTCACCCATGATTTTGAATATGCTCCATACATCTTTGTCGAAGCCGTTTTCATATTTGTCGGGAATTTTGCGGAATTCTTTTTCGTCGTCGCTCATGGCATAGTAATTTTAGTCGGTATATTGGTGTATTGGGGAACATCCCTCAACAAACGTACGGTTAACTGCCCCGTTCACATGTTTGCTGTATACAGCCGGGAATTTCACCCCATTCTATTAAACCCTGTTCTGCAGAAATGTTGCAAGACAGTACCGTAATATATATAAGCACAATAACTTAAAAACGGAACCGGTATTGCAGGCTAAGTACCGGTTGCCCGAAAGGGTCGGGTTTTACGGTAATGGCATTTGCCAGATCATCGCTCACATCAAAATCCCTGAAATGGGCAAAAATATAGGCGTCCAGAATATTCAGGCCATAGGCCAGAGTGATCAGGATGAAACTGAAATCACGCTGGTTTCTGTACGAGTTCCGGCTGAAACGCAGCGACTCCTGCGGAACCCCGATCAGGTTGGGTGGTGTGGGCCCGAACCGCATATCATCGTTTCCCGACGCCGCATTGTAAAAAGCCGCCCGATAGTCGGTGTACTGGTTGTGGGTCCAGACACTGTAAACCACTAGCCCGCCAAGCAGCCCGTATACAATCGGCACTTTCCAGTACTGCCGGTTGGTTACCTGCCCCCATCCCGGAAGTATCATCGACCGGAACATCACTTTACGCGGATGGGGAACCGTATCTCTGGCAGCAGGCTCATCAAATAGGTACCACTCATTGCCGAAAGTAAGCGCACTCAGCTGGTAATGACCGACCGTACTGAAAGACGGTGCAGATACCGCATGAAAATCCAGGCCCGTACCCTGTGCCTGCAGCTGCGAATAAACCGGGCCGGCAGTAAGCATCAGCAGTAACACTCCCGGCAAGAAAGCACGGAATACCTTAAGATGGCTGAATGTTGTCAAACAGATTGAGAATGCGTTCAAGTTCATCATCAGAGTAATATTCTATGCGGATTTCCCCGCCCTTGTTTTTTTTTCTGATGTCCACTTTGGTAGCGAACTGCCGTCTCAACCGGTTAGATATCTCACGGATCGCAATGTCGTGTTCACTGGCTTTTGACGTTGTTTTCCTGGTCTTTTTAACCGATGCATTCCTGACGGCATCCTCGATCTGACGAACGGAATAGTCGTCTTCTATGGTTTTTCTGAGCAGCTTATCCTGCAGGTCGGCATCCTCAACATTGATCAGGGCGCGGGCGTGGCCGGTTGAAATCTGCCCCCTCTTCAGGGCAGACTGAATTGTGGGCGGCAGGTTCAGCAACCTGAGCATATTGGTTACGGTGGTTCTGTTTTTTCCCACCCTCCGGGCAACCTCCTCCTGGGTGAGTTCACACTCTTCGATCAGGCGCTTGTAGCCCACTGCTATTTCAATGGGGTTCAGCTGCTCGCGCTGCACATTCTCGATCAGGGCGAAAGCGATCATGTCGTCGTCGTTCACCTCCCTGATGTAGGCCGGAATGTGGCCTATTCCCGCCATGCGTGTGGCCCTGAGCCTTCGCTCGCCTGAAACGAGCTCATACCTGTCTTCGCCCAGATAGCGCGCCGTGATGGGCTGAATAAGGCCGTGCATCTGTATTGAGTCGGAGAGTTCCTTCAGCCTGAATTCATCAAACTCCTGCCGGGGCTGATGGGGATTCGGGCGGATACTTTCCACCGGGATATGCAGGATCACATTCACCCGCTCTTTGGGATCCAGTTTCGACAGCTGGCCAATGTACTCCTGCGTCTTCTGCGGGTCCTGATTTTCCATATCGGGAAAAAAAGCCCCAAGCCCTCTTCCCAAAACCTTTTTTGCCATAGTTTACTGTGCTAGCTAATTCTCTGATTTTTCCGCAAAAACGGGGCTGTGGCTGAACATATCCCTGTTCCGGATAATGATCTCGCGGGCCAGTGCGAGGTAGTTCTGCGATCCGGTACTAAGCGAGTCGTAGAGCAGAACGGGTTTGCCGAAACTGGGCGATTCGGCCAGCCGTACATTCCTGGCTATGACCGAATTGAACACTTTGTCGCCGAAATAGCGTTTAACTTCCTCCGCAACCTGGCTCGACAGGCGCGTACGGACATCGTACATGGTAAGGGCAACACCTTCGATCTGCAGGCCTGTATTGAGGTGCTGGCGTACAATCTTGATGGTGTTAAGCAGCTGGCCAAGACCTTCAAGGGCAAAATATTCACACTGAACCGGTATAAGAACCGAGTCGGATGCCGTTAATGCGTTTATGGTGAGCAATCCCAGTGAGGGAGGGCAGTCGATGATCACAAAATCATACCTGTCGCGGGCTTCGCCAACGGCCTGCGACAGAATATGCTCGCGCTTGTGCCGCTCAATCATCTCGATTTCGGCGCCAACCAGGTTGATATGAGCCGGTACGATGTCGAGGAAAGGCATATCGGTATTCCTGATACAATCCTTTAGCTCCACTCCACCCACCATCACCTCATATATGGAGTTAGTTACCGATTTTGGATCAATCCCGATACCGCTTGTGGTATTGCTCTGGGGATCCAGGTCGATAACAAGTGTTGGATGTTCAATGGCCGCAAGGCTTGCCGCCAGGTTAATAGCCGTTGTTGTTTTCCCTACGCCGCCTTTCTGGTTGGCGATGGAAATGACTTTACCCATGTAGTAGTGCTCTGTTCTTGTGGTTTTATTGTTGCTCAATATAACCGGAGAGCCTGATGCAACCAACCGGCTGTTTGAGAAAACATTGATGAGTGAAGGTACGGAATTATGAAATGTAAAAATCCCCGGATCGGGGTGGCGACCCGGGGATTATTTCACTTGAAAAAACAGGGAAAACTGTAGAAATCGGTATAGGCTACTTCCTCTGTACGCGGGTTAACTGGATTTCCCTGAAGGGTGAGATCGGTTGCGTGGTATTTTCTACCGGTCGCAGATTCTGCAGCCCGTCTTCTGCGGCCTGAGCCGAAGCCGGGGCGTTCAGGTGCAGAATTTCACTGCGGTCTACCCAGGGGTTGATGTTTTGTTCGGCTTCATTCGCCTGATCCTGAGCGGCCACTGCACCCTCAGCGGCCGTTGCGGCCGGCTCTGCCGGTGCGTCGAACGAAATCGTATAGGCTGCAAAACCCAACCCAACCACCACTACCGCAGCTGCGGCCCAGCTGAGAACCCTGTTCTGAAACGAAAAGATCGGTATAGTGCTGTTGCCGTTGCGGGCATGCTCCATTGCTTTCACAAGGATCTGCTGCCGGATCTTTTCCGGCGGGTTTACCCTTGGCAACTGGTCAAGCCGGTTAAGTGTTTGCCGCATCGATTCCACATCGATGAGAACATTTTCGTCTTCGGTCATCATTTTTTCGACCACAAGAACTTCGGATGGGTCAAGCTCATCCAGAACATATTTTAAACACAGGTCATCTGCGTTCTGATAATTTGATTTCATCGCCATTTTCCTTCTCAAACATTTTTCTCAAGTTGATAAGAGCATATCTCATGCGCCCGAGCGCTGTATTTATGGAAACATCGGTGAGTTCCGCAATTTCCTTAAACGACATTTCATAGTAGTGCCTCAGCATCACAACCTCCCGCTGTTCAGGCGGCAGTTCATTGATGTGTTTCATGAGACTTTTTTTCGATTCATCCATCTCGATGGATTCCTGCGCGTCTGTAATGCTGTTGTCGGGAAGCCGGTCGTAAAAATCATAATCCGGATCGCCCTGGGCATTCACATCCACGAATCGCTTTTGTTTCCTCAGATAGTCGATGGTGGCATTGTGAGCGATGCGCATAACCCAGGCAATCCACTTGCCCTGCTCGTTGTACGTATCGTCCATTTTGGTTATCACCTTGGTAAAGGTTTCCTGGAAGATGTCGTTTGCAACTTCCGGATTGCCAACCATGCTGTAAATGTAGGAGTATATTTTGGTCTGGTGACGGTCGAGAAGCGTTTTGAATGCTATCTCATCGCCATCCTTGCGATAGAGTCTGACGAGTTGATGATCGTCGAATCCATCATATTTTGTTTTATTATTTGCCATACCAAGCATATGAGAAAGAAACGCTGATTAAATATTCATATTGCACGTGCGAAACGACATTCTTGATGATTATGCCGCAGGGTATCAAAAAACTGTAACAGTTGATCAGGCCCTGTCATTCATTTCGGGTTTTTTAACTGCTTCTGTAAGATGCTACGCCTTTTTTATTAACTATACATTAACAAGTGTATAACATAACAAATTCGCAACTCGATTGACAGGGGTTTCCCGGTCCCTCCCGAATGTTTTCAGGATTTATTATACGTTTACAATCACGGGCTTTCGGGGGTATTGAAATAGTCGAAAACGGCCTTCCCTGTCACTTTACCGGCTGCGGCCACGAGCTGTTCAAGGTCAGCCTCTTTTACCCTTTTCACCGAACCGAATGTCTCCAGCAATTTTTTCGCCTTGGTTTCACCAATCCCTTCAATCTTGAGCAGTTCGGTAGAAAATGTACGTTTGCTCCGCTTGTCGCGGTGGTAGGTGATGGCAAACCGGTGTGCCTCGTCGCGCAGCTGCTGCAGCAGCTTCAGGCTCGATGATGTTTTGGGGATCATCACCGGGTCCTGCCGGCCCGGCAGAAATACCTCCTCAAGACGTTTTGCAATGCCGATTACCGGAACCTGCCCGTAGATACCGGCCTCTTTAAGCGCTTCCACCGCGCTCGACAGCTGCCCCTTGCCCCCATCCACCACGATCATATCAGGCAGGTGCTGTGCATCTTTCACCATGCGGCTGTAACGCCTGTAAACCACTTCTTTCATCGATGCGAAGTCGTCGGGTCCCGTCACCGTTTTGATGGTAAATTTCTTGTACTCCGACTTGCGGGGCTTGCCGTCTACGAAGCAGACCATCGACGCTACCGGATCGGTACCCTGCAGGTTGGAATTGTCGAAGCATTCTATACGCCTGGGCATAACCGGCAGCCCCAGATCGCGTTGCAGCGATTGCACGGAATGCGGGATGTAGTCCTTTACCGACTTTTGCCGCTCCAGCAGGTATTCGCTGAGCAGCAGGCGGGCATTGGCCCGGGCCATTCGCACCAGCTGTGCCTTTTCGCCGATCCTGGGTACCAGTATGGGTACCTTCTTTCCGTGTTCCTGCCACAGGTACTCAATGAGCGGCTCAGGGTCGGGCATTTCCACACTCAGGTGAACCTCGTCGGGTGTTATCGCCGCCATATCGCCTGTATAGTAATCCTCAACAAAAGCCTGCAGAATTTCGCCCTCGCTCAGGCCCTCGATATTCCGGATGAAACGGTGGTACTTGGCTACCAGCTTGCCCTCCCGGATCCGGAATTCAACACCACAGGCCGTAGCCTCGATCTCGTCGATTTCCACGGCGAACAGGTCACGGTCTATCGGTTCGTTGGTAACCATCTTCATTTTTTCGCTGTACTTTTCAAGCGCCTTTATGCCGTCGCGCAGTTTGGCGGCCTGCTCGAACTGCAGTGCCTGAGCAGCAATCTCCATTTCATCGCGCAGCTGCCTGATGAGGGTGGTCGTTTTGCCGTTCAACAGCTGCAGCACCTTTTCCATGGTATCGCGGTACAGGTCGGCAGGCCAGTCGCCGGAACAGTTCTCGAAATACTCTTCAAAACAGCTGTGCCAGCGGGGCACGCCCCTCGTTTTGTCGATCACCCTGGGCGAACAGGCGCAGGTACACAGACCGAATGCCTGGCGGATTACCTCCAGCATGCTTTTCATCTTGCCCACATGGTCGTATGGACCAAAATAACGGCTTCCGTCTCTTACAACAGTGCGTGTGGGAAATACCCTGGGCCTGTCGCCCGCTGTAACGCAGATGTAGGGATAGGTCTTGTCATCGCGGTACATCACATTGTACCGGGGCTGATGCTTCTTGATAAGGGTATTTTCAAGAATGAGCGCTTCAGCTTCCGAATCGGTCACAATCACCTCAAGATCGGCGATTTTCGAGATCATCACCCTGATTTTACCATTGTGACCGCGGGATTCCTGAAAATAGGATTTCACCCTGTTTTTCAACCGTTTGGCCTTTCCCACATAGATCACATCCCCGCCCTTCTGCCGGAACAGATAAACGCCAGGCAGCTGGGGCAGGTGGTCAAGTTTGGATTGCAGTACGGCTTCGGCCATTTTCCGTTAACATTAAATCAGCTTTAAATTCGGTACATTCCGGTAAACCGGTCACCACGGTCACCACGGTCACCACGGTCACCACGGTCACCACGGTCACCGAAGTATAACTCCAAATCACAAAAAACAAACACAAAAATACCCAATTCCCTCTCAACTTGAATCGCAATCCCAGATTCCCGCTAGTAACTTACACCTTCAATCCAAACCCTGGTCCCCACATTACAATACCAGCATACAGCATACAGCATACAGCATACAGCATACAGTGTCTCAAGTCTCATGTCTTGTGTCTTGATTCTTGATTCTTCCGTCTCACACCCCAAAACCATGCCTCCAACCCCGACCCCGATCCCGATCCCCAAAATATACCACGAAGACAACCATCTGCTCGTTGTACACAAACCTGAGAACATTCCGGTTCAGGAAGACAAATCGGGCGACACCGACCTGCTCAATACCCTGAAAGAGTACATCAGGCAAAAGTACGGCAAGCCGGGCAAGGTGTTTTTGGGCCTGGTTCACCGTCTCGACCGTCCCGTGCACGGTATTATGGTTTTTGCACGTACATCCAAAGCGGCATCGCGGTTATCTGAACAGTTCAGGAACAGAACGGTGGTTAAAAAATACCTGGTGATTGTGGAGGGCCGTGCCGAAAAAACCGGGCGCCTGGAGCACGTACTCGACAAAGACCATGAAAACAACAAGGTAACGGTACACCCTGCGGGTTCAGGAAAAGGGAAACTGGCTGTGCTTCACTACCGGCTGATCAGCCACAAAAACGGGCTCAGCCTTATCGAAGTGGAGCTTGAGACCGGCCGGCCGCACCAGATCAGGGTACAGCTGGCGGCAATGGGGCTGCCCGTGTGGGGAGACTATAAATACGGAAACCGGCAACCGGACGGCAGAAAGATCGCTCTGTTCTCGGCCGTACTGGAATTCGATCACCCTACAAAAGATGAACGTTTAACATTCAGGGCAGACGTGCCAAAAGCCGAACCATGGGAGATGTTCCCGACACCCGGATCATAAGCCCGTTTCAGCCAGATTCATTTTTACCGGAAACACCCCTTCATTATATCGGGGATGCTGTCAGGCAGAGAACCATCCCTGAAACCATTACATCAGAACCGCACTAAGGCGCCGCCATCTCTACACGCCGCAGAAATTCATTGGGGCGTAAAAAGCCAACCACCCTTGCATTTTGTATTTCGATGCCCTGCCCGTCGAGAAAAACAATGGTGGGTACACCGGCAATCTGGTACTGACGGCGCAGCTCTTCCGACTCGGGGGAGTCGAACTGGGTAAGATCTACCTTGAGCCGCATAAAACCGGATGTGGCATCGATCACTGCCGGATCGGTGAACGTGATCTGATCGAGTTCAAGGCAGGGTATACACCAGTCTGCATAGAAATCGAGCATTACAGGCTGAGCATTACTGGCGGCCTGCTCGAGTTTGGCCGGTGAATACGACTGCCACTCAACTCCCGGTTTCTGCAGATTCTGAAACACCATCACGCCCAGAACGATCGCAACCACACCGAATGCATAACGGAAACGGGTAAACCCTTTTTTGTCAAGCCCGGTCTTCTCGAGAAAACCGAGATAGATACCACCGGCAACCAGGGTTAACGGGATAACATACGGTACAATTTTTGGAAACAGGGCCAGACCGCCGTAGAAAAATCCCACGCCGATTAACACAATACCGAATACTTTTTTAACCCAAACCATCCATATGCCCGACCGCGGCAGTTTCTGCATGAGCCCGGAAAACGTACCCAGAATCAGGTATGGGAAACCAAGGCCAAGCGACAGAATGAAGAACGACCAGAATCCAAAAACAGGATCACCAACTGACCCCACATAGGCCAGCAGCGCTATGATTGGCGGGCCAACACACGGAGCAGCGAAGATGCCTACCACAAGTCCCGAAATATAGATGCCCAGAATGCCCGTTGCCGCCCCGGAACCTCCGAGCCGTTTTGTGAGCCAGTAGGGAATCTGAATCTCATACAGGCCGAACATGCTCAATGCCAGCCCGAACATCAGGAATGCGATAAACCCGAGCATCCAGGGGCTCTGCAGCCAGGAACCGAACAGACCACCGCTCATCGCGGCAACCACACCCAGTATACTGTACATGGTCGCAATTCCAAGTACATATATGACCGCCCTGAAAAACACTTTAAGCGTATTGGTCTCCGTCTGGGTTCCGAACAGCGACACTGTAACGGATATCATCGGATAGACGCAAGGGGTCAGATTGAGGGCCAGCCCGATGAAAAATATGGCGATGAATGCCAGGAAAAAGCCGTCTGTTTCAAACAAACCGGCAATTTCGTTCTGCAGCCCGTTGGTCTGGCCAAACGTATCGAACAGGGCGAACAGTTCCTCATTTACCGGAACAACCTCGCCACCGGCTTCCATCACTTCATAAGGTATCTCAACCCGTATGTTCGATGGCGGAAGGCAGGTATGGTCGTCGCAGGCCTGTACGGTGAGATTACCGCGGATAACGTGTTCGCCGGTTTCAATGGAGGATGATGTTCTCATGCTCAGAAAAATCGGTGACGTACCCTCGTACACCCTGAGCGGTTCGTCTTCGGCGAACGCGAACGACATCACTTTCGGGTTAGGATAGCGCTGATCGGCTATGATTGCATTCTCTCCCGGCTCCACACTCAGTGTGGTGGCTATCAACCAGTCGAGGGTTGGATCCGATGAATTGATATGCCACCCATCCTCAATTTCCATTACCACGGCCGCCATGAACTCGCCTCCCTGCGGAACCTTCTCAACCGACAGCAGGGTACTCACATTTACCTTGTCGGCACTCATATCAAACTGGGCCGAGGCCGGGTAACTCAGTAATAAAACAAAAAGGGCAATAAGTGATGTTACACGCATTTCTATACAATAATTAATGGATCGTAAAACAGGATCATTTGAAAAAAAGTGATGGCCGGTTCACATAAACTGCTCATTTCAGCAGCGGTTAATAACGAACATCAGGACACTGGGCACCGGTCACCGGTCAGTTTAATTGTCCTTGTTACGGTTTATAAAGTCATCGTACTCGGTGTTTTTATATGCATTCGATCCCACATACGAAAGCAGGTTGTTGAAATCGGTGGCATCCATAAAACCGGGCTGCCTGCCAACGGCCGAACCATCAGAGTCCAGGATTACCGTGGTGGGATAACCGCGCACGCCAAATGCAAGGGCAAGTTCCTGTTCGGTAACCGCCTGACCTGCAAAATCGATGAAATTTTTCGACTCGGCATTCAGCCTCACCGGATAGAAATAGTTATTTAACGTCTCCTGCACTGTAGCATCGGCATACGTTTCAGCATTCATCCGCCGGCAGTAACCGCACCATTCTGTATATACATCGATCAGGATTTTTTTCCCGTCGGCCTGTGCATTTTCGATGGCAGTATGCAGCGGTACCCATGCCACTCCGGAAGCATCGTTATTGTTTGTCTGGGCCGAAGTTTCGGAACTGTCGCAGGAAAAAATAAAAAGCACCAGCAGGGTGATTATGGATGTCGTTTTCAGCATGGTTTGCGGGTAATTCAATTCTTTGTTTCGAAGTTAACAATACAATAACGCAAAAATACGGACTTGGTATCACTAAAGGTGTAATATTTCAATAAAATACACACGGTACGGCCGATGCTGCACAATGAAATACCGCTTAAATCGAGATTACAATTCCATTGGTGAGACGATAGACTACTTTGGTCACATCAATGAGCGGCTCGGCATCGTATGTGAGCACAAATTGTGTGGTAAACGTGAGATTGGTGCTGATCTTCAGGTTCAGTTTGGCATCTCCGGTTATTCTGGGTGTGAAGAATGAAGCAGGTGGTGCCTGGTAGTATCCAATCATTACCAGTTCAGCCTGTTCTGTGAGCCGTCCTCTCAGAAGGAGACTGGTTGTGCTTTTTAGCAGGGTTTTTTCTACAGCGGGCGCTCCGCTCTCCCTCCAGAATTCATTCTCGATCATCAGGCCGGAACTTACCGACCCAAGAATTGCCGGGGTTTCCAGATACTTGTACCGCATGGTTGCACCGGCAAGGGCCCGGCGCTTGAGGCCCCAGTTCAGGTTATACTGAAACTGAAGAAAAGTCTCCGGCGACCATGTTTTACGGCGGTTATAGGTTCCGCGAATGTGAAAATAGCCGTCGCTTACCAGGCTTTTCTCATCGACCATAACCAGGTTTATCTGGTTCAGAAAATAATAAACATGGTTCCTGGTAAAATGGGCGAGATTGGTCTCATTGCCCAGCGACATTACCGACGTTTTCTGCTTGCTGAGTGAGAAATCGAATTTCAACTCGCCTATCCACACGTTGGCCGTATCGGCATCGGTTCGGAAACGTTCAACGTTCAGTACCTGCGCATAGGCTGTAACGGGCAACAGAAACGGAAAAAGCAGTAATGGAATAATTCGGTTCATAGTTCGGATCATAATACATTTTAAGACATTGGGATTTACCACCCGCACCGGCTTCAGCAGACAATACTGAAGTAAACGAGTATTAATCATGTCGGCCTGAGAGCACTAACTTCAAATTTTTCGTTTTCCAAAGCCAAAATTGGGTTAACTTCATGCGCACTTAAAATAGGGATAAACCAAATTTTCGTTCACATGATATCTGATGTAGACCTGATACTGCCACTGTTACTCGAAGAAAAACAGCTTACTGAGGCCGGAAAAAAGAAACTGGAGAAGCTGGCGCGCCAGCTGCTTAAGAAGAAACCCGAAACACGAACGGCCGACGAGAATTTCGTTCTTGGCTATGCCGCCGATCAGGTATATGACCTGGAAGCGGCTGTAACCTATTTTACCGATTCCATCAAGGCCAGCCCTGAATTCGAAGCTGCTTACCGTTTCAGGGGTTCGGTTCTGATACGGCAGGAAAAGTTCAGCGACGCAGAAACCGATATCGAAAAAGCGCTGGAACTCGATCCGGGTTACCGCGATGCGAAAATTGACAAGGCACGGCTCCTGCATGAAACCGGAAAAGGCCAGCAGGCACTTGAACTGGTCAATACAATCGAGCAAGAGGCCGATCCGGAGCAGGATTTTGATGCCGGCCTGGTAATGCTCAAGGGAAAAATCCACGACCGCCTGGGCAACTACACCGAAGCCATCGCATGTTTTAACGAGGTGGCTGAAGAGATCGACGACGACAGCGAAGTGTTCACACAGCGGGCACTCAGCAAATTCTTCAGCGGGGATGCAGAAGGTGCGCTGGCCGATCTGCAGACAGCGCAAAAATACGGGCCACAGGGCCATATTGCCCACTTCAATATGGCGCTCGTGCTTCTGTCTTTCCCCGACAGAACCAAAGATGCTTTTCGCTTTTTTGAACGCGCATTCAAAAAAGACCAGGACATGCTGAAAAACTATCTTTCAACCGCGAATGAGTTCGAATCGGAACGCCTGTATGATTCCCTTAAACTTCGTCTTACAGAGTTGAAAAAACTGGATGACGATCACGGCAGGTTTTACCGTGATCAGCTTGTTGACCTTCTCGAACGTAAACTTCCCTGAAATATGGCCCTTACCACTCCTGCAAGCGAAAATCAGGTATCAATCCGATCTCTCCACACCCGGTTCAGGCCTGTTATTTGTTTAAGCCGGATGGCCTTACTTACCGCGCTCTGATATCAGGGCAATTCTACGGCCAGTTCAATCAGAAATAAATTAAAAAAAGATCGTTTTATCCGGAACACTGGGAAACGGGATTGTGTTACCTATTTGACTAAAACTATGCGAACAGCATAATCAATGATATACTTCACATCTACATATTTCAAAATCATCCATGCCGGAACGTCGACCAAATAAGGAAGAACTGCTCGAGCTGGTAACAGCTGTTATCGACGGGGAAGCATCGGAAGCGGAAAAAGAAACGTTCTTCCGCGCAGCAGAGAGCGATACGGCCCTGACCCTTGCCCTCGAAAGGGAACGTAAAATAAAAAATCTGATTGCCACCCGCTGCAACAGGGCCAAAATGCCCGATCACGTCACAAACAAAATCCGGGCACTCATCACCTCGGAAGTTAAATTCAGGGCAGAATCACAGGCACAGGCACAGGCACAATCTCACGTTCAGGCTGAACCACCTCCTGCCCCCTTACGGCCAGTCAATGATGCTGGCCACGGGCACGGGCAACAGAAAACCACTGAGGTGAAAAGACGGTCAGGTTTGGCTGTTTACAGACTGGTCGCCATAGCCGCCACCTTTCTGCTCGCCTCGCTGCTGTATATCTACCAGGGATCATCCGCAACCGAGTATTATATCCTGGAAGACCTGGTATACGAACACTTCAACAATCACGGCGGCAACCTGCTGCCGGTAACATTTGCCTCGGAAAGTACGGCACACGCCGAAGAGATTCTGAATGATGATTACAACCTGAGGCTCACTGTTCCCGAATTGCAGGGAGCCCGCTTTTCCGGTGTTGTATATGCTGAATTTGCCTCCAATTTCCATACCCCGCTGCTTGAGTATACCGTAGATGAGGGCGATCACATCTACGTTTTTGCCTTTTGTATGGATGAACTGAACAAGTATGGTGTTCTTGAACGGGATGATGTGGCCGTTAACCGCATCACCGACATAAATGATGTTCACATTAAAGAGATTGGCGGCAAGCATGTGGTGTCATGGAAGTGGCATGATATATGGTATTCGGCCATTTCAAATCACGATGGTGAAACGATTGCATCGATGCTTCCGAAACACTGATACAGCTTTGTGGTATAAGCCCGGTATTTACTGCTACAGTTTAAACTTCAGTGGCCGCAGGTATGCTGCACAATGGCCATTTAAATTTTCCGGTTTCCATATTCCGCAAATTCCACTTTTTTCACGCCTCTTTTCTCAATTATCCACTGCAATACGGATTTCTGAGCTGTATACCTGCAATACCGAATGACCAATGTTCAATCATACGATTACATCATAGCTGGTGCCGGGTGTGCGGGCCTGAGCCTTGCCTGGTTTTTGGTACATGAAGGCCCCGGTAACAGGAAGATCCTGATTGCAGACCAGTCCCTGCAGGCCCGCGACGACAAAACCTGGTGTTTCTGGTCATCTGCAGGAATACCGGATGCGGCGCTGATCGATCACGAATGGCAGAAACTTGAGATCAGGACGGACAATCATCACGGCATTTCCGGCCTTACACCTTACGGTTACTATTGTGTACAGAGCGACTCCTATCACCGTAAAATGACTTCGGTTCTGCGCGAATCGACCAATATCGACTGGGTTGAATGCCGGATTGATGATATTGACACGCAGAACAACCGTGCCAGGCTTCATACATCAAAGGGCACCTTCGATGCGGATTATATTTTTCAGAGCATCCGCCCCGTAGATATCGATGCCCACGAGCTGAATCTGAAACAGCATTTTATCGGGTGGGAAATCCGCACAGAGAAGCCTGTATTCAACACCGAAGCGGCCTGTTTCATGGATCTTTCGGTGAAGCAGCGTGAGGGGATCACTTTTATGTACATCCTGCCCTACTCCGGCTCGCAGGCCATATTTGAATACACCCTGTTTTCTGAACACCTGTTGCCGGCTGAAACCTACGAAACGGAGATCCGGCAGTACCTTAAAGACCGCTTTAACCTGGATGAAGATGCCTACACTGTTATCCGCAAAGAACGGGGCATTATTCCTATGGTAGACAATGGCTTCATGCCGGCTCAAAATGAACGGGTAATAAATATCGGGGCCTCTGCAGGGCTGGCCAAAGCCAGTACGGGTTACACTTTTACCCGCACGCATACCACCAACCGGAAAATCGTTCAGCTGTTAAAGAGCGGGCAACCGCCGGTACCGCAAAATCCATCCCCGAGGCGTTTCAGGGCTTACGATATTCTTCTGTTATACATTATCAAGTACCATCCGGCCAGTGCCCTTGAGATTTTCGAAACCCTGTTCAAAAAGAACCGGTTGGTCAATATCCTCAAATTCCTGAGTGAAGAGACCCATATCGGCGAAGAGATAAAAATATTCTGGTCGCTCCCCCACCGCCCTTTCTTCAAAGCCATATACGGTGCCCGCAGATTGCTTCTTACAGCCTTTTCATCCAGATAATCAGGGCCCCCAACACCCTGCCACTTCCTGCTCCCTGCACCCGTCAATTTCAAAAATAAGCTCTTTGCCGTAGGCCGTTGCCGGTGTCTGATATCCGGGCTTAAAATTGCCTGCGGTCACTTTCAGGGCTATATGCCAGGCGGTGAGCGCCGTAAGCCTGTACCCTTCGGGTGTTACCAGGCCCGCTTCAACCGTTTTGCCCGAGGCATTGCGAACCCGGCCTCTGAATATGCTTTTACCCGTCTCCCGCTGCTCCGGTGTAGGTCCGGCCGGGCGGCTGTCTATCCATTTTTTGATGAGACCGCGAACGGCTGAGGTACGCAGAACTGAATTCAGCAGATTTGAAAACTTAAGCATCCGGATAGCGGGTTTCTTAACCGCCGTATATACCGTTATGTTCTCTATTCCGGTGGATGTGTATGCGGTTGACAAATCACCCCACGGAATGCTCACAACCGGTTTGGGTCCGCGCCCAAAATCGACTTCCTGTACAAGATAGGCACTCGGAACAGGTTTCAGCCTGCCGCCACGGCGAACAGCGCCGCCCATTCCGACCCTCTCCGCCATAGATGTGGCCGTACCGTGCGATACGCCGCCCCCTATGCCGGTGAAAGCCAGATCCAGCGTATCGGCATCGGGAAGCCTCTCCCGGAGCAGCATGGCCAGGCAATCGGATGGCACCACATCGAAGCCCGTACCCGGCATAGCCATAATCCCGGCCGCGCGGAAAGCCTCATCCATCTTTTTGATCGACTCGAAAACATCAATTTCGCCGGTGATATCAAGATAGTGGCAGCCGTTTCGCAGGCAGGCTTCAGCCATTGACTTCCACGTGAACATAAACGGGCCGGCACAATGCATCACCAGCAGGGCATCGGCCAGAAGGGTATCCATGGCGCCGGGATCGTTCAGGCTGGCTGCGCGGTACGGCAGGTTCAGCCGTGCGGCCTGCCCGGCAAGTTTATGCCCGTCGCGGCCTGCCAGTACAACCGGCAGCCCCGATCCGGCAGCTATTTCAGCGATAATCGTCCCGGTGTAGCCGTAACTGCCGTAGATGATAATGGTTTTTTTTCCCGACTTGTTCATTTCGCTCATTATTTTCAATTTCCGTAAGTCTAAATTTTCCGTCCGGAAGAAATGTACCAATAAATCAACCCTGAATTTATGCCATTCCACACTGCAGTTATAAGCTGGTACCGAAATGACGTGCCATTCTCCGACAACCGCTACCATCGCTCACATCAATGGACATTTGACGGCGGCATAACCGTTCCGGCATCGGCATCACCCCATGTGGTTCCGGTCCCGCTTTCAGACCCATCGGCCGTCGATCCGGAAGAGGCCTTTGTAGCATCGATATCCGGTTGCCATATGCTCTGGTTTCTGTCAATTGCGGCCAGACGCGGGTTTATTGTTGAAACCTACAGGGATGAGGCTGAAGGCGAAATGGGGAAAATCAGTTCTGGAAAAATGGCCATGACCCGTGTGCGGTTGAACCCAAAGGTGGTCTATGCCGGCGGCAGCAGACCCTCCGGCGAAGAGGAGGCCGGAATGCATCAACAGGCGCATGAGAATTGTTTTATTGCCAATTCAGTGAACACAGAAATTACGGTTCATCCTGTGTGAGATTATCCCGTTTACCGAAACCAGGATGGCACGAAGATTCTGGCAGGACCATTCATCATAAAATATATCCACTTATCACTTTTTGATTACGCACGACCATCTCCAAACGTAAGTTGGGATTAATAAAAACGAAAATCTAATCCCAGCACTTATGAAAAAACACTTTATTGGATCCTTCATTATCCTGACCCTCATTTCGTCCTTTACGGCCACATCCTTAACCGCCCGGCAGATATCATCGCCCTGGTTTCAGGTTGAAGTAACCGGCAGCGGTTCGCCAATGGTTCTCATCCCGGGTCTGTCATCATCCGGCGAAGTCTGGCAGGAAACGGTTGAACGGTATCAAGACCGTTTCGAGATCCACGTTTTTACCCTCGCGGGTTTTGCCGGCGTTCCGGCTCCAGATTCTGCCGGTGTTTTCCTTCCTGTGATCAAACAACAGCTGATCAACTACATGGAAGAAAACCTCAACGAACCCGCTGTAATCATCGGTCACAGCCTTGGTGGTTTCCTTACATACTGGATCGGCAGCAAACGTCCAGACCTTCTCAGGGCAGCCGTAGCAGTAGACGGAATGCCTTGGCTGGCAGGTCTGCAGTTCGGCCATCTGGAACCAGAAGTGAGGCAGCAACAGATCGAGCAGATGTATGCGGGTATGAGGAACCAGACCGACACCCAATTCAGGGCAATGCAGCCATTCATCTTTTCGACCATGATCAGGGATTCGGAGAAAGCAGCCAAATGGAGCAGGTGGGGAGAAACATCTGATCGCCACATTGTAGCGCTGGCCATGTACGAACTCTATTCCATTGATCTCAGCGACAAACTGTCATCTATGGATGTACCCACTTTGCAAATGTATTCATGGGCAGCCTATGCAGCTTACGGCGCAACACGCGAGGGTACTCTGATCAATGTACAGGCGCAAACGGATAAACATCCCGACATCAGCTTCGCCACGCACGACGAAGCCTGGCATTTCATGATGACAGATGAACCGGAATGGTTTTTCTCCGAGATAGACTCATTCCTGAATTCCAGATCCGGCATGAGTATCACCAACTAACCAGGGTTTTATTTTACTGCCCGTCTGTTCGGCTGGAATACACTTCAGCAGTTCGGGCGGGCAGTTCCGGGTTGTAACTATCAGATATCCACAAACATTCCCCCATTTCTCTTACCTTAATATTCATGGCGAAACTGAATCAACAAACCTGGTACTGGATCTGTCAGGCAACCGGATGGGGATTATATTTCCTGTTTGGCCTGGGTATGATGACTCTGTACATGGCTGAATTTCACTATGGCATAATTCTGAACCAGGCTGTAATCACTTTGGTCCTTTTCGGCCTGTCGCACTATCATCGCTACTGGATTAAAAAGTATCAGATTCTGACACAGCCTGTACTGCATTCGATCGGAAAACTGCTGGGCACAACCTTTCTGCTGTCTGTACTTGCCCAGATAATCATTACCCCGACACTGGTTTTGCTCATAGATCAGCCCGCTCAGAATTATCACTGGACTCACAGCCTGGGTTATCTGGCCAACACGTACATGATACTAACAATCTGGGTTGTTTTATACGCGAGCATTAAAGCGGTTATCAGGCAACGTCAGACCGAAATAGACCGTTGGAGGCTTCAGGCAGAGCTGAAAAATGCCGAACTGCGCAGGCTCAGGGAACAGATCAACCCCCACTTTATTTTCAATGCACTCAATAATATTCGCAGTCTGGTTACAGAAAACCCTGAACTCGCACGCGATGCAATAACCATGCTAAGTAACCTTTTGCGAAGTGCCCTCAGATTTCAGGACCGCCACCTGATTCCGATGAGCCTGGAACTTGAGCTTGTTCGCGACTATCTGGAACTTGAAAAAATACAACTTGAAGACCGTCTCTCGGTTCTTTGGAAGTTGGATGTCCCACCGGATGAGATTAAAATTCCCGCCATGAGCCTGCAAATTCTCGTTGAAAATGCCATCAAATACGGTATATCCAACAGGAAAAATGGTGGTACCCTGCAAATTGAAACATGCAAAACCAATATGGATATTATCGTGAGGGTGATAAATCCCGGATCACTCACCGGGAATCAAAATATTAGAGGCGGTAATGGAACCGGGCTCGACAATGTGAGGCAAAGACTCGCTACTCTGATGGGTCATAAGGCCACATTAACTCTCACTTCGTCCAATGATCTCGTTATTGCCGAAATGCGGTGGCCAGATATTCAGCAAATAAATGAGCCATCATTAGCAGGTGATACTGTTTTTAATGCCAATTCCACCCCGGGCTCTGACACTGTTGAAAATGCAACCGTTTAACTCCTTTAAATAATGAGAGTTCTGATCATTGATGACATTCGACTTGCCAGGGAGGAGCTGAGGCGACTAGTGCAGGGTTTTCCGGATATTATGATTGTTGGAGAAGCGGCCGATGCATCTGAAGCCCGGCGGTTAATTATTGATAAAAATCCTGATCTGCTACTGCTCGATATTCAGATGCCCGGCGAAAATGGCTTCGAACTGCTTCAAAGTCTGGATGCAGCCCCGGAGGTCATCTTTACCACAGCCTATGATGAATATGCTGTTAAGGCTTTCGAGCAAAATGCCCTCGATTATCTGATGAAACCTATCCAAAAAGAGAGGTTGGGTTCTGCGCTCGAAAAGGTCCGCAAAACGATGCTGATCCCGAACATGCATGCACAGAAGGATCGCCTTCTCGGACCGGGCGACAAATTTTTCGTTCGGGACGGTGAACGCTGCTGGTTTATCAGACTTGCTGATGTTCGTTACTTTGAAACCATGGGCAATTTCAGTCTCATCCATTTTGGTAACGAAAAAGTTGTAACTCCCAAAACCCTCAACTCCATTGAAGAACGGTTGAACCCTGCTACTTTTTTCAGGGCCAACCGGCAGGTTATCATCAACCTGGAATTTGCAGAAAGAATCGAACCCTGGTTTAGCGGTGGATTACGTGTCCATTTCCCGGATAATGTCACTTTCGATATATCACGTCGGCAGGCTGCAAAGTTGAAAAATCTGTTAAGTCTATAACCAACTGCTCAGGGTTCACATCCTCATGGGGGTCGATGAGCGGAAATGGTATCAACACAGCCCCGCAGGCAGCCGAATGTGTTTGAATCACTCCCATTTCTTACATCTTTTAGCTATCATGCAGAGATCTTCATTATTAAAGCATCCATTATGAAAACCATCCTCTCTCTCACCGTTGTTCTGGCGATTCTGGTTTCCCTGTACATGGCCTTTCTTGCCCCGAAACCAACGCCGGTAACCCCTCAGACCGCCGCTGTTGACGTTGCCGAACCCCGGCTTATGCTCATCCGGAGCGATGACTTCGGCATGAGCCACGGCAAAAATATGGCCACAAGGGAACTCATCGAAACCGGTATGCCGGTCTCCGTATCGGTGATGTTTGCCTGCCCCTGGTGGAAGGAAGCCGTCGAAATTCTGAAGGAGCATCCCGATGTATCTGTCGGGGTTCACCTCACACTGAATGCGGAATGGAAACACTACCGTTGGGGACCGGTTCTCGGTCGGGCAACTGTGCCAAGCCTGGTGGATGACGAGGGCTATTTCTTCCCCTCAAGGAGTGCCCTTTTCGGTAACAACCCTGAGCTGAGCGAGATCGAAGCCGAACTGCGGGCGCAGGTTCAGCGGGCCGTTGATACCGGACTTCAGATCGACTACCTCGACTACCACATGGGTGCGGCGGTGCAGACTCCCGAAACACGTATCATTGTGGAGCAAATTGCTGAAGATTTCGGCCTGGGCATTTCCCGCTGGTTTGGCGAAGATGACTCCAGTGTTACCTATTCCGCACCGCTTGGTGCCAAAACCGACTCGCTGGTTAACCGGGTGAACAACCTGAACCCCGATGCCGTAAATCTGCAGGTGGTGCATGTTGCCCCGGCCCAATCCGACATGAACGCCATGATCGACCTGAACCCCTCCGGGCCACGCGATATGGCTGAACAGCGCCACGGTGAACTTCAGGCCCTGCTTTCACCGGAATTCCGGGAAGCCCTGAAGCGGAACAACGTAAAACTGATCACCTACCGCGACCTGATCAGCAGCAGGGGCCTCGAGTCCATGCAGCGGCCCGCGATCTATGGCTACTGAAACGTTGAACAGGTTTCCGGGAAATGGCTGTTCCGGCAACTTGCTCTTGCGGCGGTATCCGGTTATCGTGGTACATTTTGAGTCATCCAGATTTATATGAGTAAATCCCTGAAAAAAATCGCGCTGTTTGCCGGGCTGCTGTTTCTGCTCTGGTTTGTTGTGGTTCTGATAAACCAGACCGCCCAGGTGGTGGCCCTTGCCGACCGCTTTCATCCGGTTTTTGGCACCACTGTTCTTATCACACTCACGCTTGCTTACATCATACTTGCCCTGATACCCGTCTGGCTCTATTTCAGGCTGCCTGAACCCCTGCTGATTCCTGATCAGGATAATGAGGAAGCACATAAACGTTACACGGAACAGCTTCGCGGGCGCCTTAAAAACAATCCGCATATCAGGGATGCCGGTATTGATCTGGATCAGGAAGGCACTCTGCCGCAGGCACTGGCCATTCTTAACGGGCTGACCGATGAGGAAGTGCGGCGAACGGCATCGGTTGTTTTTGTGAGTACGGCTGTCTCCCAGGCGGGTAAACTCGACGGGTTTCTGGTACTCATACTGATCAGCCGTATGCTATGGCGGGTGATGCACATCTACAACCAGCGCCCCTCACCCCGCGAAATTGTAAATGTATACGTGAACGTAACAGGCACGGCACTGATAGCCGCCGAAATAGGCGAAATTGACATCGGCGAACAGCTTGAACCGGTAATCGGAAATCTCGTGGCCGCATCGGCAACCGGCGCTATACCCGGCCTGCAGCAACTCTCCGGTTTTGTAGCCAATTGTATGCTTGAGGGGTCCATCAACGCGTTCATGACCCTGCGCATGGGTGAAGTTGCCAAACATTACTGCGGTTCGTTTGAGCGTAAAAAGCGCGGGGTTATCCGGCGTTCGGCCAGCCTGAACGCCGGCAAACAACTGGCCTTTATCATACGCGACAGCGGTACAGGGGTAAGCCGAAAACTTCTGGCCATGGGCAGGGAAAAGTTTACTATGTCGGGCTGGTGGGGATTCTGGAAAACAACCGTTCAGGAAAAGGATGCCGGCATCTGATTATATGTTCCGTGTTTATACGGTTGTACATAATAAAAATCTAATCCACTGTTGTCTTGATATTCGCTAAGTTTGAACAGATAACAGATAGTATGAATCACTCATAAGTTGCCTCTGCACTATATGCACCCATTCATCTGCAAAAGGGCTCGCAACGGTATATTTTCTAACATTTTTGCTTAGGGAGGTTATAACATGAAACAGATACCATCATTTCTGATGCTGGTTCTTACAGGCATTCTTCTTCTCAACATTCAGACCAACGCCCAGGTATTTACGGATTTCGAGTCCGGTCTCGATGGCTGGACAGCCGTGGGCGACGGTCAGTTTTACCTCGAAGAAGGTACCGGCAATCCCGGTAATGCCATGCGTGTTGACGACGATGCCACAGGTAACATGCTCTACGCCATTGCTCCGCGGCAATACCTGGGCGACTGGAGTAACGCAACCGCAGAAGATTCGCTCTTTTACGATTTATTTCTGACCCGCATCGGCGGCAGTTTCATTAATACATCACGCATTTTTTCCATCTCAGGCCCGGGCGGCCGTGCATGGGGTTTGCTGGGCTCCGCCTATAACCCGCCCGATCAGCAGTGGCGGCGCTATGTAATCAGCTTAAACCCCGACGACTGGGTGATGCAATCCGGAACATGGGAAGCCCTCATCCAAAACGTGACCCTGCTCGAACTCACCGCCGAATTCATTGTTGGAGGTGAATTTGTGCGTCTCGATAATATCGGCATTACCTTCACACCCGAAATCCGAAAACTTCAGGCCAATCTGCACAATACATTCGATCAGGGTAGTTTTGAGGGATGGATTTTTGAGAACGCAGGGCCGGTGTCAGTTCAGAATACGGGTGGCAATCCCGGCGGGTACCTGCGTATTGGCGACGCCAGTGGTGTCATTTCCAACGCCATTGCCCCGCCTGCCTACCTGGGCGACTGGACCGAAATCGATGGCAAAGCGGCCCTCAATTTCGATATCAATATAATCAGTCACAGCGGGCCGCTGCTTGATCTTGATTTTTTTGTGCGCATTTCAGGTCCGGGTGGGATTGCCCGCGTAGAGCTGCCCGCCGATATCGTTGAAGCCTATGCAAGCTGGAAAACCTTTTCCTTTTTCATCGGCGAAAGCGACTGGATTGTGGAGGAGGGTACCTGGGCTGGCCTCATGCAGCAGGTCGATGAACTCAGGATTACCGTAGAATTTATAAGCGGAACTGAAGTAATCGGTTTCGACAACCCGATGATCACCGACGCTCCGCCGGTAACGGATTTCACCGTAACCAAACCTTTTATCTTTCTGGGGGATTCCACCCAATTCAGGGATAACTCCCGGTTGGCACCGTTCGAGTGGAACTGGAGTTTTGGAGACGGAAACAGCTCTGCCGAAAAAAATCCGTGGCATGAATATACCGAAGGCGGAGTGTTTACGGTAGGGCTGAACACGACCAACCGGTTCGGTACAACCCCCCTTCAGAAAGAAAACCTTGTTGAGGTGGCGGGTATTACCGATTCCCTGTTGTTTGCCGACGATTTTTCTACGGCTCCCATCCATCCGGCGTGGACCCTGCTCGGAAACTGCACATGGAGTATATCCGGCGGAACCCTGGCCCAGACCAGTAACTATCATGTGCCCGGCAATCTGAGAGGTGCCTGCTTCGGCCTCACCGGCAGCCGCTTCTGGGACGATTACCTGCTCAATGTCGATTTCAGATCGACCGACGATGACGGCATCGGCGCGTTCTTCCGCTACCAGGATCCCGACAATTTCTACCTATTCTACTGGAGGGAGGAGATCGGGCACCGCGCACTCAAAAAATTCGTTGACGGTGTTGAGACCGACCTGATCGCCGATACTGCATACTACGAAAAAAACCGCTGGTACAACCTGAAGATTGAAGCAACAGGACCTGAAATCACCGTCTGGCTCGATGATGAGATATTGTATGAGGTCGCAGATACTTCATTCAGCGATGGCAGGGCCGGTGTCTACTGCTGGGCCAATCAGTCGTCTTACTGGGATAATTTCAGCGTGAGCCGCACCAACATGGATACAGGTACCAGCCTGCCGTTGACCGGCGAATTGCCCGGCAACATCTATCTCGATCAGAACTATCCCAATCCGTTCAACCCGTCAACCACAATTCGCTTTGCCGTTCAGCAGCCCGAACAGGTTACCATCACGGTGTATGACATCACCGGCCGTGTGGTCTCAACCCTTTTCAGCGGAACAAAGCCGGCTGGCTGGCATGATGTGGTTTGGGATGCATCCGGTTACGGCAGCGGTATCTATCTGTACCGGCTGCAGGCCGGATCAACCGTTCAGACCCGCAAGATGATGCTGGTGAAATAGTATCTTATCACCACTTGAATATTGTCCGGGAGTGTTCATTACAGTGTGTCATTGGTTATTACCTTTTTAAGCTTAATGATTTTGACACACTTTTCTGAACACTCTCTGATTTTGACACACACTACTGAACACTCTCATCCTTCCTGTTGGGTTGCGGCATATTCAGTTGTCACCACTATAACCGTCATAAGCACCTTGCTTCGACCTGCTAACCATTACCCTATCTCATAACCTTAACGTCAGTCTCAGCCCTCAACCTTAGCCTCAGCCCTCAGTCTCAGTCTCAGCTTCATTCTCAGCTTCATCCTCATCCTGAGCCTCAACCTTCATCACAAAACCGCGGCCCTCGATTTCCGATTCAACCGTAACCGGCGAGCCCAGGTACCGGACCCGGGTACTGCCGGTGCCCTCCGCACGGATCGTGCGCACAGCGTTTACCGTACTTGTTGAGATCCCGGATGACTGCAGCTTAACATAGAGCGCCTCAAGGGCTCCGGCATTGACCACACACCGGCCATCGAGCACCAGGTTCAGCTCATCAACCAGTCCGGCCAGCTCCATATGCATCGTTCCGGTCGAACTGATGTCGAGTACATCATTGTCAACATCACGTGCGATAAGTTTATGGTTGCCCTGCGTTTTGATGTGGGAAATGTAGGGAGATCCGATAACAAGCCGCGCCGGTACGAAATTGGTAAACCTCTCCTCCGCCCGGATGTGCAGACTGCCCTCATCAACCGATAGCCGGACGTATTGCGTAAGATTGTGGTCGAGCTCAACAATCACATAATGCAGCGAATCGCGTACGATCTCAATATTGAAGGTGCCGGTAACCACTACCCTGTTGAAGGGTTCCATTTCGCGGTATTCTTCGGCAGCACGGCCAGATCCTGTTTTTGTGAGCATTGAAGTCTGACAACCCGCAATCAGAAACATCAGGGGAATAATGAGCAGATGTACTGCAGCGCTGTGAGGCCTGTACCGGGAGCGGGTGAGATGGTCCGGGCCTGGATGAACCGGGTGTGAACGGAACGTTTCCATAATGGTTACTTATGTGATGCGGTAATACGCTTTCCAGCCAGTATCAGTGTATTACGGATGAAACTGCCCGTTGTTGTGTACTGTATAATGCCTGAAACGCTCTCTACCGGTATTCATCACTTGCTTCTGATATGCAGAAGATGGCACCCATTGCCATAGCTACTGGCCAATTGATTATTCGGATCCCGCTAAGTACCGTTCAGGCCGTAACAGATGTCACCGACCGGCAGATCAAATGATTCCTGAAAAAACTCATAGCATACATCCATACTCACCATCTCTTTTATACCTGTTTTCCGGATGATTTCATCATAGGTGTGGTAGCAGTCGAGCGCCTGCCTGCCGGTTTCGACCTCGTCGGCGGTGGTGGCTACAACGCAGTCGATTTCCTCATCTGATGACGTGTTCAGTTTGAAATGACCGTTTGATTCCACATCGCTGCTGAGGGTATACAAGGCCAACCGCCGGGGCATACCTTCACTCTCTTTCAGCTCGCAGAAAACCCGTTTAACCACGCCATGGCAGATCAGGTGATCGTGAAACCCGCTTATGCCATGCACGGCGTAGGTAACCACAACATCCGGTCTGATATCAAGAATCTGCTGCTTAACAACCTCTTCTATCTCCCTCGGATCCATCTCTTTCATACCGCTGTCGGGCAGATCTGTGATGATCAGCCTGGTAATGCCGATCGTATCGGCCGCCGCCTGCAGCTCCTTTGCCCTTACCTCCCCCATCTCCTGTATACTGTGGTTATATTTGTGGCGCTGCCGGGTCGCCCCGCCTTTGGTAAGCGTAAGCAGGTATACTTCGTATCCCTTCTTCAGCTGCTGACGGATTGCCGGTGCCGGACCAAATGATTCATCGTCGGGATGTGGAAAGATGTAGAGTATTTTCATGGTATACTATCGCCTGGTAAAATGTTTGATCCGTATCTGCCCGGATAATCCCGGAATGGCAACCCGTTTCGGCAATCCTCACCCTGAGCGTGCCCCGTCGCAAAACCCGGCACACAACTTCGGGTACTATCACAGGAACGCAGGAACGCAGGTAATCTGGTTTTAGCAAAAGCCTGGCGCGCTTTAAAATAGCGCAAAATCAGTCAAAATTGTAACAGGGATACCAACTTACCCGATTCCCGGAATACACAGGTAATTTGCCGGGTTCTGTGTATTGATTCGATTTCAATTATTACTGGCGGCGCTTTTCCTTTTGCCCCTGTAATTCTATAATTTGCCACCCAAATACCCATGATAGCTGCTTATTGAAACGGTTCCTCTACATCACCCCCTATTTCCCGCCCAATAACAGGGTGGGCGCCCTGCGTCCGCTGAAATTCAGCCGGCATATCCGTAAGTTCGGCTGGGAACCCGTTATTTTTTGTGATCTGAAGTTGAAAGATTCTGTCGACGGAGACCTTCTCGGCCAGGTGCCCGGCGACCTTCACATTCACCGCACCTACAGCCGTGGAGCTCCGGCGGCGTGGGAGGCGTTTCATAACGGAACCTTGCCCGTCAGAAAACAAAAGATCAGCGGCCCGGCCCGAACCCGCAACCATTTCTGGAACAACCCCGAACTGATACCCTACGGCGAACATCTGGTGGATATACCCGCCGCCATCAGAAACGGCCGGAAGATCCTGAAAAATTCAGACTGCCGGGCTATTGTCGTAAATATTGATCCGCACGCTGCGGCCCATGTCGGGAATGTGCTGGCCAGGGAGTTTGGCCTGCCCCTGATACCCGATTTCCGTGATCCCTGGTCGGTGTGTGTGCTGCGAAGGCCGATGAGGCCCGCACCCATCAGAAAACTGGTCGACCGACTGGAGCGCACCATTATTGCCAACAGCGCCTGTACCATACTGAATACCAATACGGCACTCGGGCACTACCGGCAGCATTACAGCGACCTGGACCCCGTCAGGTTCACCTGCATCAAAAATTTCGGCGACAGGGATCTCATCAACCATGGTGAAGCGGACAGGCTTCCGTTCAGGTCGCTGCTGTTCATGGGCAACCTGCGCAGGTTCATCGACGGATTCGAAGTGCTCGACGTGCTCGCGGAGCTGAAAAAGCGCGGGGCAACATCCGGCTCATTCCGGCTGGTGATCAGCGGGCAGGTGCTGCCCGAAACCCTAGAACGCGCCACAGCACTGGGTGTTGACGATATGATCCATCAGGTCGATCCCGTACCCTATACCCGCGTCTACCCCCTTATGATGTCGTACGATATCCTTCTGGTGATTGCCCACAACTCTGCTCAGCGGATACCGGCCAAATTTTACGATTATGCGACCACCGGCAAACCGATCATGGCTGTATCAGAAAACGCCGAACTGAACGAAATGGTTGAGCAGTGCAACGGACGGTCTTTCAGGTTCGATGCCGTGGGGCACATGGCCGATTATATAGAATCGCTGCTCAACGGCAGCATCAGGCCGGGTCCGGTGCCATCAGAACATCAACAATACACCGCGGAAAACGGAAGCAGGGCCCTGGCCAAAATACTGGACAACGTTACATAATCTGCCGCAGTTTAACTTTACATTATCTGCAACTTTTATGCATCATTCTGCCATTACATTTCCCGCAAAGTCGTTATTATAGACGATCTGAAACCGACTGATACCTGACATGGAAGAAACACCGAAAACCCCGCTCAAACGCTCCGTACGGATAATGCTGGCCAGCCTGCTGGTCTATGGCATTCTCGTTGCCACACATCTGGGTGAATTCTGGCCCTTCAGCATATTTCCGATGTTCTCACAGGCCGGCAACCCGTGGACCCGTGCCATGGCCATGGATGTTACCGGGTACACAAACGACGATGTTTGGACGATAACCATTGTGGATGATCTTCCCGGTGAGCATTTTTCCATGAGGGCACATAATGTGGATCAGATCGATTACGCCAATTTTGTGTCGAAAACCCGGAACTGGAATCCGGTTCGGGTACAGGCCCTGCGGAATATGCTCGGCGAACATCACCTCGAAAACCGCCGCGTGATGATATACAAGGTGCGGGGTGAACTCGTGAACAACGATTCGGTAGCGGTTCAGGCCACGCCCATGCTGCTGCTGGCGCCCGATACATCCTATTTCAACCCCAACCTTCCCCATTCATTTTATTTCAGGGACTAGTGGAAAGATTTTTCGCCTCACTGTTCAAATTCGACCGGGATGAAACCACCGGCGAGATGATCCATTTCAAGCTGTTCGAGCTCTATATGGTATACCATATAATCTGGACGGTCTGGTACTGGGGCATGTACACACTCCGGATCTCCGACGTAGTGCTCCCGCTCGGCATAGCTCAGTATATCGACATCACCTTTATGTACGGGAATTCCTTGCCGCTTGTGAACGCCGCGCTCATAAGTGTTCTGGTTTTTTTGACCTGGTTCCGCCTCACACCGGCATGGACCTATATGCTCGTTTTGGTACTGATGCACATACAGTATGTGGCCCGATACAGCCTGGGCGAAATCTCCCACGGAGCACACATGACGGCCATGACCCTGTTCTGTTTCGCCCTGGGGCTCCTATTTTTCCGGTCATCAAAAGAGAGCCGCCGCTTCATCATGGGAGCCGTTTTCTTTTTTGTGGGACTGAGCTACGTGTCGGCCGGAGTGAGCAAGCTGATCGGTACCGGTCCCTTCTGGATAGACGGGCGGCATCTGTGGCTCTGGATGGGGGAAAAGGGAATCGACATCCTGTCGCGCGAAGGTGCTTTCGGCAACAACTGGCTGCAGGAGCTTGCCTGGACAAGCCGGGGCATGGCCACACTGATCCTGCTCTCCGGCCTCCTTATTGAACTGGGCGGGTTTCTCTTCTGGTTTGAACGTTTCCGGCCGCACATCGCCACCCTCACCATCGGCATGCACCTGGGCATCATGGCTACCATGAACATCCGATTCGACGCATCCATCGCCCAGCTCATTGTGATCGGGTACCCCTGGGCACTGCTGTTCAATTACATGCTGATCAACCGCGAAGCAGTGCGCACCAAAACAGAACACCTCCTGCAAAAGGTTATCTAAGATCCCGCCCGCCATCAGACATGTGAACATCGCTACGTCGTTACATCGTTACGTCTTATGAATCGTCAGATCAAATGGATTCAGATTTGACCGATAGCGCAACTTTTTGATATCCGATTCATGAAACGTACCGACCCGGCCATATTCGATCTGGTTGGAAACATACAGGCTTTTAAGCTCCCCCCCCCTTCTGCCTCACGCCTTCTAACTTTTGCCTTTTGCTTTCTGCCTTTTGCATGCCTTCTGCCTTCTGCCTTCTGCCTTTTTACATCTTGTGTCTTACATCTTGTGTCTTGCGTCTTGCGTCTTGCGTCTTGCGTCTTGCGTCTTGCGTCTTGAGTTCAACTATTCTTCAACTCCTGCGCATTTCGTTCGCTTAACAGTGTTATCTTACGGGTAACCTAAACCTCACGATTATGACAAAATCAATCTTTATTACCGGTGCGGCCGACGGGATTGGCAGGGAAACCGCACTTTATTTCACTGAAAGAGGATGGTTTGCCGGGCTGTTCGACATCAACGAAGAAGGCCTGAAAAAAACGGCCAACGAAATCGGGCAGGATCGCTGCTGCCACATGAAACTGGATGTTACCGATCCGGAATCCTATCAGCATGCCATCGATTTTTTCTCCATCCATACCGATGGCAAGATGAACGCGCTGTTTAACTGTGCCGGCATCATGCGCATGGGCCCGTTCGACGAGGTACCTCTGGAGGAACACCTTAAAACCATCCGGATCAATGTAGACGGACCGGTGATAGGAACACGGCTGGCTCTGCCACTGCTTGAAAAAACACCGGGAGCCGCGGTCATTACCATGTCGTCGGCATCTGCATTCTACGGTGTGCCGGATCTTTCGGTATATTCCGCGTCAAAATTTGCTGTGCGGGGTTTTACCGAAGCGCTGAATATTGAGCTTGAAGGAAAAGGTATTACCGTATCGGATCTGATGCCCCTGTATGTAAATACCGGCATGATCAGCAGCCAGCAACACCGTGCCGGAACCCTCGAGATGTTCGGGGCGAGACTGAGTCCGCTCGAAATGGCAGAACTTGTCTGGAAAGCCGCTCACGGATCCAGGGTGCACTGGGTACCAACGGCCAAACTTAAAACCCTCTCTCTGATGAGCAGTGTATTCCCTTTTGCCAAAAAATTCACCATGAAGACCATCAGCCGGAAATAGCTCATTGGCGTGGCACCGGTATCTACCTGAATGACCTATTTCGACTTCGTTCGATCCAATAAACGTCTTGCGGCTTTCGGGCCTGTGCTGACCTTTCATTCCGCTTTCGGGCAGACGTTTTTTATTTCCCTGTTTGTACCCTTCTTCCTCACGGAGTTCGGCCTCACCAACACCACATTCGGGTTTATCTATTCAGGGGCGACCCTCACCAGCGCACTTCTGATCATGCTAACAGGTCAGCTTATTGACCGCTACGACCTGAAGTGGTACAGTGGTGCTGTGGCAATCGGCCTGGGTCTGTCGGCACTGCTCATGTCGGTGGCTTTTTCGGTCTGGATTCTTGTACCGGCACTGGTGGGTCTCAGACTGTTCGGTCAGGGCCTGACCTTTCACACCGCACAGACTACTATGGCCAGGTACTTCGACACACTGAGGGGTAAAGCGCTGAGTATTTCGGTGCTGGGACTTCCACTTGGCGAGGCGGTACTTCCTTCCCTGTTTGCCTTCAGTATAGGGATGGTGGGTTGGAGGAGCAGCTGGTTTTTCATTGCCTGCTCCGCATTTATCCTGTTACTGCCCACGCTAATTCTGCTGCTCAGGCCCCTCGAGACGCATCCTGCCAGAGTTGTGCAACAGGTAACCGGTTCTGATGCCAATGATATCATCTGGAAACGGCGACACGTACTCAGGGATGTCCGTTTTTTATTTTTCTTGCCGGCAACACTGCTCACCCCGTTTATGCTCACCGGCCTGTTTCTTTTCCAGTTGAGCCTCGCTGAATACAAGGCCTGGTCGGTGGAAACCATCGCCGCCGCCTTTATTGCCTTTGCCAGCTTTAAAGTGATTTTTTCGCTCTGGGTGGGACCGGCCATCGACAAGTACTCCGCCAAAAAGATATTCCCCTGGTTTCTGTCGCCCTTTCTGCTTGGCATCCTTTCACTGTGGCTGATCGATCATCCTGCCGCGGCATTTCTGTATCTTGGTCTGCTGGGTGTTACCGAGGGTTTCGGTGCGAGCATAAAAACGTCGCTATGGGCCGAACTGTACGGAATAAAGACGATTGGCGCCATCCGCAGCATGCTCACCACTTTCATGATTGTGAGCACTGCCATCAGTCCCCTGCTTTTCGGATGGCTTCTTGATGCAGGTTACGGGTTCGATTTCATCCTGCCATCAGCTGTACTTCTCACAATTACGGTGATGGCACTGGCATTTGGTGTCAATAAAAAACCGCCACGGTAGCGGTTCTTCAATTCCCAAAATCAATTTATTTCGATTCCGGTTTGCCTGCCGACTCTTTTTCCACATCATCCTGAGAAAAAAGATCTGAAGCAGTACTGTTCGAATTCTTTCCGGTTTTATCACTCTTTTCCGATGCAGCTGAACGATCAGCCGGCTCAGACTTAACTGTATCTCCGGTTTCGCCGGCTTCAGCTTTCTTGCCGGAGTTCGTCTTGGTGCCGGCATTTTCTACCGTATCGGAATCAGATGCATCATTGAGGTCAGCGGTACCTTTGGCAGCCGCTTTTTCGGCTTTTCCGTTGCCGGAATCCTTCACCTCTTTTTTTCGGGTTTTCCCCTTGTTGGATTTTTTACCGTCTGTTTTCACTTCGTCCACACTCAAAATTTCGCCAATGGTGTCGGCGTCCTTCTTCGAAACGGGATAGTTTCCATAAGGACGTTCGCCAAGCAGCTCAATCAGGTCTTTTGAGGTCAGTATTTCCCTGTCGAGAAGCGTTTCAGCCATTTTGTGAAGTTCCGCCTTGTGTGAAATCAGCATTTTCCGGGTACGCTCGTAACACTCTTTAATGATGCTGCTTATGGCTTCATCAATCTTGCGGGCGGTATCTTCCGAATATTTTCTGTTGAAGCCGAACTGCCCGCCATCAGAATTCTGGGAATCGTTGTACGACAGATAGCCCAGTTCTTCACTCATGCCGTAAATGGCTACCATGGCAAATGCCATATTGGTAATGCGCTCAAGATCGTTCTGCGCACCGGTCGATATTTTCCCAAAGGTAAGCTCTTCGGCCACACGTCCGCCAAGCAGCACACAGATGCGGTCAATCAGCTCTTCGCGGGTCATAAGGAAGCGGTCTTCGAGCGGGGTCTGAAGCGTATAGCCCAGCGCGGCAAGACCTCTTGGAACTATCGATACTTTCAACACAGGGTCGGTATGCTCCAGGTACCATCCAACGATTGCGTGGCCCGATTCATGAAATGCGACAATTTTGCGCTCGTTGGGGCTGATGATTTTATTTTTCTTCTCAAGCCCGGCAACGACCCGTTCAATGGCATCCTGAAAGTCGATCATCTCCACGGAAGTTTTGTCACGGCGCGCCGCAAGCAGCGCGGCCTCATTGCACATATTGGCCAGTTCGGCGCCGGCAAAACCGGGTGTCTGCGATGCCAGCATGTTCGTATCAACATCGGTGCCGACCTTGATTTTCTTGAGATGCACTTTAAGTACGGCTTCACGTCCCTTGAGGTCGGGCTTGTCGATCAGTATCTGCCGGTCGAAACGCCCGGGCCTGAGCAGTGCCGAATCGAGGATGTCGGGGCGGTTTGTGGCCGCCATTATGATGACCCCTTTTTCAGTATTGAACCCGTCCATCTCGGACAGCAGCTGATTGAGCGTATTTTCACGCTCATCGTTCGATGCCGCCATCGCGTTTTTGCCCCGGCTCCGGCCAATGGCATCTATCTCATCGATAAAGATGATACAGGGTGCCTTTTCCTTGGCCTGCTTGAAAAGGTCCCTCACCCGGGCGGCACCAACACCAACAAACATCTCAACAAAATCAGATCCGCTGAGGCTGAAAAACGGTACATCGGCTTCACCGGCCGTAGCTTTTGCCATCAGCGTTTTACCGGTTCCGGGAGGGCCTACAAGAAGTACACCCTTGGGTATGGCCCCACCAAGTACGGTGAATTTTTTGGGGTTTCTCAGAAATTCAACAACTTCTTCAACCTCCTCCTTGGCCTCCTCCAGACCTGCCACATCCTTAAACGTAACTTTATTCTCGCCCTGCTTGTCGTAGAGTGCGGCCTTGTTCTTACCGATGTTCAGAACCTGCTGGCCCGGGTTCATCCGCTTGAAAATATACAGCCAGAACACCACAATAAGCGTTATGGGCAGCAGCCAGAAAAGCAGGCTTCCAAACCAGTTGTCGTCGATCCGGGCATCGTATCTCACATTGTATTCATCCAGCAGCGGGCGCAGTTCATCGCCCTCAATCATTGTTGAGGTAAAGTTATACGATGGTTCACGGGTTTGAAACTGCATCAGCGATTCGGAGTCGGCACGGGCACCCACGAGTCCGTCGTCAACTGCCTGCCGTTTGAATTTGCCCTCAATTCGTACCCCGTTTACTATCACCACTTCTTCTATGTAACCCTTTTTTACATGGTCCAGAAATTTGCTGTATTCAAGACGCGTACCCTGGTCGGGAGAAAAAGTATAGAAATTGAGGACCAGCAGGCCCACAATAATGGCGATGTAAATCCAGAACGGGAATTTTGGCGCGCGCCGTTGCTGATTTGGAGGCTGATTATTTTTATTTGGTGTCTCAGACATGTAATTCGGCTGAAAAATCTGTAAACGGTATAAATGGTATAAGACTTAAAGATACGACAAAGTACAGAACTATGCCGACTGCATCACAGCCGTCAGATAAACTAATGAACTCTTTACAGAATTATCAGCAGCACACCTGAACATCAAACGTATCTTACGATAGATTAACGGACACGGGTTCAGCATATTTGATCTGTTTGTATCAACTTCTGCAGCACGGTCATCGTTCAACCCGGCAGGCTGATTTCGTGCATCTCACCATCTGCCGTCTGCATAAGAATTCCATCTTCGGGCGGTACAATTTTACCGATAACCACAAAATCCCGGAATAGTCCGGCAAATCGTTCTACATCATTCTCGGGCAACGTAAAAAGCATTTCATAATCTTCACCACCGTGCAGGGCAAACTGATCCACATCATCCTGCAGTTCATCGGCTGCAGACCGTGTATAGGGGGCAACGGGCAGGGCTGCCTCAAATATCCTGACCCCGCAGCCGGAAGCCCTGCTCAGATACATTACCTCATTTGCAAGCCCCTGGCTTATATCGATCATGGCACCGGGCGTTATTCCCGCCTGTTCAAGCGATTCAATCAGGTCTTTACGGGCATGGGGTACCAGCTGCCGCCCAACCACATAAGAAAATCCGGAGAGATCGGGTTCAAAATGATCATCGCCCCGCTCCTTCCATACATTTTTTTCTCTCATCAGTAACTTTAATCCGGCAAATGCCCCGCCAAGATCTCCCGAAACACAGAGTGCATCGCCGATACGTGCACCTGACCTGTAACAGACACGATCTGAACCGGCAGTACCATAGGCCGACATGGAAATTATCATATTCGACAATGTGGGGGCCACATCGCCGCCCGCAATATCAATGCCATAGAAGTGGGCGGCTGAGTGCATACCCGAATAGAGCTCATGCAGCATTTCAAGCGATATTCTGTTGGGCAGCATTACAGATACCGTAACCAGCTCCGGTTTTCCGTTCATGGCATAGATATCGGAAACGGCGGCAGTCACTGCTTTGAAGCCGAGATGTTTGAATGGTGTGTACACAAGATCGAAATGAACACCTTCAACCAGGCTGTCGGTTGTGAGCAGACCTGACAAATAATCACTGATTCTGAATACCGCTGCATCATCACCGATGCCTTTCAGCAGGGACGATGATACAGATGTTTCAAACTGCTTCAGACTGTCGATCAGCTGCTGCCTGCCGACATCCTGTATGGGTGTAAAGGGTTGATCACTCATAAGACGTTAAAAAAATGGCTTTTATTCGAATGGTTGAAGAAACGGGCGCCCGGCCGGGCACATGAATGTACTTCCATTAAAATACATTCCACAAATTATGTGATGTGCCGGATGTCATTTATTACAGGGATATTATAACGTGCCTGTTTAATCCTGCCTGTATAAATAAAAAGAGGCCGACCCTGAATCAGGGCAGCCTCAATTTCAGCAAACATACAGCAGGTCAGCTTGGATCTCTACGGGTAGAATAATTAATTCTGAGAGTTCCGGCTTCACGGAGTTCCTGCTTTACATCACTTACAACGCCCATCTCCGATTCACGGTCAACACGAAGCGACACGATTAACTTGGGCTGTTCCCGGAGTTTATCGTACATCAACCGCCGGATAGCCCGGAAATCTTCAATAAGGTCATCATCTATCTGCACGCTGGTATCACCATAACGGTTTGCTCCGAGCACGCGTGGGCCGATATAGATGTAACTGACCAGGCGCTTTTGCTCAATCTTTTCGATGTTGGTAGCCGAGGTGAGCTGTACCCTCACCTGCAGTTCAACTTCACGAAGTACCGTGGTAACCATGAAGAAGATCAGAAGCATAAAGATAATATCGGGCATCGACGATGTCGGTACATCCTGCTTCGCTTTCGCTTTTTTCTTGAAGTGTGCCATATCTTGATTTATAATAGATTATGCACCTGGATCAGGCTCTGCTTCAGAAATCTTCTGCGGGTACATCTCCCGGATTTCATCCTCAAGCCCGCGTTCATCCACATACATTTTGTATTGCTCATAACTGCGGAAACCTCTTACGCGGGCTTCGGCATCCCTGAGCTCTCTGTATGCCCCCATCACTTCATCAAGCATATCAATGTAGATGTCGTAAGGGGTATTGCGGTCGGTCTTGATCGAAACAATGGCCATCTGAGGTGAGTCAGATAACTCCTCATCTACTCCGTTGTTATCTACAAAGCGGATTACCAGATCTTTTACATCGCGCAGAGCCGCAGGCGACTCATTGACCAGAATCAGACCCTGATTGTTGACGAGAATTTTGAGCATGTTCCGCTCCCTGATTGGTGGCGGGGGCTCATCAGACAAAGGCGGAAGCACAAGTCCGATTCCCGTGTCAACATCAATGGTAGTTACCACCAGAAAGAAGATCAGGAGCAGAAAGGCGATATCGGCCAGCGACGACGAGGGAACCTCGGCTTCACCCTTGCTCTTTTTTTTCTTTAGTAACATGAAGGATTACCGTTAAATTTTAATAAATGAACTTCTTGCACCGGTGAGAAAGATACCCAGGAATACGATGCCGATCATCAGCAGCATAGTGAAGATGGCAGCCTGGGTGGCATCACCGAATACAAAATAAGCAATGATGGCCAGAACAAATGGAACGGCAACCGTTAACATCTTGTCCAGAGCCAATTTGCCCGAAACGACATTCATAAAGCCGAATATCAGAATTCCAATAACTCCGGCTGCTATGAGTATCAGTGTTAGTCCTATTGCAATGGGTACCATATAAACTTCCCTGAGCTAAAATTATTCTTTGTCGGGTGATTCACTGGGAGAAATCAGCGGTTTGCCCTGCTGCATCATCGCGATAGAATCGATGAGTACAATGGAGCTCTCTTCCATGTCAACAACCAGGCGGTCGATTTTCGACACACAGTAGTTGTAACCAACCTGAAGAATAATCGCCGACATAAGACCGGCAAGCGTTGTGAGAAGAGCTACCTTGATACCACCAGCTACAAGGCTTGGCGAAATGTCGCCGGCTACTTCGATAGCATCGAAGGCCTGAACCATCCCGATAACCGTTCCGGTAAAACCGAGCAGCGGAGCAAGAGCGATAAACAGGGAGAGCCATACAAGACCCCGCTCCAGAAAGCTCATCTCGATTGAACCATACGAAGTGATGGCCTTTTCGGCAGCATCAATTCCCTCGTCGGCACGGAGAAGACCAGCCTGAAATACAGAGGCAACGGGGCCGCGGGTGCGTGAGCAAAGCTCTTCCGCAGCACTGATGCCACCGGTCTGAAGGGCTTCTTTTACCTGAAGAATAAATTGACGTGTGTTAATATCAGCGCGATTAAGTGTAATCAGTCTTTCCAGGAAGATGGCAAGTCCCAGAATGAGACAGACCAATACCGGCCACATAAAATCGCCGCCTTGATTGAAGTACTCGACAAGCACATTGAACAGCCCCATGTCGTCGGTAACTTGCATCATCAGTACAGTTGAGGGGAGGGTCATATCAGATACTCCGTTAATCCTTTATTTGGGTTAGAGTTTAAAAAGAATGCGAAATGATAGATTATTTTGGTTTAAATGTCAAAGCAGTGCAACTATTTGTCTTAAAGTATTTTGATGGCAATCCCCGATTCGGATTCAAGTAACTATAATAATATTACTGTTACAGATTGCCATTGTTCAGATACTGTAATAATTATCACCACGCAACAATATGCATTTTTTTACGCTTTATTTCATCCCCTTAATCAAAAACGTAAAAAAATAAACCGGATTACAGGTCAATGGGCTGTTTAACGGCTGTTCCATGCCGGTCTGAAGAACCCGATCACTGCTGCTATTACGCGAATTATCAGTGTACAGACTGTAAAAAATACTGCTTCCCGATAACCGGTTTCCAGCGTTCCGGCACTGTACCGCTGTCTTACAGGCACCTTTGTGAATTGCCGGCAGTACGGGAAAAATGCGGCATGTCATAATCAGAATACCGCTGTAAATACCACGCGAAGGGTTTGCACTGTCGGGCGGTCGGTTATAGTACGGCCGTCGTAATTCACCGTTGCCCTGATGAATTCACTCACGCGCCAGGAAAAACCTGCACTCCACAGAAACGTGCTGCCCAGCCCTGCACCCTCCGTCATTTCGAATTCGCCCAGGCTGCTTGTTGTGCCGGTCAGCCTGTTCGACCTGTACTCGATTCTCCCCTGTCCCTGCATCCCCATGCCGGCAAATATACGCGTATCAGCACGCAGCCGGAACGTATTCAGGGTCGCATTATCAGGCGAAAACCTGTCTGTTTTCCTGATAACCGACGATCCCAGCCCGACCTGTAACGCCCGGCTGATTTCATATCTGACCTCAGGCTCAATGCCCAGATCACGGATATCGTAGTTTCGGCCGGGCAGGTTTTCGCTCGTATTCAGGCTGCTTGCCGACCGGCCGGCAACAGTGAACTGCCAGCCGCGCAGGGTTCGGAGTGTGGAATAAAACCGGAAGGAAACCGACTCCTGCTCATCAAGCCCGGTCGCCCTTCTGCTAAGCCCCAGGTTCTGATCAACGGAAAATCGAAGGTCAAACAGCCGGTTCTGTTTGAAGAGATCGATTTCCTGCTGCCAGTACAGCCGCCCGTCGATCGTAAGCGAATCGTCCCTGAATGTATTCAGCCTAAGCAGGTAGATATCTTCAAGCCTGCTGGTCGTATTTCGCTCTCTTATATCGAGAATACTGTTTAGTTCTATGTTCCTGAGTATGTTAAGTAATGTTGAATTGGATGCATCCGCCCTGATAATCCTCTCCGGGCTGATCCTGGCTCTGAGGCGGGTGTTCAGCGAGATAACCGGAAACAGCTCATCGGAGGGTATGAACTGCTTAACATAAATTCCCTCACCAGGAGTGGGTGCCGGGAAAAACTCGTCGACCTGCTGCACCCCGTCGTTGTTCAGATCAACCCATATATACTGGCCAAGCTCGGGCCCTACCTCTATAAACGTTTCCTGAAGAAGCGCCCGGCTTTCGGTATTGATCTCGTAAAACAGGAGCATGTCAATGAAGCGGTTCATCGGCCTGAACAGGGTATTCGACTGCAGAACCACACTTCTGTTGTCCTGAAACTGCAGGGTTTCCCTGAAATAATCAGAATACTCCCGCTTTCTGAAGGCGAGCGTATTTGTGGTCTGCAGCACTGCCCCGGGGCGGTATTCCACCGAAAACCGCCGGGTAAACGAACGGGATTCATCCCTCATGAGCCCCCGGTCTGCCCTGTTGTCGTCGCGCAATGCGTACGATACGCTTGCCCTGAACCGGCCCTCTGATGTGCGGTACGCAAGCCCCGGCATCAGATCCACGAACATAAGGCTCTGATTGGTAAGCGAGTCGGGATCGATCCGGACCTGTTCACGGTTCTCGTGTTCGACCCTGATGGTGGGGGTTACGGTATTAGCCCCGGCGGCCAGGTCATAACCGGCGGTTCCGGTCTGCCTCAGCCACTCCCCTTTTACGCCGAACAGATCTTCGCGGCTGTCGGCATAACTGATGTCGTATTCCACAAACGGAAGCCCCTCTTCCCGGCTTACGAAGCCCGCCCTGTGCCGGTAGGCACCAATATTGTCGCGGCCGAGCATGCCAAATGTATATTCAAAGCGGGTTGCTGATGCGGGTTGCCAGGCCATAAACGCCTCCGAAATCCGTTCGCCGGTAACTTCTGTGTCGGTTATATTCCATGTTCTGTCGAACTCCACGTCGCGTACACGGTCGAAGTAACTGAAATTCCGTCCGGTAAAACGATGGCTGAAATCAAAAGAGATCAACCCGGCTACCGTTTCGGTTTCAGCCATGCTTATTCCGGTGTAGTACCCGCTGTCGTTGTTGTTTGTATTGCCCAGGTCTGAGAACCGGTTCCGGTCGAAACTGCTGCCGGCAAGCTCCCCGTACATGGAGATGCCTGGTGTGATCCGGTAACGGCTCCTGATGGTCGCCATAATCCGGTTTTCAGGTGCAGGGATGCGGCGGAAGGGTTCATAACTGCCAAGACCCGGGCCCACCCATTCGTACACAATTCCATTGGAGGTGCTTCTTGCCCTCCGGTAAGATCCCGCCCCATCGTCCACACGGCTGAACCTCACCCTGAATACACCTGCCGAATCGCCTGGCTGATGCCGGAAAATAGTAAAGGGCTGGCCCTGAAATACCGTATCACGCCTTGCATAGAGTATGAAATCGGCGTCCCGCCTGAATCCCACCGAATCGGCCCCGCTTATGATTGCCTGTTCCAGGTTGTTGCCGGCCATTTCGAGAATCCGCCGTTCTTCATCGCTCAGGCCAAACTCCGACAACAGGTTTTTGTCGTCAGACTCCCGGATAAAACTCGCACCCACCATAAGCCTGCCATCCAGCAGATTGTCTGCCTCAGCCTCGGTTGCTACCAGGGTACGGGTGTACTCCTGTGTGATGTACTGGAATTCAACCACTATGCGGCTGGCATTGGTGATGATGCGGGCGGGCGTAAATGTGATCTCGCCCAGGCCGTAATCGATCACATAATCGTTTTCCTCGCCCCGGTTAACCCTTACCCCGTCGAGGTAAACCCTCTCGGTGCCCGCCAGCACAATGATAAACTGTTCCCCCTGAGAGCCGCTGAGCCTGTAGGGACCCTGCACCCCGTCTGAACCGTTTGTGGACTGTGTGCGGAATTCTCCGCGTACTACGGCCCCTGCTGCGTTCAGGCTTCCGGTAGCTGGCGAAGAGGTAAACACATCGGCTCCCTGCAGACGGCGCTGTACACGGGCAAACTGACTGTTCTGCAGCGATACATCGATATCGCCAAGCTGCACCTGCCCGTAAGGGCTGTTCAGGCGGATGTACACCTTGTCGAACTCGCGCAGGTTCTGGGTACTTCCGTCGGGTTGAATGGGTGTTGTCTGATCGGTCAGGGTAGCCAGTACCTCAACATCTTCGGTAATAAACCCGCTCAGCTCGAAACGCAGGCCGCTCTCCAGGCTGAAATCCCTGTTGGTACCAAAGGAAATACCCCTCGTTAGCGACCCGCTCCGGGTGAGCCTGGAATCACCAAACAGATCACTTCGGGTAACAGGCCTGCTCACCAGTACGGTACCGTCGGTCGGTGCATCGGCGGTGTCGGTAACTGCGGGTACCAGCTCCCTTGCCCTGTATACCGGTTGCAGCGAAACGGGGATCACCCGGTACCGGAAAGCAAGCACCCGGGGCTCTCCCTCCGGCCAGGCCGGCCGGTTCAGCACCCAGGTGCCCTCAGCCTGATTGTAGGTCCAATGCTGCGGGGAGATGAGGCTGTCGGCCAGGTAAACCCTGAGCCCCGATTCAATTACAAAGTAGTCGAGAAAAATCGGCTGCCCGGCACCGGCAACCTCGATCGACCGTACCCGTTCCAGCCCCGTCTGGCCATAGCCAAACTCATACGAAAGGAGCAGGGGTACCGATAGCAAAATCCACAAATGCGGCTTGAATGAGCGCACAATTAGTTAAATGAGTCAAATTCGTGAATGGAAGTTTGGTATCCCTGTTGTATAGACCATCCGCTTGTTGAAAGATTACCCGCTAATATAAATGATGTTTTCCATTTCTCCATTTGCCGCGAAAGGCAAGCAAAAGGCAATAGTGGGGGCAGAAGGCAATAGTGGGGGCAGAAGGCAGAAAGCAAAAGGCA
>RECM01000149.1 GCA_007694035.1 Balneolaceae bacterium
CCGACAACATGCCGGGCCAGCCGAAATTGATGATCACATAGAAGAACAGTACGGCTGATGAGGTGGCCAGTGAGGTCCACGATAGAATTTCCTGTTTTGACATTGTAAGCCCCTTTCTTGCTGGATGGTGATCGCAGGTTGAGGTTAAGGTTGAGGATGAGATTGAGGTTCAGGTTCAGGTTCAGTAATATGTTAATCATTAGGTCGGGTGTTCATTTCCGGTTCAGCGACGGTATCACGAAATCCGGTGAACACGATATTGATACGGTAGGGTAAAAAATAAGTTACATGGTGTCAAATATTTTTTACTTTCTATATACCAGGTATTTACAGCATTCCCGATATTTGCCGCATTTACGCAGCAAAGGCCGGATTAATGAGGATATTAGCAACGCAGCGTAAAGCGGGGTGGAGCGGGACAGAACGGAACTGAAAATACAATGGCAAGGAAAAAACACGGACAAATAAGCCACAGAATACCCTGACTATACTTGTATATCCATTTTTTTTTTGCATTATATGTTATAATTATTCAATTATTAAGGTTAGAATAGTATGAAGAATGTTGCCGCGGTTATTCTGACGATAGCACTGTTCAGCCCTGCACTGCATGCTCAACCGGCCGATTCCCTTGAGTATGCCCTGTCGTTCTATCCCATCCAGATAGGGAACCAGTGGGATTATTATAATGACGGGAATCAAAATTTGCCACCCGTAAAAAGCTATAAGATATTCCAGGTTACCGGGGATACGTTGATCCAGGGTCAGACGTATCAAATCATTCATCAACGCAGATGGTACGAGAGGTTTTGGGTGGATCCGGGTGTATGGGTCTTCACTTATGAATTGTATACTTATGAACGCGTGGATTCTGCTACTGCAAATGTATATGCATGGGCTGCCCGCTTTGGCTCACCCCGTGAAGTGCTCATTGACAGTCTCATGGCCGATGAACCGACCGAATTACCGGCTTACCGAATGATATATAACAGCCATTATGATTATGACATCATGGTGAATGATGAACTTCTCACAGAATTAGTACACATCGAAAACGCAGACCTTTTCGGGACAGAGCATCAGGTTCGCACATTTATCCAGGATGGAACAAATGTGCTTGGTTATAAACTTGCCGACGGTCTGGGAATTGTAGCGTTACATTTGGGTGGAGTTGGTTTCAACAGTCGGCTCGTCTACGCCCGCATCAACGGTGAGGAATTCGGGGAGCGCATTTTCACCAATCTGGATGAACAGGAAACGCGCCCTCTCACCGTAAGTCTGCACCCCAACTACCCCAATCCGTTCAACCCGACGACCACCCTGCGCTACGATCTTGACGAGCCCGGCCCGGTGAGGCTGGAAGTCTACGATCTGACCGGACGGCGCGTTGCCCTGCTGTCCGACGGGCCTGCTTCGGCGGGGCGGCACACGGCTGAATTCAATGCCACCGGTCTTTCCAGCGGGATTTACATCGCCCGGCTCACTGCCGGAGGCACGGTGCAGCACCGCAAGATGCTGCTGGTTAGGTAGGGCAAAACCGCATACCTGTTACGTTGCCAGGGAAAGTTTTTCAGAAATGTACTCGTTCAGGCTTTTTCCTTCCTTCTTTGCCCGCACATATACCTTGCGATGAACCTCGGTTGGAAGGCGAAGCATCAGGCGGCCGGAAAATGGTTTGTCCGGCTCCTCATTTCGTTGCCGGCAGAAGTCCAGATAATCATCGATGGAATCGCGAAAGGCTTGTTCCAGTTCATCCACGCTTTTACCCTGAAATGTAATCACATCGCGCAAATCCACGACCTCAACGATTCGACTTTTTTCCAATCAACATCGGGTCTCCCGGCAACCGGCCTTACCGTTCCCTGGTTTCACGGATGTAGCTGACGATCTCATCGCGGGTCATGTTCACGTCAATTCCTTCCACATCGAGCGGGGATTTCCGGGGTTGTGAGGGCCGTACAGAGTACATGCGGCCATCCCGGCGTTTGATCAGCACTTCACCCTCTTTTTCTGCCTGTTCGAGAACCTCGGCGAATCGCTGCCTTGCCTGAGACCAGGTGTAAACTTTCAATTTGTTACCTCCGGTATATCAATGTTCTTTTTTTGATTATTTCAATCATAAAGGCAGCATTGGCCCGGAATGCCGAAAGGGGTTGAATATCCTGGTCTGGTTGAAGGCGTTTCATTGGGCTGTAAACCGTTTTGTTAATTGACTTGTTCATGGTACAAAAAAAGTACAGGGTTACAAATCCCCGATGCCATGTTCACCCTGTTAAAGCATATTTCATGGGCACCCGTCTGGATTGGCCGGCATTATATTGGAAACACCTGCGGGGAGGTGGCGTTATTCAAGGAAATTCCTTATAACATGCCACATGTATTCAACCAGCGATCTGTATTATCTGAAAAAGCTGCATTCCCTCATGGGGTTGGACCATAAGGGTATTGAATATTCCTTCGGGGTGCCGGTTCTCTATCAACCCGTGCTCGGATTTGTGTTGCTAATGAATGTGGTACTAACACCTTACATACTATATCTTATCCTGCGGCTCAAAAAG
>RECM01000062.1 GCA_007694035.1 Balneolaceae bacterium
ACGACTTTTTGATATCCGATTCATGAGACGTAGCGACCCGGCGATATTCGATCTGTTTTGGGAACATCGTTACGTCGTTACGTCGGTACGTCTCATGAATCGCTACATCAAATGGATCCCGCCTGTGCAAGAATCGCGCGATAATTGTTCATATATTCACTCTTTTACAAAATAATTCACATGCCGGATTACATCCATCAGAACAAACCGGTCAGAATTCCGGTACCGGGAAATAAAACCATACTTGAGCATTTCGGCCTGGTGGCCAATTCAATTCGCGATTTTTCCGTGGCCCGGATGATTGCTCCGCCCGAGTGGGATGAACCCTGGCAGACACCTGATTTTGATGAGCTTACACTGATGGTAAAAGGTAAGATGATGGTTGAGACCGACGAGGGGGTGTTTGAGCTGTCGGCCGGCGATTCATTCTTCAGCGGCAAGGGCAACAGGGTTCGCTACAGCAATCCGGGTCGGTCTGAAGCCGAATACTGGGCCGTCTGTATTCCCGCCTTTACCCCGGATGCTGCCAACCGGGACGAATAAAACTGATCATATCCCCTGTTATTTCATTTCAGGCAATCAGTTTCAGGAGGAAACAGCCTGAGACGGGGTAAATGACCCCTGCTTTTTTCTTATATTGGAAAGATATAACCAACCTTTTTCTGAAAATGCCAAAACGAACACCATTTTTTGACGTACACCGGCAGGCGGGGGCCAAAATGATCGATTTCGGCGGGTTTGAAATGCCCGTTCATTATACCGGAATCCGCAGGGAACACCAGGCTGTAAGAGAGCATGCCGGCATATTTGACGTTTCCCATATGGGCGAATTTTTTATCAGCGGCGATAAGGCCGAAGCCCTGCTGCAGCATATCACCGTTAACGACGTTAGCAAACTTGTACCCGGCAAAGCCCAGTACAACGCCATGTGCTACCCCGATGGCGGTATTGTAGATGACCTGATTGTTTACAAACTGGCCGATGACCGCTTTATGATGGTGGTGAACGCATCCAACCGCGAAAAGGACCTTGAATGGGTGATGAACAATAATCCCATGAACGCCCTGGTTGAAGATCTTTCCGACGAAATGTGCCTGCTGGCAGTACAGGGTCCGAAGGCTGAATTGATACTTCAAAAAATTACCGGAACCCCGCTTTCCGGGATTTCTTTCTACACATTCGCTATCGGAAGCCTTGCCGGGTTCGACGGGGTGATCATCTCGGCCACCGGTTATACCGGCGAACGCGGTTTCGAACTCTATTTCGATAAAAGGAAAGCTGATCCCAGGGCAATCTGGGCAGCCATTATGCACTACGGCGTGCCGGAAGGGCTCGAACCGGCTGGTCTGGGAGCACGCGATACCCTTCGTCTTGAGATGGGTTACGCACTCTACGGCAACGATATTTCACAGGATACCAATACCATCGAAGCAGGACTCGGCTGGATCACCAAACTCACCAAGGGCGATTTTATCGGGCGTGAAATGCTTGAGAAAGTAAAGGAGGCCGGCCCTGCCCGCAAACTCTGCGGTTTCGTGATGGCGGAAGACCGCGCCATCCCCCGCCAGGGTTATGATATTCTGAGCGAAAGCGGGGATGTTATCGGAGCTGTGACCAGCGGAACCCAGTCGATTACCAGCGGTGCTGGTGTGGGTATGGGATATGTGAAGTCTGAATTTTCAGGGGAAGGCACCAATATCATGATCAGGGTGAGGAACCGCGATGTGCCCGCGGCCATTAAAAAACCACCCTTCATCAGGAAGTGATCTGTTACTATGGAATACACGGTTGATCTGTTTTTTAATTCAAGGGCGTTTGTCGAAGAAGAACTGCGTGGCAAAACGGTAGTGGTGATTGATGTGCTCCGGGCCTCCTCCACCATACTTACTGCCCTATCCTACGGGGCGAAAGGGGTGGTACCCATCCGTGACCTGTCGGAAGCCGGTCCATTCACCCGCAACCTCGATCCCACCCGGTTTGTGATGTGCGGAGAGCGCGACGGCGTTAAGATCGACGGCTTTCATTTCGGGAATTCCCCGCTTGAATTTCAGCCCGCCGACATGGAAAACAAAACCGTGGTACTCTCCACCACCAACGGTACCATGGCCATCACCCGGGCATCGCTGGCAAAAAACCTGTACATAGCATCGCTGCTGAATGCCGGAGCGGTTGCCGAACACCTGAAAACGCTCGATCAGGACCTCTTTTTTATCTGCGCAGGATGGAAAAACCGGCTTAGCATCGAAGATATTCTCTGCGCAGGGTACATCCTGAATGAATTGTTCGGCGGCAATCTGCCCGAAAGCACACGCGACGGTGCCCGGGTCGCACACGGGTTATATGTATCGTGTAAGGACCGCATCACCGAGGTCGTTCAGGCATCGAACCATGCTAGCAGATTAAGAGATTTGAATTACAGCGCCGATATTGAATATTGCTGTGAATTAAATAAATTTAATCTTGTGCCCGCCTTGCGTGAAGGAATAATCAAATAGGACATGGCCCGTAAAAAAAAGAACGGAAATTCCAACGGTGGTGCGTTCATAACCCCGGAGCGAAAACTCGAGATAATCGGCGTTATAATCATGTCGATTGCCGTGCTGATCGCCCTGAGCATTGTTACCTACTCGCCGACCGACAATATTCTGATCAAGAACGCCTCAATCGGCGAACTTCTGAAGTTTGATGAGGGTACCGCACTGCGCATCAAAAACGGGCTCGGGATTACCGGTGCATACCTTTCCTATTTTTTTGTATACATCCTGTTTGGTTACCACAGCGCCATCCTTGCCGCCCTCACCATGCTGTACGGCTGGTTCATTTTCCGGCATCACGATCTGTCGCGCCTGCATGGCACCGCCCTGCTCTATACCTGTGTGATGGCGCTGCTTGCCGCCATACTGGGCTGGATCTCCCTGGTCTTTGAAACCGATACCCACTCCTGGAGCGGCTTCGCCGGCCTGTCGTCTGCAAGGGTACTGGGCTATTTTACAGGCAAGGTAGGCTCGTTCATCATCCTTGCATCACTTACCGTAATCGCGGCCCTGGTAATCATAGACGGTAACATTCAGAATACAATCGACCGGTTCAAGAATGGCTTCGAACAGTTTAAAATGCGCCGTGAAGAGAAACGCGGGCGCCGGGCAGCCGAATCTGAGATGAAAAAGCAGGCTGCAGCAAGCCAAACCGACCTTGATGATGTTGATGAAGGCGTGGGCGAAGTGGTGGTTAGCAGGGCCCGCGGCAATGTGATCGAAGGCACACCCGGACCAAAAAAATACCAGTTGGAGACCGGAAACGAGAAGCCCAGTATCGACGAGATCATCGAAAAATCGAAAGAGCGCGACCTTACCCGCCATCAGCAGCAGCTTCTTGAAGAGGAAGCCATGAAGAATCTTCCTCCGAGGGCCATCCTTGAAAAACCCGGCGAGGGCGGTACCAGCGAACTGGCCGGCGATGGTGATGATGAGGATGATGACGGCCCGGAAATCTCCGTTTTTGTAGGCAAGCGCGAAGAGGTGGCCGACGAGAAAGAGTTTGAAAAACAGCAGAAAGCCAAAGAGATCCCGGTTATCAAGTACCGGTTTCCCCATTCCAGCCTGCTCGACTCGCCGCCGAATGAAGGCAATGAGGTCGATTTTGATGAGATCAACGAAAACAAACTGATCATTCTCGACAAGCTGAAGCGGCACGGTATCGAGATTACGGCTATCGACGCCATCGTTGGCCCTACGGTAACCCTGTATGAACTGCAGCCCTCGCCCGACGTGAAGATCAGTCGCATCGAAAGCTATGCCAACGACCTTAAAATGGCCATGGCCACTCACGGTCTGCGCATCATAGCCCCAATCCCCGGAAAATCGGCCGTGGGTATCGAGGTACCTAACCGGAAACGTGAAACGGTATACATTAAATCGGTAATCGGGTCCCGCAAGTTCATGGAAACCGATATGGACCTGCCCGTGGCATTCGGCAAGACCATTGAAAACGAGATTTTCATGCTCGACCTGGCCCGCCTTCCCCACCTGCTCATTGCCGGTGCCACCGGTTCGGGTAAATCGGTCGGGATAAATACCGTGATCACCTGCCTGCTTTACAAATGCCATCCCGAAGACCTGAAATTTGTGCTCATCGATCCAAAAAAGATTGAACTTTCGCTCTACAGAAACATTCAGAACCATTTCATAGCCACCCTGCCCGACGCCGAAGAGCCGATCATTACCGATACCAGCCAGGTGCTCGATGTGCTGAACAGTGTCTGCAAGGAGATGGACGAGCGGTATGAACTTCTCAAGATGGGCGGCGTGCGCGATATCAAGGCGTATAACGCCAAAAAGAAGGCCAATCAGCTCGATATCGAACTGGGTCACCGCCACCTCCCCTACATTATTGTGGTGATCGACGAGCTGGCCGATCTGATGATCACGGCCGGCAAAAGCATCGAGGAACCGATCGCGCGTATCGCCCAGCTCGCCCGCGCGGTGGGCATCCACATGGTGATCGCCACGCAGCGCCCGTCGGTAAACGTTATCACCGGTACCATCAAGGCCAATTTCCCGGCCAGGATCGCCTATCAGGTCGCATCCAAAATAGACTCGCGCACCATCCTGGATACGATGGGGGCCGACCAACTCGTTGGACGTGGAGATATGCTCTTCTCCAGTGGAGGGGCCGGCATGGTTCGTGTGCAGAACGCTTTCGTCTCGACCGAGGAGGTGGACCGTATCACGGCTTTTATTGGAAATCAGATGGGATACAAAAAACCATATCATTTACCGCCACCCGACACAGAAAACGGCCAGACAGCCGGGATCCTGGACAGGAGCGAGCGCGACGATCTGTTCGAGGAGGCCGCCAAAGTGGTGGTTCTGCATCAGCAGGGTTCCGTTTCGCTGCTTCAGCGCAAGCTGAAACTCGGCTACAACAGAGCAGGCCGGATAATTGACCAGCTCTACGCAGCCGGCATTGTGGGCCCCTACCAGGGGAGTACTGCCCGCGAAGTAATGGTACAGGACGACGACGAACTCAGAACTATCCTGGAGGATATTGATGCGGAATAATATATTGTTTTTATTGTTTTTTATAATGTTTCCTGTGTGGGCTGCCGCTTCCAATCATCATAACACCGGCGTTCAGCATGTTTATCTGCAGGGCGAAATACCGATGGAAACCGCTGCGGCTATAACTCAAGCAGGATGGATTCAGGGCCTGCCGGTACCCGGGTCTGCAGCTGCAGTACAGGATACAGGTAAAATCACTGAACTCAGGCAGCGTTTTGACAACGGTGATGCGTTCACGGCATTCATGACCCACGAGTATGTGGATTCATTCACGAGCGATACCGTGGTCACCACCGGCACCATCTGGATCGGCACCGACAGCTACAAGGTTGTAACCGATCAGCAGCTTGTAACCGTTGACGGGAGCGTGTCGAAAGTGTACAATCGGCCACAGAACAAACTCATCATCAGTTTTTATGACCCCGAGGAGGACGATTTCGCCCCTTCCCGTTTCCTAGCGGGCACTCAGGACCGATATCTCGTTCATGAAGCGGCCGACAATGATGGAGCGGTAATCACCCTCAGCTCCGACGATCCGTTTGAGATGTTCCGCGAAGTGCGCATACATCTGAACGGAAATGGCATACCCTGGCTCATTTCCGGCATCGATCAGACCGACAATGAATTTTCGACCTGGTTCGAAAGCGGGGTATTCATTCCTGCTTCCGACGACCTTTTCGATATCTCATGGCCTGGCAGTGCCGAAGTCGTAGACCTTCGCAACTGACAGCTGATGAAGCGAAACGCACTGAACATCATCTTCGGAGTAGTAATTGGTGCGCTGTTCATCTGGTTGTCGCTTCGGAATGTTGCCATTGATGAATTCGTAGATATATTCGGTGAAATCCGGCTGGGCTGGGTATTCCCGTATCTGTTCATCGCCTTCGGCAGCATTGTACTTCGCGCCGAACGCTGGCGTTTGCTCATGCAGAAGGAGGAAATGCCCCCCGGTCGACTGAATGTGAATTCAGCGGTTGCACTGGGCATGATGGTAAACTACGCAATACCCAGGCTGGGTGAAGTATCGAGGGCCGCTTACGTTGCCCGGAAGGAGAAAATCAGCACATCCAATATTTTCGGAACCGTTGTTCTTGAAAGGATAGTTGACCTGGTTACAATGATGCTCCTTTTGCTGATAGTTCTTCTGTTTACCGCCACCGACAGCCAGACCCTACGGTCCCTGTTCGGCGACGAAACCGTGAACCTGCTGCGGATCTTTTATGATCCGGTGAATGCCATCCTGTTGCTTACCGGGCTAATCATCAGCCTCCTGTTCGGTTACCGGATCCTGAAGCACCTGCTGTCGGCGGCCAACCGGGAAAAAGCACGTTCATCCAGGTTCAGAAGCCTTATTGTAACCTTTGTTGAGGGTCTGATCTCGATCCGTTACATCAAAAACTGGCCCTGGTTTCTGCTGCTCACCGCACTGATGTGGCTTTGCTACATTCTGATGAGCTACCTCCCCTTCTTCGCCTTTTCGCTGCCGGGCATTTACGGTCTGGGCTTCGGAGACGCCATAGCCGTTACGGCCATCGCGTCGATTGGCGTTGTTCTGCCCTCACCCGGCGGTATTGGCACCTATCACTACTTCGTAAAACAGACCCTGCTGGTTCTGTGCGCTGTACCGGCCGCAACAGGGCTCGCTTACGCCGTTGTGACACATGGGGCCATGATGATCGTTATATTCACAACATCGATGATTCTGCTGGTGGCGAACCAGGTTGTGGGCCGGCGAAAACGGGCTGTATAAATTACCTGCCCAATCTCAGCTTTCATTTACATGTTGACTGTTAGTTTCGTATTTTAACGGGAATTGGCATTAACTGTGGTCCCCCGAACTTTTTCTTTTCGAAACATCCGGTTTTTTTATAAACCGGCATACTAAAAACGGTTAATTCAAGTTTGTTTGAATAATCACGAATCAAGCTAACCCAAAGAGTTGAAACGACTACCACTTCTTTCTCTCCTCTGTTTTATACCCATTCTTGCCGGCGCACAGGACAGGACCACCCCCACATCCCTGTTACCTGACATTGATCCTCAGGATATTGAGATCCGTGGGGAGTTCCGCGCCCGTTTTCCGGGCCTGAACCGCCAGCCCATACTCGGCTTCAACCCTACCCCGCGTGTTTTCAGGCTCGACCCGAACCGGATGCCATTTATCGAGAACCCCGACCAGGTGGTTGCTACCGTACAGGTTGCACAACTTGAGGCACCACTAGGGCCGGCGCCGCAGTATATCCGGTTCCCCGAGCAGGGTTATCTGCACAGCCGGTTGGGAATTGGCCGCTATATAAGTCCGGAAGCCGACATCTATGCAGGTTTGCCCGTTACGGAAAATACATGGCTGCGCGGTTCACTGAACCATCATTCCTCCGACGGTCACCGCAACCGCGATGTACAGCCATCTTCTTTCCGGTTTTTGGATGCTACCGCCGGTATCCAGACCAGGTTGAGCAACCGCACAAAACTGGGTTTTGATTTTTCGCTCATAAGTGATTTCAACTACGGTGTTGCGGCCAGTAACCCGAATGGTCCCGGAGCTCCCGAACTACCCGGTAATCCCAGGAAAACATACAACGGATACTCTGCGGGAACCGATTTCACCCATTTTTTCAATGCTTTCAGAAAATTTGAAGGCGACTTCTCATATAATTACTACAAAGTCAATTACAATTTTCCGGTTATTGACCAGGCCCGTACCGAAGAACAGCGTGTAAAAGGCTCTCTCTATTACCAGTGGCCCGGCGCATCCATCGGCACCATTTTCGGTATCGGGGCCTTTACCGATGCCGCACGTCTTTCCGGTTCCATCCAGGACGACACCAACTGGCACATATCAGGCGTCAAGGCCTCATACGAGCAGCCCCTCTCATCCAATATGAAACTGAGTTTAATAGCCAGGGCATATGTTACATTTGACGAAAAGGATGGAAATAATTTTTACCTCTATCCCGATGCCCGTATCGAATTTTCCAGTATCCCCAATCTCACACTCGTCGGCAGGCTTGGCGGATACATTGTTAACGATGGCCTCAGGGAACTCCATGAAACCAACCGCTTCGTAGCAGAAGGCCAGGGCCTTATCAACCGCCGAACCGTTTTCGGTCTTGGCGAGGCCCGCTATGATTTCCTCGGATCTGCACAGGTTTACGCCGGCCTGGCTTACTATATCTATGAAAACTACCTGTATTTTGAGGATTTTCAGAATTTCGGTAATTCGCTGTTCGGAACGGTATATGACGACGATACCCGGCGACAGAAACTCTACGGCGGTATTCGCTATATAAACCGCCCATATGGTTTCACCTTTTTCACCGAGACCTATGTGCAGAACACAAAACTTGACAGCGGCATTGAAGCCCCATATGCTGAAAAATTCGGTGTAAAAGCTGGTATGACCCTGCGCCCTGCACGTAATTTTAACATTACCATCTGGTCAGACTATATTGGTGCAAGGCCATATAATGGTGACGGAAACAAGCTCGCTGGCTATTATCTTCCCGGAGGCCGGATCGAATACCGCTTCACAGATGATTTTGGTCTCTATCTAAAAGTAAACAACATTCTCGACCAGGAGTATGATATCTGGAATGGCTATACGGAGCGCCTGTTCCAGGTCTATGGCGGGGTAACCTTAAAACTCTGATATGGATAAAAAATTTAACAACGCATTCAGAGAAGCTCTAAGGGGCTTTATCACAGAGGGGAAATCGGTTTCGGTTTCCGGGCTCGGAACATTCAAGCCGGTGCATATGAAGCAGCATGAGGCCGAAAACGAAGATGGGCTGAAGGTGCTTGTGCCACCAAGGGATACTATTGAATTTACACCGGAGGGCACCTGATGGAAAAAATCAACCATATTCAGTTCGTTGAAGATATTGCCGGTAAACTCGGTTTAACAGAAGAAGAAACCGTTAAAAAACTGACCGAACTCATTCTCACTATCAAAGAGAAATCGGGCAAAGGTGAAGTAGCCATCGACGGTTTGGGCACATTTGCCACCAAAGGTAAAAGCCTCACATTCACACCTGATGAATCGTTTGAACTTGAAATAAACCATAATTACGCCGGCATGATGCCGGTGGTAATCGAAGAGCCCAAACCCGAAACAGCCGCCAGTGCCGCAAAAGCTAAAAAAGAGGATGAAACGGCAGATGAGGCCGTGGCTGAAACAGATGCGGATGACTTTGAGGAAGAAGAATTCGTTGATGTGATAGATGAACAGGATCCTTTCGATTTCGACGATGATGAGACCGGGCCCGAATCATCCAAAACCCTGAAGAGCACCGGCGATGAGATCGATGAAGATCCGGGTGATGCAGCCGAAAAAGCCAGGAAAGCGGCTCTTGAAGCCGAGGAGAAGAAAATAAAAGAAGAAGCGGAAGCTGCCAGGAAAGCTGAGCAGGAAGCTTTGGCCGAAGAGAAGAAAAAGAAAGAAGCGGCTGCGGCTGCAGCTGCCACAGCCCTTGCAGCCAGGAAAGCCGAAGAAACCGAAAAAGCCCGGCAAGAAGAAGAGAAGGCAAGAACATCAGAGGCTGAAAAAGCGGCGGCTGCTAAAGAGACTGCCTTGGAAGCAGCAGGCGAAGAAACCGGTAGTGAAGAAGATATCCAACCGAAATGGATCGAACCTGAAGCCGAAACCGCTCAGAAAACCGCTGCAGAAGCCCGGTCCGATACTACAAAATCTGCTAAAAAAGGGATCCCTGCATACGACCGGGCCCGCCCCGACAGCAATACAGGTACGATCATTGCCATTCTTGTTGCTGCGGTTGTAGTGGTGGCCGGAGCTCTCTATTTCTTTGGGTTCCTCTCCGGTTCACAGCCCGGTACAACTGTAACACCGGTTATCACGGAGCAAACCGAGCTGCCGCCAGCGGTTACAGAACAGCCGGAAATCGGAGAAACCGAAACCGGCATATCCCCGATGGAACAACTCGCTGAGCAGGAAGCTGCCAGGGATGTAACCGAACAGCCTGTTCCGCCTGTTGACGAACAAACCGCTACGCCTCCGGCTGAAACACAGGCTGCACCGGCTCCCGTAACTACTGCTCCGGCAGCAGCATATGGGCTTCGCGGAACCATGAACACAACATTGCAAAGACCTTATACCATTGTGGTTCACTCCCTGGCTTCACGTACCGATGCCGAACGGGAATCCAGCAGCCTTGCAAGTGCCGGATTCCGGAGTACCTATTTCCGGGTTGAACTGCCCAACGGAAGCATCCGCTGGAGAGTGGCCGTAGGTCAGTTTACCAACATCGATAACGCCGTTGAAGCCGCCAGCCGGCTTCCCGAACCCTATCCGGCCAACCATTTCATCAGCCGCATCGAATCCTACAATCCATAATCATCTCAACATCCCCAAAAATGTCCATGCTCTTTACCCTTATGTACTCATTTATTCTTCAGGCCACAACTCAACTGGCTCAGAATGATACCCTTGCTGCATTTACAACAGAACCAGAAGGCCAGTCATTCTTCTATATCCTGATGCAGGGCGGATATATCATGATACCGATTGGTCTGCTGTCAGTTCTCGCGATCTTTGTTATAGCAGAACGCTGGAGGGTATTGAACAACTCCCAGATGGATAATGAAAAATTCCTGGGCACCGTTGAAGAGATGCTCAAGGAGGGCAGTACCCGGCAGGCCATCCGCTATTGCGAAGAGATGGATAAACCCCTGGCAAGAATTCTGAAACAGGGAATTAAACGCCTGGGCAGGCCTATTCTGGATATTGAGGATGCCATCAAGAATGCCGGCAAGCGTGAAATCCACATGCTTGAAAAGAAAATGGACTGGCTCGCTACTATTGCCGGTGTTGCACCGTTGCTGGGTTTTCTCGGTACGGTAACCGGTATGATACAGGCATTCATGGAGATTCAGTCCCTTCAGGGGAATGTGAACCCAAGTGTGCTTGCCGGTGGTATCTGGGAGGCCCTTATTACCACCGCGGCAGGTTTGGCAGTGGGTATATTTGCCTTTTTCTTCTATAACTACCTGATCAGCCGAATCAACCGGATGGTATTTGATCTGGAGGTATCAACTACCGAATTTATTGAACTCCTCCAAAAACCCGCACCCAAGAAAGAAACGGTACTGCGATGAATTTCCGCCCAATAAATGAAATCCGAAAACCATTGTCGGTCTTTTCACTCTCTTCCCTGACCGACATCGTACTTCTGTTGCTCATTTTTTTTCTGCTTACGTCTTCCTTTGTCGCCAATTTCGGCATCAGGGTGAATGTGCCCAGGGCCGATACGAGCGCTCAAACCCAACCACAGTACATTAATGTTACTGTGACGAAGGAGGGAGATTTCTACGTAGGTGGTGAAATGGTGAGCAAATCACTGCTGGCCACGGCCATCAGAACCGAGTATCAGAAAAATCCGCAGGGTACACTTGTACTTCGTGCCGACAAGGATGCAATAATTGACAATGCCGTGTTCGTTATGAACATTGGTAAAGCACTCAATATGAACATCATGATGGCCACCGAGAGGGGTATCTGATTCAATGATACGACGAAAGCTTACAAAAGAAGAGAAATTCGGCCTTACTACAACGGTAGGAGCCCATATATTTCTCATACTCATCGCCATCCTCATCATCACCCGTCCGGTTGAAGATGACCGAATTGCTTTCATCGAAATCACACTCGGGGAATTCCGGGATGGAACCATGGCTGAATTCTCCCAGGTACAGAACCCGGTCGTGGCCACACGTCCGCGTACAACCCCGGTGCAGACAGAACGGCCCAGGCCGGATCCCGTACGCGAGCAGCAGGAGCAGGTTGAACGGCAGGAAACTGCCAAACCCGTGGAGCTGCCGCAGCAAACTCAGGACATTCAGGAAGAAGTTGTAACCACACCCGAAACCCGCCAGATTGACCCGACCGTTGTTGTACGGGAGGAGAACCGCGAAGAGCGGGTTGTACAGGTGCAAACGCCCGTAAGAGAGGCTGAAACCGAGCGCGAGGGAGCTGTTGCCAGTGGCGACATCCGCGGGCGTACAGGCAATATAGAGGCCGATCAGGGTACCGGCCGCGATCTGGACCGTTCCGCTCCCTTTACCCTTGAATGGGAAGGCGATATTGAGCGGGCGCCCCTGCAGCAACCCCTGCCCAACTACACCGCTGAAGTAGAAGCTATTATCACGGTAAGGTTCGAAGTACGCCCCGACGGAACTGTCGGCCGGATCACCCCTATCCGGCGAATGAGCCCGGAACTGGAACGTGAAGTAAACCGCACGCTCCGTTCATGGCGATTCTCCAGATTACCCGGCGGTCTGCCCCAGGAACCGCAGTTCGGGGTAATCACCTTCCGCTTTGTGCTGGAATAACTGTACACTCCTACTTTTTGGCCAACCTCTTTTTCGCTTTCTCGCCTGATTTATCGATTTCACAGCCCCAGATTTCGGTGGCATACTCATAAATTGTGCGGTCTGAAGAGAACTTGCCAATCCGGGCAGTATTGTATATCGCTTTTTTGAACCACTCCTGGGGCTTTTTATACAATGCTTCCACATCTTTCTGTGTATCGGCGTAGGCCTCAAAATCGGCACATACCATAAAATAGTCGCCGCCGTCTGTTATCGCATTGGTAATTGAGTGAAAGAGGCCCGGATTTTCCGGGCTGAAATAACCATCCCTGATCTGTTCAAATGCCTGCTTCAACTCTTTGCTGGCATTCAGGTAGTCCCACGGATTATACCCTTCCTTTCTCAGGCGCTCGATTTCATCGACTGTGAGGCCAAAAATAAAGATATTTTCATCGCCCACTTCTTCGCGTATTTCAATATTGGCACCGTCGAGGGTTCCGATGGTTATGGCGCCATTCAGGGCGAACTTCATGTTACCTGTGCCCGAAGCTTCCATACCGGCGGTTGAAATCTGTTCAGAAAGATCGGCAGACGGAATGAGGCGCTCTGCAAGCGAAACACTGTAGTCTGGCAGGAAGACGCACTTCAGTTTATCGCCAACTTCCGGATCGTTATTGATCACATCGGCGATGGAGTTGATCAGTTTAATATGCATCTTGGCCATAGAATAGCCCGGGGCCGCCTTGCCGGCGAACAGAACAGTTCTTGGCTGAAAAGGGGCATCGGGATTGGCCTTGATCCGGTTGTACAGCACCACCGTATGCAGGGCTGCCATCAGCTGGCGCTTGTATTCATGTATCCGTTTTATCTGAATATCGAAGATGGAGTCGACATTTAAACGGATTCCCAATGTCTTCTCCACATATTCGGCAAGCCGCTTCTTGTTCTCTTTTTTGATGCCGGCGAACGCTTTTACAAACACTTTGTCTTCAGCGTATTTGTCGAGCTCTTTTAACTCGTACAGCGCGTTTACCCAACCATCACCGATTTTGTCGTTAATAAGGCCAGCCAGCTTCGGGTTACACTGCTTGAGCCATCGCCTGGGGGTTATCCCATTGGTTTTGTTCGTAAACTTCTCAGGCCAAAGCTCATAAAAATCCCTGAAAATGGTTTTCACAATCAGCTCGGAGTGCAGCTGGGCCACACCGTTCACTTTATGCGAACCCACAATGCCCAGATTGGCCATCTGAACACTGGGCTGTTCACCTTCGCTGATGATCGACATTCTGCGCACCCGGCTCAGATCATCGCCAAACTTGTCGTGTACCGTGTTCAGAAAACGTTTATTGATCTCATAGATGATCTGCAGATGCCGTGGCAGAAGCGACCTCACCAGCGATACCGGCCATCGTTCCAGCGCCTCGGGAAGTATCGTATGGTTGGTGTAGGCCATCGTTTTTGTGGTGATATCCCAGCTGGTATCCCAGTCAAGGCCCTCTTCATCCATAAGGATGCGCATCATTTCGGGAATCGCCAGATTTGGGTGGGTGTCGTTGCACTGAACAGCCACTTTTTCGGGTAATTTCCTCAGGTCGCTGTTGCTCTTCTTGAAGCGCTCCATAATATCCTGAAGCGTGGCCGACACCAAAAAATACTCCTGCTTGAGCCGTAATTCCTGCCCTACAAATATCTTGTCATTGGGGTACAGTATCCGGGATATGTTTTCATGCAGCTCCATATCGCGTACAGCCTCGATGTAATCGCCCTGGTTAAACCGGCTCAGGTCAAGCGAGGTTGTTGACGTAGCTTTCCAAAGCCGCAGATTATTGACAACCTCATTTTTATAACCCGGCACCGGCATATCGTGTGCAAGGGCAAACACATCCTGGGTATCTACCCAGCGAAACCGCAAATCACCCTTTTCATCGGTATAGGGTACAGAGCGGCCATGAAATTTAACCCTGCGCACAAGTTTCGCCCGCGGGCGGTCCCAGGGAAAGCCGTACTGCAGCCAGTTATCGGGCTGTTCCACCTGATAGCCGTTCACAATCTGCTGATGGAATATGCCATAGTCATAGCGGATGCCATAACCATATCCCGCTATTCCAAGTGTAGCCATGGAATCGAGAAAACAGGCGGCAAGCCGGCCCAGGCCTCCGTTGCCAAGGGCAGCATCCTGCTCGGTCTCCCTGATCTGATCATAATCCAGGCCCATCGATTCGAGGGCTTCCCGGGTTTCATCCATTATGCCCAGATTAATCACGGCGTTGTCGAGCAACCGGCCGATCAGAAACTCCATCGAGATGTAATACACTCTTTTGGAATCATCCCTGTAATACCCTTGCTGTGTTTTAAGCCATTTGTCATGCAACCTGTCGCGAACGGAAAGCACAACACTTTTATAGATGTCCCAGTCGGAAGCCGAGTGTTCATCGCAGGCGAGGGTAAACCGTAAATGATTGGAGATGTCCCTCTTGATAGATTCGACATCCATGCCTGTTCTGGTAATTGATTCTGTTATATCTGACATAATTGCTGAAAGTGAAAAATGATATAGTTGTGATTAAAAAAACTGCTGTTACAAATACGTATAGGGCATTCAGGCACGCTGTTACCTGCCATCAGTTATCTGCATCTATTTGCGATAAACACCGGTATCCGGCTTAAACCCTGGTCTTGTGATGTTGGTTATATAGTTATCCTGTACAAAATAGTGATAAGCGTCCAATGCTACGAATTCTTGTTCAAAAAAACCAAAGACCGAGGAACCGCTGCCGCTCATGGATGCAAATACAGCACCCATGTCGTAAAATTGATCTTTTATGTTTCCAATAAGGGGGTAGCGTGGTATCACTGCCGGTTCAAGGTCGTTGTCGATCAGGTACCGCCATTCGTCCGGGTTGTACCCGGTCAGTATTTTTTCGAGGCTGATATCCGGTAGTCCAGTTGGCATGCAGTTCGCGTAGGCTTCGGCTGTATTGCTTTCAAAACCCGGGTAAACGGTTACAATCCAGACCCGGGGCTGAATGGGCAGAAACTGCAGCGTTGTGCCGGTGCCTGTTCCGATTCCGGTTTTTCCGGTGATCAGTACGGGGATATCGGAACCGAGTGCAGCACCGATTTCGGCAAGCTGCTCATCGGTCAGACCTGTCTGTTCCATTTTGTTCAGTATTCTGAGTATGGCCGCTGCGTCGGCACTACCGCCGCCAAGACCGGCGCCAAGCGGGATATTTTTTCGCACATGTATCCGGTAATGCTTTCTGATTCCCGTTGCCCTCCGGAACGATTCTGCGGCCCTGACAATCAGATTATCTTTACCGACCGGAATTTCAAGGCCTTCGCTGTGAACGGTAGTAACCGAGTCGTGGCTTACTTCGAGCTGGTCATTCCATTCTATAAAGCAAAAGCCGGTCTCGAGTTCATGGTATCCGTTTGACATGCGGCCGATTACTTTGAGCCCCAGGTTAATCTTGGCATGCGCCGTACTTACCCAAACATCCATTTCTTCTGTCATGGCATTTCCTTAAGAACCTCATCTTTAATTTTATGCGCATATGCTGTCGCGGCCTCTGCTGTATTCGGAATTTCACCCTCAAGTATGGCCGCTTCAATCGCGTTTTTAATCTTCCCGATAGCGGGACCGGGCTTCATTGAGAACATCTCCATGATCTCCTGGCCACCGATCGGCGGCTTCCAGTTCCTGAGCTTGTCTTTTTCATCCACCTCGCGGATTCTCTGCTCCACACGGTCGAAATTAGCCAGAAACTGCTTCACTTTTTTGTCATTTTTACTGGTGATATCGGCCCTGCAGAGCATCATCAGGTCGTCGATATCCTCGCCCGCATCCACCAACAGCCTTCGGATTGCGCTGTCGGTTACCTCCTCATTTACCAGGGCGATCGGCCTGAGATGCAGTCTTACAAGCTTCTGAACATACTTCATGCGGGCATCGAGCGGCAGGCCGAGCCGCCGGAAAATGCGCCGTACCATACTCGCTCCTACCGCATCATGCCCGTGAAAGGTCCAGCCGTGCTCTTCTGAATATCGTTGGGTGGCCGGCTTGCCAATATCGTGCATAATTGCCGCCCAGCGCAGCCACAGATCCGCTGTTACAGCGCTGATATTATCGAGTACCTGAAGGGTATGCCAGAAATTGTCTTTATGACGTACGCCTTCAACTTCCTTCACACCATGAAGGTCTGCCAGTTCGGGGAAAACATGCGTCAGCAAGCCGGTTTCAAACAGTATGCTGAAACCTTTCGATGGCACGGGGCTGAGCACAATTTTGTTCATCTCATCGATTACACGCTCCTTCGATACGATGTTGATGCGTTCGGCCATGTCGCTTATGGCACGCAGGGTATTCTCTTCAATGCCGAAATCGAGCTGGGCTGCAAACCTGGCAGCACGCATCATGCGCAACGGATCGTCGCTGAAGGTGATTCCCGGATCCACCGGAGTTTTGATAGTTTTGTTCTCCAGGTCGCTTATGCCGCCGAAAGGATCGATCAGCTCACCGTAATTCTGCTCATTCAGCGACCACGACATGGCATTGATCGTAAAATCCCTGCGGCGCTGATCGTCTTCCATGGTTCCGTCTTCGACCACCGGTTTACGCGACTCGCGGCTGTAGCTCTCTTTTCTTGCCCCAACAAACTCAAGGTCCATTCCCTTGTGGCTTATATGTGCGGTACCGAATTGCCGGAAGGTGCTTATCTGTTTCGCTTTGAGTTCTGCTGCAACGGCATTGGCCAGGTCAATACCCGACCCAATGGTCACAAAGTCGATATCGGTTCTCTGCTGCTCACGCAACCGGCCGAGATAGTAATCTCTCACATACCCGCCAACAACATAGGCGGGCTGCTTCAAGGCGGAAGCCGCCATTGAAACAATTTTTAATAGTGAACTGTGTTTCCTGTCTATATCTTGCAAACCGTCTTATCTTTGGTTCCATTAAAATAAAACAAAATGCGATGCTAATCAGATGATTGCATTGAATTATTTACGCTTTATCCGGAGCGGTGCTTTTGAAGACCAGGAAATTTGATCTGAGCAGGCAGGCCATCACCATAAGCCTGGTGGTTTCCTTTGTCTCGTTCATGGCAAAAGCAGCCGGATATCTGCTTACGGGCTCCAATGCGGTGCTCTCAGATCTCGCCGAATCGGTTGTACATCTTTTTGCTGTCTCCTTTGCCATGTACGGGGTGTACCTGCGCGGTAAACCCGCCGACGAAAAACACCGCTACGGCCACGAACGGATCAGTCTGCTAACGATAGGCGCCGAGGGTATAGTTATTGTTCTTGCAGGACTTACCATCATCTATCATTCGGTCAAAAACCTCATTTTTGGCCTGGAGATCACGCACATTTTCGAGGGCATACTGTTCATGAGCGCTGCTGCACTGATCAACCTCGCCCTGGGGCTTTACCTGGTCCGCACCGGTAAAAAAGAGCGAAACATGATCGTGTACAGTAATGGCAAACATACCCTGACCGATGTATACACCAGCGGCGGTGTTGTGTTAACCCTTCTGCTCATCTCCCTTACCGGGTGGGTAATACTCGATGCCATTGTAGCCGTCGGAGTTGCCATTTTCATCATGTATGAAGGCAAAAAGCTGGTCAGTTATTCACTCGATGGGATCATGGACAGCGTTGACCCGGAAGTGGATCACATCATCCGGAAAGTTCTTGAGGGAGAAAAACCCGGGCATGTAAGAGACTGGCACAACCTCAGGCACCGTACAACCGGTAATGTAACGTGGATCGAGTTCCACCTGCTTTTTGACAAGGATATTGACCTGCAGACCGCACATGATGAAGCTACCGAGCTTGAAAAATCGCTGATGAGTGCCATTCATGGGGATGTGATCGTAACCATCCACCTTGAGCCGGAACAGACACACGCCAAATCGCATCAGGTTTTGAAGGGAATCAAGGGCAATTCTGACCTGGAAAACTATTTCTGATAACCCTTTCATTTCATGCACTGCGGCTGCACGCAGTAACAGTTTTTAACATTGTATTATGGTAAATTAGACATTATCATCAACACTAATCCGAAACCTGAAAAGCCCAACTGAATTCTGCAATGGAATTACCCAAGCGCTGGATGCTTGCCACCGATGGATCAAAATATGCGAACCTGTCTGTTGAATATGCAGCACAGTTATACAAATTTATGGATCCCAAGCCGGATGTGCTTATAATCAACGTGATACCCGAGCCCGGTAAATCATCGGGCGACGAAACGGATATAGCTGTTATAAAAGAGAAAGAGCGGGGAAAGCAGATTCTGCGCGAAGCGGTGCAGCGTTTTATCGATGCCAGCGGAAGTGCTGAAACGGTTCGCACCATGGTGGCCATGGGTGAATCAAGGGAGGTTATTGTAAAGATCGCCGAGGGCAACAAAACAGACCACATCATAATGGGTGGGGCCGACTTCCGGTGGACCGACGTGATTTCGGGCGGTGTGAGCAACTATGTACTGCACCATGCCAAATGCCTGGTTACCCTGATTAAATAACCGGGTCTTATTACTAAAAGCAGTGCCTTACAACAAAACCGGACCTTTTTATATCAACGGACCTTATTACATCAACGGACCTTATTACATCAACAGGAGCCTTTGTTTATAAGCCTTCAGGGCGGCAATACACAGCTCTCTGCCTGCTGCCGGGAACCGCTCACCCCTCGATTTCGGAATGATCGCCAAGGTGGGTGGTCCCCTTGAATCCCTTTACCCGGGCGAAGCTTCCGATCGATGAGTTTTTCAGGTCGGAACCCGTGATATGTGCATTGTCCTGAACAATGGTGTACGCCAGTGTGCTGTTATACACTTCGGTTCCCTTTTCCAGGCTTACATGCGGGCCGACACGGCTGTTTTTAACAACCACACCCTTCGGTATGAAAACCGGCTCTGTGATTTCCGATCCTGTTACATCACCAAGCACCTGATGCTTTTCTTTTTCCAGAATAACACTGGTAGTACCAAGCCATGCAGGGATGGTGCCGCAGTCGAGCCATTCATCGACGGTTGCAGCCTTGAACACCTGGCCTGCTTTCAGCAGGCGGTCGATGGCATCGGTAAGCTGGTACTCTTTTCCATGCCCGGTCACTTTGTTATCTAGCAGGTATTTGATTTCGGAGCGAAGGGCGGCGCCGTCCCTGAAATAATAGACCCCGATAATGGCCAGTTTTGATACCGGCCGGCTCGGTTTTTCGATGAAGCCGGTGATCTTGTCCCCTTCATGCAGGGCAACGCCAAACCGGGACGGATCTTCGACCTCCTTAAGCCAGATCACGCTGTCGGCGTCATCCACGGTAACCTTTCCGGTGGTGTCGAACAGGGTATCGGCGAAAACGACGATGATCTCGCCCTCCATATACTGCTCGGCACAATAGACAGCGTGGGCGGTACCCAGGGCTTCATCCTGCCGGGTGAAAACGGCTTTCGCATTATTGCGTTCGGCCATATCGGCCAGTTTTTTCTTTATTTCGTCCCCGAAATCGCCAAGTACGAATACGATCTCATCAATGGTACGGTCGAGCGTTTTTGAAAATGTCTGGATAATACGTTCAACGATCATGGTGCCCGCCACAGGTAGCAGCGGTTTTGGGGTGGTATTGGAGTGGGGGCGAAGGCGGGTACCACGTCCCGCCATGGGAATAATTAATTTCATCGGCCTCTGTATTCGCTGATTGCAATTTATTTCTGTGCCAAAGATAGGAGAACTTGCTATTTTTGTCAGATTAATTACACCGGATTTCCATTCCCCGGCGGAGTGCTAACAGTAACTGCTATACGGCGAAACAGTTTCCAACCATTTGAAGGCATACTACACAGGCATCGAACTGCTCATATATATCATCGCCCTGGCGATAATGTGGCACTCCTGGTTCAGGGCACGCTATTTCTTCCAGGTATTACAGCAGAACGGCTATCACATCAACGAATACGCGGGCTGGCTTCGCAGGAACTGGGCAGGCAAGCTGATCGGCAATGCCCATGCCATCATCATCCCCATTTTTCTGATCGAAATGTTCGGCAACAAGCTCACCATGACGTCGATCACGATCATCCTGTTCCTGTTTGTGAGCTTCCTTTTCCTGCCCGGCCGGCGGGAGTATACGGGTCTGCAGAAAAAGCCGGTGGTTTTTACCCCAAGAATGATCCGCCTGGCCATTCCGGTAGCCCTTTTATATCTGTTTTTTCCCTGGCTGGGTTATACTCAGGCAATGCGGATGGCCTTTCCGACACCCGATGCGCTGATCATCACGTTCAGCTTTATCCTCGCCGACCTGCTCATCCCCTTCTATATCCTGCTGGCATCCATACTGATGCACCCGGTCGAGAAATTCATACAGGACGGGTTCAAGAAGCGGGCACGGAGGAAAATCCGGTCGATGCCTGATCTGAAAGTGGTTGCCATTACCGGCAGTTATGGCAAAACCTCCACCAAGTTCATCATCAAAACCCTGCTGGAGGAACGGTTTAATGTCTGTTTTACCCCGGGCAGTTACAATACTCCCATGGGAATCTGCAAGGTGATCAACAACGACCTGAACGCGCAGCACCAGGTGCTGGTACTCGAGATGGGGGCCCGCTATGAGGGCAATATCGACGAATTGTGCGAAATCGCCCGACCGGATGTGGCCATAGTGACCAATGTGGGCAAGGCACATCTGGAGACCTTCGGCAGCGTGGAGGCTATCGCCCGGACGAAGGGCGCCCTTGTACGGCACCTGAAACCTGGCGGAACCGCCATACTGAACGGGGATGACCCCCTGGTGGCCGCAATGGCCGGTCGCACCGACATCACTACGATTACGGCCGGCATCGGAAACGGGGATTTCCGGGCATCAGACATCTCCTATGACGAAAGCGGATGCCGGTTTACCGTACATCTGCCCGAAGGTGAAACCATGGAGGTAACCACTGCGCTGCTTGGCATCCACAATGTGCAGAACATGCTGCTTGGCATCGCCGCCGGTACGTCGTTCGGGCTGAGACCGGGAACAATACAGGTCGCCGCCCGGCGGGTTGAACCGGTGGAACACCGCCTCGAACTGAAGCGGGCCAACGGGCTGCTGATAATCGACGACGCGTTCAACTCAAACCCGGTGGGCGCGCGTAACGCGGTCGACGTGCTTTCCCGTTTTAAAACCGGCAGGCGGGTGATCATCACCCCCGGCATGGTGGAGCTCGGTGAACTCGAAGAGGCCGAAAACCGTGAATTCGGCCGGCATATCGGACGGGCCGGGCTCGACCTGGTGATTCTGGTAGGCGGGCTGCGATCAAAACCCATCATTGATGGCATCCGCGAATCGGGGTATCCCGAAGATCAGGTACGCATTGCGGCAACACTTTTTGAGGCCCGCGAAATCCTGGCCGGCTACGCCAGGGATGGGGATGTGGTACTCTATGAAAACGACCTGCCCGATATCTACGATGAAAAGGCTTAACCTGCGGGAGCTATGACCGGAAGCATCCCGGTTACTCGTACCTGAGTGATTCGGCGGGCTGGATTTTTGATGCCCGCACGGCCGGGTACCAGCTGGCCAGGATGCACAACAACAGGCTCCCCCCGATTATCATAAACAGGTCCGACCAGATGAACACCACGGGGTAGGCATCAATGATGAACGATTCCGAGCCCGCCAGTTTGATCAGTCCGTACTCTTTCTGCAGCCAGCTTATAAACAGGCCAAGCGCGCCGCCCAGCCCGCATCCTATGAGGCCCACATAGATGCCCTGACGCAGGAAGACCGCCTTTATATCCGATTTTTTGAACCCGTACGACATCAGCAGACCGATATCGCGGGTTTTCTGGATCACGATCATGGTGAGTGAACCAACAATATTCAGCACGGCCACCAGCACGATAAGCATCAGGATGAAATAGGCTGCCCACTTTTCCAGGTTCATCACATCATAGAGCGGTTTCTGCAGGTCGTACCAGGTTTTAACTTCAAAATCCGGTCCCAGTGCGGCCTGAAGTTCGCCTTTTACCGCATCAGCCCTGTCGTGATTATTCAGCTTGATGTCGATCCCGCTTACGGCATTCCGCGTGTTAAATATGCGCTGGGCAGCTTCCAGCTCAATGAAAACGAGCGAGCCTTCGAACACTTTATCCATCGAAAATGCACCTCGAACATTGAAATTGTAGGTTCTCGGTGCTGTGAACTGTGTGAGCGAGCGCTGAATGGCCTGCGCGCTGAGCAGGCTCACATCGTCGCCAACGGTAACCCTGAGCTGATTGGCCAGCTTCTCGCCGATCAACATGCCCGGCCGGCGGTCGCTCACCCCGAGGCTGAAACGCCCGCTGGTGAGGTTACGGCCCAGATCGACCATCTGGGCGTGAACATCCGGATCCACACCACGCACAACAACTACCTTGTAATTGCCCCCACGATGGGCCATCAGTGATTTACCCTCAACGTAGGGGCTTATCAGCGCGATTTCCGGATTGCCTTCCAGTATTTCCGCCAGCCTGCCGTCGGGCGTAAATGTGGTCTCTACGGCCGATTCAATGCGTATATCGGGGTCGTAGGCCAGTAGCATATCTTTCATCAGGTCGAAAAAGCCATTGAATACCGACAATACGATAATCAGCATGGCTGTGCCGATGGTGACCCCGGTAATACTGATAAGGGTCAGCGTTGATATAAGCGTTATTTTCTTTCTGGAGAACAGATAACGCCGGGCTATGAGGTTTTTTGCGTTCACGCCTGAATATACGGTGATCGCATGATATGCCGGGTGCATCATTTTGTCATATCTCGCAAAAAATTCCTTATTTTCAAACAAATTCCATAATAAATCAGGGATCACTTTTGGGAAAACTAACTTTAAACAAACAAGAGCTAAAAGCCCTTGTTGAGGGGTATCACGGAGATGTTTTTTCTGTGCTGGGTATACACCGGGTAGTTAATAAAAAACAGGAAATGCTGCTGGTAAGAACACTGCAACCCGATGCAAAAGCCGTTACAGTTCTCGACTCAACAAACAAGCGCACACCACTGAACCAGATCGAAGGCACATCTGTGTTCGAGGTTCTGCTGGAAACGGGTGCTGATCTGAACGACTATACGCTTGAAGTTGAATATAACGACGGTTCTAGCCACATAATCCGGGATCCATACAGTTTTCCGCCACTGATCAGCGATTACGACCTTCAGCTGTGGGGGGAAGGCAATCACACAAAAGCCTATGAATTCATGGGTGCTCACATGAGGGAACTGAACGGAATAAGGGGCGTGCATTTTGTGGTTGCTGCCCCATCGGCGGCACGGGTAAGCGTGGTAGGCGGTTTCAACAACTGGGACGGCCGCCGCCATGTTATGCGCAAATATGTGGACCAGGGCATCTGGGAGATATTCATTCCCGGTCTTGAAGAAGGAACCCAATATAAGTATGAAATCAAGCCCCACGGTTTTGGTCCGCCGTTCCTGAAGTCGGATCCGTACGGATTTTACTACGAAAAAAGGCCGAAAACAGCTTCAATAATCAAAAATATTGACACATTCGCCTGGACAGACGAAGACTGGATGAAAAGGCGTTCACCGGGCCGCGACAAACCGGTTTCGGTGTATGAGCTGCACCTGGGTTCCTGGAAACGTCATATCAAGGACAATTCATATTATACTTACCGTGAACTGGCCGAACACCTCATCCCCTATGTAACCGATCTGGGATATACACATATTGAACTGCTGCCGATAGCCGAACACCCTTATGATCCCTCGTGGGGATACCAGATTACCGGTTATTTTGCACCGACCAGCCGGTTTGGCGAACCGGAAGATTTCATGTTCTTCGTAAACGAGTGCCACAAAAACGATCTCGGGGTCTTAATCGACTGGGTGCCTGCCCATTTCACGAAAGATGACCATGGCCTCAGGGAATTTGATGGCACCCACCTGTATGAGCATGCCGATCCCAGGCAGGGTGAGCACAGGGACTGGGGAACCAAAATTTTCAATTTCGGGCGTGTAGAGGTAAAAAACTTTCTGCTGTCAAACGCGCTCTTCTGGCTCGAAAAGTACCATATCGATGGCCTGAGGGTCGATGCCGTGGCCTCCATGCTCTACCTGGATTACAGCCGGGAACCCGGCGACTGGATACCCAATAAATTCGGCGGGCGCGAGAATCTGGAAGCTATCGAGTTCCTGAAGAAGTTTAATGAGGTGGCCCATAAAGAGTTTCCCGGGGTGGTTACCTTTGCCGAGGAATCCACATCCTGGCCCATGGTTTCGCATCCAACCTACCTGGGCGGGCTGGGCTTCGACTACAAGTGGAATATGGGCTGGATGAACGACACGCTCAAGTACATCGAAGTGGATCCCCTCTACCGCAAATACCACCATAATCAGCTTACCTTTTCCCTGATTTACGCTTTTTCCGAAAATTTCATTCTTCCCTTCTCGCACGACGAGGTTGTACATCTCAAAAAATCGATGCTTTCGAAGATGCCGGGCGACAACTGGCAGAAATTTGCCAATCTCAGGCTGCTGATGGGCTATCAGTACTGCCATCCCGGTAAAAAGCTTCTGTTCATGGGCAGCGAGTTCGGGCAGTGGAGCGAGTGGAACTGTGAACAGGAGCTCGACTGGCCTTTACTGCAATTTGAGACCCATCAGGGCATAAAAAAGACGGTACAGACCCTGAACCAGGTCTACAAATCCGAAAAAGCGCTGTATCAGCTCGACTTTGACTGGAACGGTTTCAAATGGCTCGATTTTTCGGATGTAGACCAGAGTGTGATTTCATTTCTCCGGTTCTCTGAAAACCGCGATGATTTTGTAATCTGTGCATTCAACTTTACGCCCCGCACTCACCATGATTACATTTTCGGTGTGCCCCGGCACGGCAGTTACAAAGAGATATTCAACAGCGATGATTCCCGTTTCGGCGGCAGTGGTGTTGTGAATACCGATTTACATTCAACAGAAGGTGAGTGGCACGGTGAACCGGCCCATATTTCTTTGAGTTTGCCTCCACTGGGCTGCATCATTATTAAACCTCAATAACAGAATAATTCTAGCTGTACATACATGTTCAAACGATCAAGTGGGATACTTCTTCATCCAACCTCATTCCCATCAGACTATGGAATCGGTGACCTTGGCCTGGAAGCAAAAAAATTCATCGATTTTCTGGAAAAATCAGAGTTATCTGTCTGGCAGATTCTGCCGCTTGGGCCTACCGGATACGGCAATTCACCGTATGCTTCATACTCGGCTTTTGCTGGCAATCACTACCTGATCAGCCCCGATATACTACATGAGAAAGGCCTTCTCACCCAGGATGAGCTGAAACATGCCAGGCTTCCATCCCTTGAAAAAGTAGACTATGAAACGGCTTACGGGAACAAACGCGAACTGTTCAGCCTTGCAAGCACCCGTTTTTATGAGCGCAACGACAAGCAGGAGCAGAAGGATCTCAAAAAATTCAAGAAGGACAATGAATTCTGGCTCGATGACTATGTTCTTTTCATTTCATGCCTGGAGCATTACGGATTTCAGCCGTGGAATACCTGGGAGCCCGGCCTTGCAAAACGTGAGCCTGATGCCATCAAAAAGGCAAAAAAAGAGCATAAAGAGCGGATCAACTACCACTATTTCGTGCAGTTTGAGTTCTTTAATCAGTGGATGAAAATCAGGGAATATGCAAACAGCAAGGAGATTATCATTGTAGGTGATATCCCGATTTTTGTGGATCACAACAGTTCGGACGTCTGGGCAAATTCACACTATTTTGAGGTAGACAGCCGCGGGAACCGGAAACTTGTAGCCGGTGTGCCTCCCGATTATTTCAGCGAAACCGGCCAGCTTTGGGGGAATCCATTATACAAATGGAAAGCCCTGGAAAAAGACGGGTATTCCTGGTGGCTTGAGCGTTTCAAACAGATGTTTTATCTGTTTGATGCCATCCGCGTTGACCACTTCCGGGGTTTTGATGCCTACTGGGAGGTAAAAGCTGACGCGAAAACTGCCATGAACGGGCGCTGGGTAAAAGGCCCCGGCGAAGACCTGTTCGATACTATCCTGAAAAAAATGGGAACCCTGCCCATTATAGCTGAAGATCTTGGAGTGATCACCTCTGAAGTGGTGAAATTGCGCGACAAGTACAATTTCCCCGGCATGAAGATTCTCCAGTTCGCGTTTTCCGATAATGCAGGCAACAGCTTTCTGCCCCACAACTACGACACCAGCAACTGCATTGTCTACACCGGTACGCACGACAACGACACTACGCGTGGCTGGTACAATTCGGCCTCGGAAAAAGAACGTCATCATGCCCGTGAGTATACCCGGTCTGACGGAAGTGCCATACATACCGAATTAATTCACACTGCGATGATGTCGGTTGCCCGAATGGCGATTTTCCCCATGCAGGACCTTCTGGGCCTGGGTAACGAACACAGGATGAACTATCCCAGTACGGTGGCCAATAACTGGTTGTGGCGCTACAAACGCGGCGACCTGGCAAAAATTGATATGAACTGGCTACGATGGCTTGTGAATCTGACCAACAGAAACCCCAGGTTGAATCTGTCGGATGCCAACCTTACCACACTCGAAACCGAAGAAGCAAATTAACCTTTATAACCAGCTTCTAAATAGTTATATTTCGAGATTGTATACATCATACTGATGTGCCGGTAAGGAATGCTCACATTCAACCGGGAACCAGTACTGACAACAGGAAAAACTGCACTACCTTATGAAGATTTTATATGCTGCGGCGGAAATTTCGCCTTTCGCCAAGATGACCAATACCGCCGATCTGATGCGATTCCTGCCGGCTTCACTTCAGGATAAAGGGTTCGAAATACGCATATTGCTGCCAAAATACGGATCCATTCACGACCGCAGAAACAGGCTTCACGAGGTAATCCGCCTGTCGGGTATTGAAGTTCAGGTAGCCGACAACGTGGAGAGCATGCGAATCAAGGTTGCAAGCATCCCCAATGCCAAGCTTCAGGTCTACTTTCTTGATAACGATACCTATTTTAAGAGAAAAGGACTTTTCCGCGATGCAAAAGGTAATTTCTATGACGATAATGCCGAGCGTCTGATCTTCTACAATAAAGGAATCCTCGAAACCGTAATAAAACTCGGATGGAAACCCGACTTCATTCACTGCCATGACTGGGCGGCGGGTTTTGTACCTGTTTTCATGAAAGAAACCTACAAGGACCAGGAAATTTTCAAAGACACCAAAATCATCTATAATCTGCACAGCCCGGTTAACGAAGGCCTTTTCAACCAGGATTTTCTGGATCTGGCCAGGCTTCCCGAGGGATTTGACAAAAGCCGCGTAATGACCGGCGATAAGGTTGATTTCATACGTGCCGGACTATCCTATGCTGATCACGTTGTAACCAGCAACGATATCCGGGATGAATTTGATGATTTATTTAAAGAGTTGAATATTACGCCCACTAAAATCCAGGGTTCTCCGTTCGATATGTCAAGCAGGTTTGCTGAATACTACAACAGCCTTGCACCCGTGAACGACTAATTTTACCTAACCAAACATTTTTCAGATTGAGAGCCTCCGTAACACGTCTAATTACCATTGCGGCTATTATACCAGCCGCTTTCTTTTTTATCTCCTGTGAAGATTCCGGTACAGTCGGGTCATCTTTCTCCGGATCGAATCAGATCATAAAGGTCGATACGCTCCGTATTGATGCCATAACCCCTATCGACTTGCCCACTTTTTCGGGTGACCTTTTAAATTTCTCGGCCGGTCAGTACAATGATCCGCTTTTTGGCTCCTTCCGTGCTACGGGGCTCATTATGACGGGTTTGCCAGTTGCTCAACGGAACATGGGACCAAATGATGACCTATACCTGGTTCTTTTCCCTACAAGTACTTATGGCGATTCTACATCCACCGCGTCGTTTGATCTGGTTGAAATCGGTGAACGCTGGCGGGCACCCAGCTGGGCGCTCGACGACAATCCGGTTTTAACCGGTAATGTAATCGGCAGTTTTGATGTGGGCCCGGGTGACGATTCAGTTGCTGTTCTGATCGACAGGGATTGGATGACCCGCTATTCCACTTTCATTCCCGAGGTTGAAGGCCAGAACCGCGATTCCACCTTCCGTGCCAATATTTTCGGGATGGCTATTGTTCCTACCGGCGGGAATAAAGTGGTTGGATTTACCACCACGCAACCAGACGAACAGGGTTTTGCCGATCTGAGCCGCACATATCTGTTTCACATACAGCAGGATTTGCAAGGCGATGATCTGAAAATTCCAAACAGGTCGTGGGCATACAGTCTTGAACATGATTTTTCTACAGCAACTGTACCAATGCCTGATAATTCCACCCCGGTTTTGAATACCTTCCAGAATGCGTTCAAGATCGATTTCAGTATCGACGCAGATATACTCGGTACCAAGAATATATCCAGGGTTGAAGTTGTACTCTACGAAGACACCCTCACACAACTAAACAGCCTACCCCAGTTTCATGTGCGGCAAAAGAGTAACCGAATGTTTATTTTCCGTTTGCAACCCGGCGAGCAGAATTTTATTGTCATCCGTAGCCCGAACGACAATCTTGTCAGAAACAATACTGATGCGACTTACCGTTTTAACCTGATTGCCTACACCAACGATATACTTTTTGGCACACCACAACAGTTAATTTTCGTGGCTACATCAGGATCGAACAACGGGCTGATTTACCCGAATCTGATCTATAATGCATCTGAGCCCGGTTTATTCCCGAAAATCATTGTAACCAAGTTAATCCCCGAGTCATTGTGATGCGTAAATTTTTCCCCGCTGTTGTTATTTGCATGCTTTGCATGATACCTGTTGCCAATGCACAGAATGAATATGAGAATTCTTCTGTCTATTCATCCATCGGTATGGGCAACCCGCTCGATTTCAGATCTTCTGCAGGTGCTGCTATGGGTATGAGCGGTGTTGGCATATGGAGTTTCAATACGATTAACAATTCGAATCCTGCACATTGGGGCGGCGGCTTTTTCACCATGGCAACGGCCAGTCTGTCAATGAAAAACTTTTCTGCATCCGATAATTTCGGGGATCAGAAGAACACCATGATCAATTTCAATCAGATACAGGTTGTATTTCCCGTATGGCGTGAACTCATCGGTGTTTCCATATCAATTGAGCCACTAACCGAATCCCGTTTTTCATTCTTTGAACAGGGAACCATACCGGCTGCCGACAGCCTTGGCTATCTTATTGACCGGCGTGGAGATGGCGGCCTGAATAAACTTGAGATTGGTATCGGTGCCCGCATTACGGATTGGCTGCTTGTCGGATACGCCCCTTCACTTGTTTTTGGCTATTACGAGAACCGGAATGTTACCCTTTTCGACAGGTCCGGTTTTACCGATGTTAACTACACAGTTGGTACACGCCATAAAGGTTTTGGCAACCGTTTCGGTATTCTGGCTTCTCACAGGGGCCTGTTACGTTCTAATGACAGGGTAGTACTGGGATCAACAGTCAATCTGCCTGTAAGGCTAGATTCAAGGCGAAAAATGACTACTCAGGTTATTACAGGGTTCCCGCCGCGAAGAAAAACCATTGAACTTTTCTCAGAAGATTATTATGGCAAAGGCAAAACCGTATTGCCAGTGGAAATGAATACCGGCCTTACGTATTATGCAAATCCGTACCTGTTGTTTGCCAGCGAAATATTATACCAGAACTGGGGTGAGCACAAAAATTTCGAAGGCAATACGGAGGATTTTCTCAAAGACCGAACAAAATACAGCTTTGGTATTCAGTACGATGCACGCCGCCGTGGTGAATCCGGTTTCATTAATAATTTTGTGTACCGCATTGGTGTATCCTACGACGACGGCCATCTTTCGCTGAACAATACCAGTATTGAAACGATTATGATTTCTGCCGGGATAAGCATTCCTTCCGCCTTTTTCGGATCCTCAATCGATCTTGGAGTCGATTATGGTGTCAGGGGCACCAGATCGAACGATTTGGTGCAGGAGAAAATTTTTGGACTCCGAGCTTCGTTTAACCTTTCAGAACTCATGTTCTTGCAGAGAAGATTACAGTAACAGTCACTAACGCAATATCACGATGAAAAAAGCAATCATTCTGATGGTGGTAATTCTCGGGGCCAGTTCCTATGGGTGGGCTCAGCCTTTTGGTTTGCCTGCCGATGCAACATGGTCAATATTTAACGAAAACTTTCGCAACAATGATTTCGAAAGCGCTCTCCCTTTTGGCCGCTGGCTGATATTTAACAAGCCAAAAACGCTGGAAGGTTACCCGCAATACCGTGGAGACCGCAATTTCGACCGTATGATCAAGGTATATGAGCATATGGCTGAAAAGCAGATCGACCCGGCTCTGAAAACAGCTTATCTGGATTCTGTTAACTACCTTTACGTAACGGCACTCGAGACTTTTACAGTCGACGAGATAGATCATTTCAGCTGGAAACGTAATCATGCAAGGTTTTTACAGTCAAATTCCGACAATATTGATAGTGCCAATGACAAGGCTATCGACATCTATATCGAGCTTTTTGAACAGAACACCGAACGTTTTGTTCAGGAGGCTGATGGCTGGTACGTCAATTTTCTTGCACGTTCATTTATGAGTTCCGACCGCGAGAAAACTCTTGAAATTCTCAATATTGCCGAACCATATGCCAACCCGGCGCTCCTCGATAATTTCGAGCAAATCCGCAATGAACTCTTCAGGAACCCTGCCGAGCGGGTTGTATACCTCGAAGGTCTGCTTGAATCACGCCCTGATGACCTTGAGCTGCTCGATGAGCTGATGAGGCTCTACGAAAGGACCAATAACCAGGCAAAGCTGCGCGAAACGGCGGTCCGGCTCTATGAATTAAACCCGAGCTACCACAATGTGATCAGAATGGCTGAAACGGCAAAATCAAATGCCGAATACCGGAACGCCATCCGCTATTACCGTGAAGCTATCACAAAAACCGATAATCCTGATAACCTCAAAAGAGCCAATATTGAGATAGCCAACAACTATCTGAACCTCGGCGAGTTTCAGCAGGCCCGCGATTTTGCCCGAAGGGCATCACAAATCGATCCCAACTGGGGCGAGCCATATGTGAAAATAGCAGAAATTTACGGCCAGGCCATCACCGATTGCGCGGGTGGAACCCTGGAAAGAACCGACAAAGTGGTCTACTGGCTGGTACTAGACTACCTCGACAAAGCAAGAAGTGTGGATCGCAGCTACGCCAACACTGTAACACAGATGTACCGCTCCTATCAGCCGGTAACCCCGACTGTTGAAGAGAAGTTTTACCAGGGCTGGAACGTTGGCGACAAAATCCAGGTGAACAGTTCCCTGCGGGATTGTTATGGCTGGATCGGCGAAACTACCACAGTTCGCTAACGTTTTAACTGATTGCGAATCCGGTAATTCTGAGCGGCGATAACCAAATGCACCCAGGTGGGCATTCAGAGGTAAACCTGATATTTGTACTGACCTGATCTATGTACTGAACTGTTTTCGCATACACTTTAATTTCCGATCAGATATTGTAAAAAGGGAGGAGCTATCCTCCCTTTTATAAAAACCCGCCTGACCTGGCTTAAAACGCGGTAACCTGTGGCTTCATCGCGGCAAGAAGCAACTGATTGTGTCACCTTTTTCTGCAGATTTACAGTAGCAGTCAGCTTCAGATAACCGGTTTCTCAGATCACCGGTTTCCGGGTGATTCTTCTTGTTCGCTTTCATTGATGCATATTCATAGATACCAACTTTTCCCCGATCATCTCGCCGATTGCCTGTTATCATAATGCAGTGTAATTAAAACTGGTTTTAACTGTATATAACCCCTTTTTATTGGTATATTGAGTTTCCTGATGATATTAAATGAAGGCGGAACATATTTTTTAAATCAGGGTCGAATTTTTCATAAGAATTCAATAGCTTACCATAACCAACCGGCATTTAATTCTTATCAAGCCTGCTTCAAGTCCGGGGGCACTTTCAAAGGCAAACCTTTTCTCTATCCGGCGTGGTCGGTTACGTGATCATCAGCAGGTACAGTACGATTAATACACGCGTATAACAGCACAATTTCAAATTGATTCATGAGCAATCAAAAAAACAGAGGTCCGGCCAGGCGTAAAAAGCGTGGCAAACAAAAACCACATCAAAAAGCCAGGGGCGGCCAGGCAACTGCACAAGCCCCCGATTTTTTGGAGAACAGGCATGTAACCCACGGGGGCACTTATTCAGGTGTAATTGAAGTGAATGAAAATGGTTACGGTTTCATCAGAAAACTGAACCATGAATTCTCAAAAACACCCAAAGATCCTTTTGTGATGCCCACACTGGTGCGCAGAATGTATCTGAAAATGGGCCTGGAACTGGAAGGCGAACTGGAAAAAGACCAGCGCGGCAACCTGAGGGTTCTCACTGTTGACAAGGTGAACGGCAGACCCATCGAAGAATGGATGAAAGCCAGACGTTTTGAACTGCAGACGCCCATAATGCCCGTTGAACAGATCAAACTTGCCCACAGCGAAGATAATACCGACCTCAGGGTAATTGACCTTATTGCTCCGATCGGCATGGGCCAGAGAGCCCTCATTGTAGCACCGCCCCGAACCGGTAAAACCGTTCTACTCAAACAGATCGCCGGGACCATTGATGAATACTATCCGGAAATCTGCCTTGCCGTACTGCTTGTTGATGAACGCCCCGAGGAAGTGACCGACTTCATGAGAACGACCAAGGGGCACGTATTTGCCTCCTCTAACGACAAATCAACCGAAAGCCATACCCGCATATCGGAACTGGCATTGGGCTTCGTAAAAAGAAAAGCTGAAATGGGCCAGAACGCTGTTCTGCTCATTGATTCTCTAACCAGGATGGGTCGTGCCTACAATGCGGCACAGACCAACTCGGGCCGCACCCTGTCGGGCGGACTCGACATCAGGGCCCTTGAAATACCGAAGCGCATTTTTGGATCTGCCCGCAAAATCGAAAACGGCGGCTCGCTCACCATAATCGCCACCTGCCTTGTCGAAACGAATTCCCGCATGGACGATCTGATCTTTGAAGAATTCAAGGGCACGGGCAATATGGAACTTGTACTCGACCGCGATCTTGCCAACGACCGGGTGTTTCCCGCCATAAACATAGCCGCATCCGGAACACGCAACGAAGACCGGTTTATCGAAGAGTCTATGGAAGAGCGGAATGTAATACGGCGCTACCTTCTCAGAAAAACCCCCAAAGAATCGATGATTAGCCTTCTTCAGGTACTCAGGCGCACAAAGAGCAATAAAGAACTCCTGGATCAGATCGCGACGTTTGCCTGATTAATGGTTTGCCTGATTAGTGGTGAGCAGGAATTTTTCACCACTGGGTACTTTTTAACTTTTTGACCACCCGCCTGAGCCGAGGCTTGCCTCGGCTTTTCTCTACCGGTATTCAAGAGTATGAACGCCCATCATAGCAAGGCCTGGATCGGGGGCTCTTAAAAAAGCCCCCACGTGCTTCGACTACACCCTTCGACTTCGCTCCGCTGCGCTCAGGCCTGCGCTCTGCATGACGTTGTTAATTCCTGCCTTGCGTCTCATGTCTCATGTCTCATGTCTTGTGTCTTGTGTCTCAATACTCAATACTCACTACTCACTACTCACTACTAGTACTCCCTCATCCCCGTATCAATCTCCCTCGCCCACTGATTGATGCCGCCAAGCAGGTTTTTCGGGTTTTTAAAACCGTATTCCACCAGAATTTTAACGGCATCAACACTTCTTTCGCCGGTGCGGCAGTGTACAATAACCTCCATGTCTTTTTTGTCTTCGAGCTCGTACATACGGTTTTCAAGTTCCGGCAGGGGAATAATAAACCCGCTCAGATTTGAGATATCATATTCGAACTCTTCCCTTACATCCAGGATAAAAATCTCATCCCCGTTTTTCAGTTTTTCACTTAGTTCCTGTACGGTAATATCGGCTGACATACATTTTATTTGATTTCGTATCGGTCCAGTTTGAATTGTTCGCCAAGATATAATTTTTTGGCCTCTTCATCTTCGGCCAGGTAGTCGGCCGTACCCTCTTTCAGGATTCTGCCCTCAAACATAAGGTATGCCCTGTCGGTTATAGCGAGGGTTTCGTGTACGTTATGGTCGGTAATAAAGATTCCGATATTTCTCTGCTTGAGTTTGTATACAATATCCTGAATATCTTCAACGGCGATCGGATCAACACCCGCAAAGGGCTCATCCAGAAGAATGAACTTCGGATCAGTGATCAGTGCTCGGGCAATTTCAGTGCGCCTGCGTTCGCCACCCGACAGGTTGTAACCCCTGCTTCCGGCAACCGTCTTGAGATTGAATTCTTCGATAAGACCGTCGGCCTTCTCCCTTATCACGCTGCGGGGAAGTGATGTGTATTCCAGAACGGCTTCCAGATTTTGCCTCACCGTCAGGTTCCTGAAAACACTGGCTTCCTGGGCCAGATAACCGATACCCAGCCTTGCCCGTTTAAACATGGGCTTCGTGGTGATATCAAGGTCATTCAGATAAATGGAACCTTTTTCGGGGCGTACCAATCCGATGAACATGTAGAAGGTGGTGGTTTTCCCCGCACCGTTAGGGCCAAGCAAGCCTACAATCTCCCCCTGCTTCACACTGATAGACACATCAGATACCACTACCCGTTTCCGGTAGCGTTTGAGCAGATGTTTGGAGTGCAGTACCTGGGGAGCGGTTTCCATTCGGATGCAGCTTATATCTTGATTTGTAATGAACCGGCATATGTTCATGCCGTATAACAGTAATAAAAAATCTTTTAAAATCGTGCTGGCCAGCAGTCCTTTATGACGTTCATACAGGCGCCATCTCTGTTGTACCGTTTAATAGCCCGGGAACCGGGAATCCCCCTGTCATACAGAAATCATATGCTGCAGGATGGATTTGAAAATGAACTGCCCGTCTGATGAACCGAGTTCTTTTTCCACAGCCCTTTCCGGATGGGGCATCATGCCCAGCACATTCCGTTTTTCGTTGCAGATGCCGGCGATATTCAGGGCAGCACCGTTCGGGTTAAATGCGTCGTCGACTTCACCGGTTGCACTGCAATAGGTGAAAACTATCTGCCCGTTATCGCGCAGGCGGTCGAGAGTTTGCTGATCGGCAATATAATTGCCTTCGCCGTGGGCCACCGGAATGCGCAGTATCGTACCTTCGGGTATTGCCGAAGTGAACGGGGTATCGGAATTTTCCGTTTTCAGGTTCACGAATTTGCAGGTGAATCGCAACTGGCGGTTATGAAGCATGGCACCCGGCAGCAGCCCGCTCTCAAGCAGTATCTGGAAACCGTTGCATATACCGATTACCAGACCGCCCTTGTTGGCAAAATCCACCACCGATTTCATCACCGGCGAAAAACGTGCAATCGCACCCGATCTCAGGTAATCACCGTAGGAGAAGCCGCCCGGTATAACAACCACGTCCACATCGCCCAGGTCGTGTTCTTTGTGCCAGATAAAGCGCGTTTCGTTACCCATCACGTGTTTGATGGCGTGATAGGCATCGTGGTCACAATTGGAACCGGGAAATACAAGAACTCCGAATTTAACCGACATTGATCATCCTTTCTGTATCATACTTGTTGTTCCGCGGTTATAAGTTCAATCTCGTAGTCTTCCATCACCTCGTTAACAAGCAGTTTTTCACAGGCATTACGGGCAACTTCGCGGGCCTCCTGCTCATTCGGGGCATCTATTTTCAGATCAACCATCTTGCCGATCCTGACATCAGAAATACCGGTAAATCCGATGTTCTTAAGCGCGCCGAACGCCGCTTTGCCCTTGGGATCGAGTATCGATTTTTTCAGGGTTACGTAAATTCTTGCGTGATACATGACGATTTTTTGAGGTTTTGTGGAAAGAAGTGAATTTAGCTCGATTTTTACTCAGCTGCCACCCTTCTTATGGTATCCGCTATCAGTTCTGCAATTTCTGAGGGCTTTTTATTGTCAGCATCAATCCATTTAACAAAATCCCATCTTCCAAGCCAGGTGAGCTGACGCCTTGCATACCTTCTGCTGCCGGTTTTTATGTCGGCCACCATCTCATCGTGGCTGCATCCGCCGTTCAGAAAACGGATTGCTTCACGGTAGCCAACGGTCTGCAGCGATTGTAGCGCCGGGTCATAGCCTTCCGCAAGAATCCGCCTCACTTCATCAACAAGGCCGGCGCTGATCATGCGGTCAACACGCGTGTTTATCCGCTCATGCAGTACCGGCCTGGGCAGGTTCAGGCCGAACACAAAACGGTCGCGTCCGTGTATGGGCTTCTTGACTGAATGAAAGGAGCTGAAGGGTTTTCCGGTCTGCATCCACACGTCGAGGGCTCTGAAGATGCGGTGGCGGTTCAGGCCGTCCATCGATGCCGCATAGGCAGGATCGACCTCTTTGAGCCTGTTATATAGGCCCTGGAGGCCCGCTTCGGTTTCTTCCTCCTGTAACAGGGTGATATTTTCATTGCTGCGCGGCGGCAGGGAATCCATTGGAAATATGAGTTCCTGCAGGTGAAGGGTGCTCCCTCCTGCTATCAGTACCGGTTTGCGGGATGCAAGTATCTGCTGCTCCCAGGCGGCAACGCGGCGGGCAAACTGCCGGGACGAATCCTCTTCTGCGGGATCAAGTACAGAAATATTATAATGCTGAACTTCAGCGAGTACTTCAGGCGATGGTTTGTCTGTACCGATATCCAGGTACCTGAAACACTGTCGCGAGTCGGCTGAAATTACAGGGCAGCCCCACATTTTTGCCAGTTCCAGGGCAACGTTCGTCTTCCCTGAAGCGGTTGGACCGGTTATGAAAACCCTGGTTTCTGTCAATCCGGGTCAGTTTCGGCCGGCAAGCCGACCCATGGTGAAGGTAACGGATATTCTGTGAGTAAATCCGAGATCGGAGCTGACCCCTGCAAAACTGGCGAAACCGTAATCGAAGTTGAATGCCCCGAACTGCAGACCTGCCCCCATTGTGGGTGACATATAGATGGATGAGCTCTGATCTGTTGCAAAATCGGTGAGGCCTGCCCGCAGGAAAACGGCATTGCGGTAACCCACTTCAGCACCCACATGGGGCTCGAAACTCACGGGACCGGCATTGATGTAGAACGCCCTCCTGTTTTCGAAGCGCAGATCGGTGTCGGTGGCTACAAGAAGGCGGAAATCCCCAAAATCAAAATAACGGCCAATACCGATTTTCACTGTTGGCCTGATCAGTTCATTTTCGCCGGACGGAACCTCATCGCCAAACTCATCGGCAAGCGGCTGCAACCGGGCAGCATCCACTGTCCAGAATTTCATCATGGTGGTGATGTCCATCAGGTTCACACCAAAATGATAATCGTTCCACTGGTATAGCAGGCCGGCATCGATACTGTAACCCCAGGCGTTGGCGAACGGACCGAGACGGCTGTGTACCACCTTTGCCGAAACACCCCACTGAAGCTGTTCGCTGAACGGATTGGCGTAGGAGAGGAAAATAGCCATATCGGAGGCGCTGAATTCGGTGATATAATCTGCGGGATTGTCCCTCGGCCGGTTCCGCTCCCTGTCCCAGGCATTGAGGGTGTTTTTAATACGGTCTACACCCTGTCTGAAAAAACTTACCGCCAGGGCCGCATCTGAGCCGGGAAGACGAAATGCCACCGCGCCGTAATCGTACCCGACAATACCATTGAAACGCTCGGAGTGCATGTAGGACGCTTCTGTGGATGTAATCCGCGTTAGTCCGGCCGGATTCCAGTAGCCGGAGGTCACATCCCCGGTTATGGCAACATGTGCACTGCCCATGCCGAGTGCCCGGGCACCCCCGCCAACCGACAGGAAGTCGCCGCCGAACGATACACCAAGGAACCCCTGCCCGTACGATGGAACAGCAAGTATGGCGAACGCCAGAATAGAAAGTACTGAGGATTTAAGATTCAACAGTTTTACGGATTACGTCAATTTGAACAGCAATGTGCAATATAATTAAAAAGGCCGACGCAATTATAACATTTGGATCATAATCGGTACACACCCAAAACGCCCCTGCAAATTTAATAGTATCGGATTTACGCGAACAAATAACTACACGCGCTGGATGGGCCAACACGGTGTAATGAATAAACAGAGCGCATTACAGAGCTTTCATTATCCAGCTAACGGCAGCTAACGGCATTGTACTGTTAACGATATACAGGAACTCCCATATTAACACCGATGTTTATTCTTAATTAATTCATTATTAAACTGTATAATTGTACACTAACCAAACTTCTGTTTTCAGGTTTCGCACATTCGAGTAGACAAACCAGCCAGGAAGGTTTACCCGCCCAGTATGCTCAGCGTTCTATACATTATCATCACAGCTTTTATTGTACTTGTTCTGGCCAGAACGATTCTCTACACAGGGAGAAACCGTTTTATTCAGCCTATTGAAAAAGACGACATCCCGATAGATGATGCCGTTCGGCGTCTCAGCAAGGCAATTCAGTTCGAAACAGTGTCGACCCAGTCGCCCGACGACATCAACGGTGAGGCGTTCAGGGAGATGCATCAGTTTCTTGAAAAGGAATTTCCCCTCATTCACAGCCATCTGAAGCGGGAGGTGGTAAACCATTACAGCCTGCTCTACACCTGGAGGGGATCCAATTCGGTACTTAAACCGGTGATGCTCACCAGCCACCTTGATGTTGTACCCGTGGAGCCCGGAACCGAGACCGATTGGGAGCATCCGCCCTTCGGCGGCAATGTGAGCGACAGCTATATCTGGGGCCGTGGGGCAATGGACGTGCAGTGCGGCGTTCTGGCCATTCTCGAGTCGGTTGAATGGCTGCTCACCAACGGATACCAGCCGGAATGCACCATCTACCTCGGCTTCGGTCACGACGAAGAGATCGACGGTGAGTATGGCGCATCGTCGATTGGTCAAATACTGAAAGAACGCGGTGTGGAACTCGAATTTCTGCTGGATGAGGGCCTGCCGATTGTGGAAGAGCTGATGGATATGCTCAAGGGGCCGGTTGCCCTGGTTGCCATTGCCGAAAAAGGCTATCTGAGTGTTGAACTGTCGGTTGAGACAGAGGGCGGACACTCGTCCGTTCCACAGGGACTCACCTCCATAGCCCTGCTTTCGGAAGCCATACATAAGCTTGAAAACAACCCTATGCCCACCCGAATCGACGGGCTGGTGAAGGAGATGCTGCAATCGCTGGGATCCCGTATGTCTATTGTCTACCGGATAGTAATGGCCAATATCTGGCTGTTCCAGCGGGTGATCAAAGATCATCTGTCAAAGCTTCCCGAAACAAGTGCTGTAATGCGGACCACCGGTGCGGCCACTATCTTTGAATCGGGCATGAAAGAGAACGTGTTGCCAACACAGGCCCGTGCGGTCATCAATTTCCGGCTGCATCCCTCCGACTCCATCGCCGGTGTGATCGACCATGTGAGGAAAACCATCAACGACCCGAGAATCCGCATCAACAAAATGCACGGGCACATTGAACCCTCCCTCCTTTCGGATGTAAATTCGGAGAGTTATAAAAAACTGCGCCGGTCAATACGCGAGGTATTCCCGGAGGTGACCGTTTCGCCGGCACTGATGATCGGTGCGACCGATGCACGCCACTATGCCGGCCTGACCCCCAATATTTTCCGTTTCCTGCCGCTCAGGGCTACCAGGAGCGACCTTGACCGGGTTCACGGTACCAATGAGCGGCTATCGATAGGCAACTATGAGGAGATGATCCAGTTCTATATTCAGCTGCTGAGAAATACATCGGTCATCAAAAAAGGGCCCGGTACGGTACTGGCTGCAACACTTCAGGTGGCAACGGATGCTATCTGATAGTGAACCGCATACAAGTGGTTATTCGGTATGGCTAACGTTCGGCCGGGCCGAAAAGGAACTCGCAAAACTGATTGCGCAGCTGTCGCGGCGATTAAATACCCCTGTTTTCAGACCTCACATAACCCTCGCCGGACAAATAAATGCCGGCAGCCGATCACTGCTCGAAATAACCTCCTGGCTTGCCTCCGTCACCGATCCGTTCAAGGTCCGTTGTACGCAGTTCGGCAGCGAGCCATCCTGGTTCAGAACGCTGTTCCTGGAGGTAGCCCTCAGCACGCCACTCCGGGATCTGCGCAAGCTAACCGAAAAACACCTGCCACTTGCCAATCCATCATTCCTGCCTCATATCAGCCTTGTGTACGGAAACCTGGAAGACAAAACCCGAAACCAGATCATTTCCGAACTCGATAGCATGCTGCCCTTTTCCGCCGACGTTACCGCCATCACAATAATGAAAACAGAAGGTCCCGCACCAGTCTGGCACCCCATCAAAGAATTCGAACTCGGCAATTAATACCAAACTGGCCAGGCCACCTTCAAGAGTCCGGAGCGTAGCGGAGGTCCTTGAAGAGTGGCCTCGGGGGTACTGCAGTACCCCCACAGCTTCACTGCCGCTTTACCACAGCTTCATCACAGCTTCACCGCAGCTTCTGCTGTTCAGTAAATGAACGCCTTGAAGATTTAATTGAGCCCATAGCTTTTAACGAAAACGGGGCATTTACATGCCCCGGCGATCAACTCAGCAAGGTCCTCCGCCATGCTCCGGACTCTTGCAGGATGATCGTTGGGGGCGGATTTTTGTGGGATGAGCTGTCTACAATTTTGCTTCTTCGTCTTTGAAGCCGGGGTAGACGGCTTTTCCATCGATAATTTGCTTGAACGTGGTTGTATAGAGGTCTTTACGGCGGTCGCGTAACGGGGTAACGGTACCGTTGAAACGGGTTCTGCGAAGTACTTCGAGGTCGACATCGGCAAGAACAATCATCTCTGCGTTCTCATCGGTAATTGCAGCAATGCCGTCTCTGGAGAAGGGGAAGTCTGACGGGGTGAAGATGGCAGACTGCCCGTACTGGATATCCATATTGCCAATTGACGGGATGTTGCCTGTTGTACCGGCCATGGCCACATAAACCTGGTTTTCGATGGCACGTGCCTGCGAGCAGATGCGTACACGTGTAAAGCCGTGACGCTCGTCGGTGCAATAGGGCACAAAGATGATCTGGGCACCCTTGTCGACCATATAGCGCGTGATTTCGGGAAATTCCACATCGTAGCATATATTGATGCCGATGCGTCCGCGGTCGGTATCGAACACTTTGGGTTCCGAGCCGGGCTGCACACCCCACCAGCGTCGCTCGCTGGGCGTGATATGGATCTTGAACTGCGATTCAACCGTGCCGTCGCGCCGGAACAGATAACTCACGTTATACACGCGATCTTCCTGCATGGTAAAGTGGGATCCGCCGATAATGTTCACGTTATACCGGATCGCCTGGTCCCTGAAAAATTCGATTATGTGGTCGGTGAAGCGGGTCAGTTCCCTGGCGGCGAGTCCCGGGCGCTTTTCATCCACAAAGCTTAGAAGTTGCGTGGTAAGCAGTTCGGGGAAAAGCACAAAATCGGATTTGTAGTCCGAGGCCACATCCACAAAATATTCGACCTGTGTGGCAAACTGCTCAAAACTGTCAATTTTCCTCATTTTGTACTGCACACAGCAGATTCTTACCGGAGTGGATGTTACCTTACGGCGCTGGGCCGACTGCCTGAATTCCAGATTTACCCACTCCATCAGGGTAGCGTACCCGCACGATTCCTCGTCGTCTTCCAGGTAGTTTTTCAGCACGCGTTTAACCACAAAACCGTTCTGTACCTGAAATGTGAGCACGGGATCGTATATCCGTTTGTCCATCACCCCTCTGATGTACTCATACACGGTCATTTTATCGGCATGTTCATGGTAATTGGGCAGTCTGCCGCCAATCAGAATTCTCTTCAGGTTGAGGCGGGCGCAGAGTTCTTTCCGGGCTTCGTAGAGGCGGCGGCCCAGCTTCATCTGCCGGTGTTCGGGATCGACCATAACTTCGATACCATACAGGGTATCGCCCTCCGGATCGTGATTCCGGATGTAACCCTCGTCGGCAATTTCATTCCAGCTGTGAGCATCGGAATACTCGTCGAGATCAAGAATGAGGGAGCTGCTTGATGCCACCAGTTTGCCTTCATAAATAATGCCCAGCTGGCCTTCCTGGAACTGGTAAAGCTGCGATTCAAACTGATCTTTGGTAGAGGGCTCCATGCCCGTGAAGCAACGCTCCTGAAGGCTTCTCAGGGCAGGAAAATCCTCCATTTCAAGAGGCCGAAGTTCGATACTGGGATTGTTTGAATTTGTCATTTAGGGATATTGATTGGTCGCCGATTCAGAACCTGTAATTTACAAAACATGATCCACTATCAGTGGATATTTTTAAGCCCGGCCCGCACGGGCCATCCTGAACGGTACAGGGATAGCGTTTGCGGATAGTGATTCAGCGCACATCTCAATTTGCTATTCGCAAAAATTAGATTCATTTTTGTGACCAACTGAATCCAAACACCAAGAGTTTTTTTACCGGACAACCAACCTTCGGGCCGGCACCGATCAACAACCACCATCACATGCCTGAAGAAAAATCGCAAAACGGCAGGGCCACCCGGCGTATTGCCGCCATCGACCTGGGCACCAACTCATTCCATGCGGTAATTGTAGATATTTACCCTGACGGGAGTTTCAGCACTGTCGACACACTCAAAGAGATGATCTGTCTTGGCAAAGACGGTGTGGGCAGGATGTTATCTCACAGCGAGATGGATCTGGGTATCGATACCCTCAAAAAGATCAAAACCCTTTGTGTGCACCAGAATGTGGAAAAAATTCTGGCTTATGCCACCAGTGCCATCAGGGAGGCTGAAAACGGAGGGGTGTTTATTCAGCGTGCAATTGATGAATTACAGATAAAAATAATGGCCATTCCCGGCATAAAGGAAGCCGAACTGGTAGCCTACGCGGTTCAGCATGGCATGCAGCTGGGCAACATACCGCACCTGATCATGGACATCGGGGGCGGGAGTACGGAATTCATCATTGCCGACAATAAAGAGATCTTTTTTAAGGACAGCAAAAAACTGGGCGTATCCCGGATGACTGCAGATTATATAAAGCACGACCCTGTAACCAAAAGTGAAATCGGCCTGCTGTCCACCTACTATCAAAAGCGGCTTATCGACATCAGGAAGGGATTGGAACGCTACCCTACCGATGTACTGATCGGCTCATCGGGAACCATGCAGAATATTGCGTCAATGATTGCCGCAATGAAAAACCTGAGCACTTCGGTAACCCTGAACGAGTTTGAATACAGTGCCGAAGATTTTATGAAACTCTATAATTCCTTCATCAAACTGAACAGGAAAAAACGCCTTACAATACCGGGGCTGGATGCAAAAAGGGTTGATTTTATTATAGCAGGAATGATACTGGTAAAACAGGTTATTGAGGTGTTCGGAATCGTACGTATTAAAACATCCGTTCAGGCCATGCGTGAGGGCATTATTGTAAGTTACATTCACCAGGAGATGAAGAGCCTTCAGCTTCTGGCCGACTATCCCGATACCCGCAGGCGGTCTATTTTCGAATTGCTGCGAAAATGCCGGTGGCATGAAATGCACTCATCGCATGTTAGCAACCTGGCCCTGAAACTTTTCGATCAGACCGCTAAATGGCATAAACTCGGCCAACAGGAAAAAGAACTGCTTGAATATTCAGCTCTTCTTCACGATATAGGCTACCACATATCGCACCGGAAGCACCACAAACACTCGCTCTACATCATACTGAATGCCGATCTGAAAGGCTTTTCGCAGGAAGAAATTGAGGTAATGGCGCATGTTTCCAGGTACCACAGGCGTTCAACCCCGAATAACAGGCATCAGTTTTTCGCCGGGCTTAATCCTTCACAAAAAAAGCTGGTCAAAATCCTGGCGGGTTACCTCAGGGTGGCCGACGGACTTGACCGCAGCCATTACCAGAATGTGACCGATCTTCGGGTTGAAGTCGGCTCAAAAGTGCGCCTCTATATCAAAACAATTGCCGATCCGGAGCTGGAGATCTGGGGAGCCATGCGAAAAAGGGAGCTGTTCGAAGATTTCTTTGGCAAAAAGCTCGAAATCATACCCGTGGAGGTGCTCGTACCCGAAGTGGAGACGTGAAGCGGGAGACGCAAGACGCAAGACGCAAGACGCAAGACGCAAGACGCAAGACACAAGACATGAGACACAAGACATGAGACGTCATGCTGAGCGCAACACAGCGCAGCTGTGTGTAGTCGAAGCACGTGGGGGCTTTTTAAAAAGCCCCCAGGAGTGTCCATTAAAGTAAATCATTGACTGATCGATGACAATCGATCGGGGAAAAGCAGGTTTAACGCTGCCAGAACCAATCCCCGATAACCTGCTGCAGCAATCCATTTACTACTGATGCATAAGCAGGCGAAGTAAATGATAATAATGATCTTGAACCAAGCCTTTTCACATACGAAGGCGCCCCCGATTTTGATAGTTTTTATCTTACCCACAGCAACGACGACAACCAAACCAACTTTTGCCTTCTGCCTTCTGCCTTCTGCCTTCTTACTTCTGCCTTCTTACTTCTGCATTCTGCTTTCTGCCTTCTGCTTTCTCGCTTCGCAGTTCACCACCTCATCCC
>RECM01000053.1 GCA_007694035.1 Balneolaceae bacterium
TCCCGATTCGGATCCGGATGACTGGTCAAGCGCGACAGTCCAGTGGGTGCTGCGCGTGGTGCTGAAGGCGATGCCGATCAGATGCGTTTTGGTTACGGCGTAGCTGATTACGGCTGTGTTCCGGTCGATCAGCCTTCGGGCCTGATCAAGGCTGAGCGGCTCAGGATTGTGGAACCGGTCGTACAGATCGCTTGAACCTCTGATTTTGGATATTACAATTTCGTAGGCCAGTTCGGCATCCCGCAGTTCCCGCGAGGCCTCCGAGGTCTGAAGCCGGATCATGTCGGCTTCGGCCCGCTGGTACCGGGCCTCGGCATCGTTTAATTCGACCAGCAGGGCATCATCAATCTCTGAACTGAAATCGGTGGCCGCGTCGGCCACGCTTTCGGCAAAGGTGCGTGCGCGCGCCTGCTCAATGATGGTGTAAGCCAGCGCCACATCGCTGAGGTCTTCCAGGTGCCACCGGGCAATTTCATGGTACTGATCAACGAAACGGCTCATAAAACCGGCACGCAGCCCCGGCGACAGGCGGATGTTCTCGCGGTAGCGGTTGTTGCTGTTGATGAATTCACGCGCGTAGGTGTATGCGCTGTCGCTGCCCAGGTGCCGGTACCCCTGGGCCAGGTGGAAGTAGTAGGAGGGGGGCACAATGCGTTCTACGAATGTATTGATGTGGGCGATAGCATTTTTGTAATCAGCCAGCGCCGCATCGTGATTGCCGGTCATATTATAGGCAATCCCCCTGAACAGGTAAAAATCCCCGAGAATCTCGTCCTGACCGGTTGTTTCAACCAGCGCCATTCCCTCATTGAGCAGCTCAATGGCCTGCAGGGGCTCATCACCGTTGATGTAGCTTCTGGCCAGGTTCCGGATGGGGGGATTAATCCGGTGCCAGGCCCTGAATTCATACCCGATATCGATGGCTTCGCGGGAGTAACGGCGGGCATCCTCATGCCGGTCGAGCATCTCAAATATGGCGGCCCCCTGCGTGAGGGTATAGATCAGTTCCACAGGGGAGCTGTGCTCGCGTTCTAAGGCGAGGCATTCTTCGTTATAGGCCAGTGCCTGTTCGAACTGACCCGTTTTAAAGTAGAGATTGGCAATTTGATACAGGCTGTAGCTTATTCTGAGGGGTGACTGAAAGCGTCGGCGGATTTCGAGTGAACGTTTGGCATATTGCAGGGCAGATACATAATCGCCCATGGCATTGTAGCTGGAAGAAAGAATGTACAAATGCGTCGCTAACTGATCATCATTGCCGATAAATTCACTGAGTTCCATTGCCAGACGGCTGTATTGAATGGATTGTTTGTTATCGTAAATACGGTTGTACAACAAGGCCAGCTGGCTGTATCCCAAAATAAGTTCGCTGGTGTTGTTCAGTTCTTTGAAGATCTCGTTGCTTGTTTCGAAATGTATGATGGCCTCGTCCATCTGCCTGTTTTTCAGCTGAACCTGCCCCATTAAACGAATAGCAAGTGCAAGAAAATAGTTGTTGCCGGCGCTATCTGCCAGGTCCCTGGTTGCAGCATACGTCTCATACGCTTTATCATTTTGATTAGTCTCGAAATAGATATGCGCCTCCTGAATGAGGGCTCTCATCATCATAAGGGTGTCCGACCTGTCTGCCGATAATTCGTATAACCTGATTGATGCCTCAAGGGCGGGCTCAAACCGGAACAACTGGTTTTCAATTCGAACCAGCCACCACATGGCCAGCAGTTCCCGGCGTGAATCGTTTTCACGGATTGCGGCCTGCACGGCCCGTTCGTAATACGTCCTGGCCTCAGTATACTGAAAAACCTGAAAATGGCGGTTGCCAGCCAGTATCAGCTCAGATGCTGTCGAATCGGAAGGATGAACATGAGGATGAGACTGAGGCATAGCCTGAGCTGGTGATCCCGAGAGCAATAAGGCTAAAAGCAGTCCTGTGATCATGGGAAACTGTGCGGTTTAAAAAGTTTGATCGCGCCCTGAGTCCGAATTATATTCCTGCAATGTGTTAATCTAATAAAAAAACGATGAGAAATTCCAAATACAACGATTTTATCTTCAGGGGAGTTAGCCAGCCTGACCCATATCCTCCTGGTGAACAGGGTGAACAGGGTGAAGGTGGTGACGGAGGCGGTGGAACAGGCGAAGGCGAGAAGGATCCGCCTCCTTAGAGAAACGCGGAAATCGAACCCCGGAATAATTTAACCTGAAAAATTAAAATCAGGGAAATCAAATCAGAGAAAGCGAACCCCGGGAAGTGAAAACAGGGAAGCGAAGCCGGAACGCGAAACCGGGAAAGCGATGCCGGAACGCGAAACCGGGAACCACTGACCCGGAAGATTCAGGATTACCCTTTTTTGCCCTCGAACAGGGCATTAACGAAACCTGCCCGGTCGAAAATCTGCAGGTCTTCGATCTTTTCGCCTACTCCGATATACTTAACCGGCACCTGAAGCTCATTGGATATGCCGATCACGATGCCGCCTTTGGCGGTGCCGTCGAGCTTGGTGAGCGCGAGCCCGGTTATTTCGACCGCGCTGGTGAACGCTTTGGCCTGCTGCATGGCATTCTGGCCGGTGGATGCATCCAGCACGAGTAAAACTTCGTGGGGGGCGCCCTCCACAATTTTGCCCATCACCCGTTTGATTTTGGTGAGCTCGTCCATGAGCGCCAGCTTGTTGTGAAGGCGTCCGGCCGTGTCGATCAGTACCACATCGGCCCCGCGCGATTTGGCGGCCGCAACGGTATCGTAGGCCACCGCGGCCGGATCGGCACCCTGACCCTGCTGAATAATGGGCACTCCGGCCCGTTCGCTCCAGATCCGGAGCTGCTGTACGGCGGCGGCCCGGAAGGTATCGGCGGCGCCCAGCAGCACATTTTTGCCGGCCAGCTTGTACAGGTTGCCCAGCTTGCCGATGGTGGTGGTTTTGCCCACGCCGTTCACGCCCACAATCATCACCACATGGGGTTTGTTGGCCAGGATGGCGTCGAATTCGGCCGGTTTGTCGGTATCGTTGTCACGCAGCAGGGCGATGATCTCCTCGCGCAGCATGTTCTGAAGCTGCGAGGCGCTCACGTACTTGTCGCGGGATACGCGCGCTTCAATCCGTTTGATGATCTCCAGCGTGGTTTTGACGCCCACATCGGATGTGATGAGCACCTCTTCCAGCTCATCCAGCACCTCATCGTCGATGGTATCCTTGCCCATTACGGCTTTGCTGAGTTTTCCGAGCAACCCCTCACGGCTCTTCTCGAGGCCTTCTTTCAGCTTCTCTTCACGTTTAAAACCCAGCTTTTCAAAAAAACTCATGATGTGATGTGTCAGGAAATAGGTACAGGTTAAATCGGGTAACGGCCGCCGTCAGGTTTTAAGCTGAGTAAAATCGGGTTGTCAACTGAATAAAATTAGGTTCCGAACTGAGTAAAAAGAAAACAAAACCCGGCTGTTGATAACCCCCGGCAGGGTCTGTTCCGAAAAGTACGCCCGACAGGATTCGAACCTGTGACCTTTGGCTCCGGAGGCCAACGCTCTATCCAGCTGAGCTACGGGCGCGTATGGGGTAAAGCGAAAACGCTTAACGTTGAACGCTTGTCTCACCGGATACAAAGAAGGCAGGTTTTTGATTTCATTATACCTGCACTCACTTATAAAAACCTTCCGGATGAAAATTCCCAAGACCTTAAAAATATCACAAATGCCCGGTAATAGCAATCTTTGAGAAATTGAATTACCCGCGCCCAAAACGGGAGTTGTGCCAGCCAGAAACTTTAACTTCACAGCTGTAGTATCTTTGTAGGAGTTCGGTCTGGTATTATGGACTGGTGTAACGGACTAGTATTACGGACCGGTATTGCGGAGTGGTATTATGAGCTGGTAGCATGGAATAGCAGTCAGTACCAGATGAACGAGCCGAATAGATTTACCGAATTACTGTCCCGAAAATCTCAACCGTAACCCGTTTTTGTTCCGATCAAAAACAGTTAAAATTCCGGGGCAGGGAACAGGCTCGTCCGGAACAGTGGTGGTGTGGATATGTTTAACAGCAGGCGGGCACTTTGGGGAGGCAGCTCAGGCCCGGCAGGTTTTGTGGCTCCGGTATATTTTTAATAAATCGGTGCCAAACGCTTAAATAAAAAATTACTTTACTATTTTCCGACATGATGATCACCTATCTGATACTGGCACACAGGTACCCGGAGCAGTTGTTCAGGCTGGTCGACCGGCTGGATGCAGCGGGTGTCCATTTTCTCATCCACATCGATAAGAAGGTTGATGAGGGTATCTTTTCATCCATCACTGATCGGCTCGAATCCCGGGGGAATGTACATTTCATAAAACGCTATAAATGTCACTGGGCTGGCTATGGAATCGTTCAGGCTTCATATCAGGGGCTGAAGGAACTGAAAGAGAGAAAAATTCCGTACGACTACGTCTGCCTGATGAGCGGGCAGGATTATCCCATCAAGCCGAACGACTATATCGCATCCTTTTTCAAAAAGCACGAAGGCAAGTCGTTCATCAACACCCACAAATTTCCTCAGCCCCACTGGATCTACGAAAACGGTGGTTTTGACAGGATCCAGAACTGGTATGTTGTAACGGCATCCAATCAGTATGGATTTCCGAGAAGGATGTTCAAAAACAACAGATATTTAAACAAATTGTTCAGCGCTACCCTGGGGCGGGTGATCCCCAACAGAAAATTCCCCGCCAATTTCGATCCGTACGGCGGAGCCCAGTTCTGGGGCCTGCACAAAACCCATGCAGACTATGTGGTGAAAACCATCGAAGACAACCCCTCATTTTTCCGGTTCTTCCGGAACGTAAGGGTCCCCGACGAGATCCTGTTCCAGACCGTGATGGGCAATCACCCACACGCCGCGAATGAGCTGGTAAACGATACACTCCATTTTCTGGAGTGGAACAGGCCCGGGGCCACGCTAACCATAGAAGACAAAGACAATATCCTGAACAGCCACTACCTGTTCGCCCGAAAGTTCGATGACACCGTCGACCCTCAGATTACCAACTGGATCGACACCACAATACTCAGACGGAACAAATAGATGCCGGCAATCAACAACAGGTACCGGCCCATGCGTCCTCCAACAGTACGCCCGTAGGGATTCGAACCCCAAACCTTCTGATCCGAAGTCAGATGCTCTATCCAATTGAGCTACGGGCGCAAACCAGGCTGAAAGCCCTCTGATCCTGAGCATAGTCAGCCAAACTCAAAAGATACACCCAAAAACCGATGAATTAAAAACGCCCCACTCAAAAACAGGCGAAATACCCACCATGTTTCCCACCTTTTGCCTTTTCGCTTCGCGATTCCCCACTTCTTTCCGAATCACTTCTGCCTAACGCCTTCTAACTTCTGCCTTTTGCTTTCTGCCTTCTGCCTGCTCCGTTCTTCTGCTCAATGCCACAAACTCTGCAGGAGTCATCACAGGTAATCGCTAAACTTCCTTTTAACAAATTCCCTGATCAGTTTTTTATCCTGTTTAGTATCCGTGCTGTCAGCCTGTTTCAGAGTTTCCAGCAACCTTTTGGCTGCGCGCTGTGATTCTGTTTCAATTTCATTGGCTTCTTCATTTCCTATCACTTCCTCAAACATCTGTGATACGGATATACCCCGCCTTTTTGCCTTGCGTTTGGCATATTTAATGACATCCTCATGAACGGTAAGTGTAAGCTTTCTCTTCATCACACACTTGTATAAATGTTTATATGCATTTCATGCTAAAGTACAACGTAATCAGATTTAACTCCATTGCACAGCCCCAAAACCCACCAGGTATCCCCACTTCTTTCCGAATCACTTCTGCCTTTTGCTTTTTGCCTTTTCGCCGCCTTTTCGCCGCCTTTTCGCCGCCTTTTGCTTTCTGCCTTTTGCTCCCTACTTTTGCCTTTTGCTTTCTGCCTTTTACCTGCTCCCCATTTTGTCCTTAGCTCCATGAACCTCTCCGACTTCGACTACCATCTTCCCCCGCACCTGATCGCCCAGGAGCCGGCCACCCCGCGCGACCATTCGCGGCTGCTGGTGTATGAGCGTTCGACCGGCCTCATCACCGACGACCATTTCTACAACCTGCCCGGCCACCTCACGCCCGGTACAACACTGGTTATGAACAACAGCCGGGTCGAGAAGGCCCGGCTTCTGTTCGGATCGGTCGAGGTGTTCATCCTGCGCCAGTTCGGTACCGATACCGCGGAGGCGCTCGTCAGGCCCGGACGAAAATTCCGGCTCGGCCGAACAACCGCCCTTACGGATGAGATCTCTGCCGAAACCCTTGCGGTAGAAGAGGATGGCACGCGCCGCATCCGGTTCAACCTGAACCTGGACGATCCCCGGTTCGATCCCTTCCGATTTACGCCCTTTCCGCCCTACATCCGCCAGAACGAGGAGCTGGCCGCCCGCTACCAGACCGTTATCGCCCGGCACGACGGCAGCAAGGCCGCCCCGACCGCCGGACTCCATTTCACCGGCGAACTGCTCGACCGGCTCTCCGCGATGGGCATTCCCAAAGCCGAAATAACCCTGCACGTGGGCCTCGGCACCTTCGCGCCGGTAAAAGTCGATAATGTGGATGACCACCGCCTGCACGAAGAACGGTACCTGATCAGCCGGGATGCCGCCGCACAACTCAACAGCGCCCGGCACATCACGGCCGTCGGCACCACCACCGCGCGCGTGCTGGAATCGGCCGTAAAGGCGGATACGTCCGGATCAGCGCCCAATTCCATACGAGAATCCGGCCACGATTCCGCCCCCCAAACAGGCAATGCCGGAAATCCGCCCCGTTTATCCGCCCGCCATTTCGAGCCCTGCGAAGGCTCCACCGACATCTTTATCAGGCCGGGGTACACCTTCCGGGGCCTCGATCAGCTCATTACCAACTTCCACCTTCCCAAAAGCACCCTCCTGATGATGATCGCCGCCTTCATGGGCTACGAAGAGATGAGGAGAATCTACGCCCACGCCATCAGGGAAGAGTACCGGTTCTATTCGTTCGGCGATGCCATGCTGATTAAGTAGACACAAGACGCAAGACGCAAGACATCAGACTGGAATCGCGGAAATGATTGGAAATCCGGTAACAGGAGGGATGATGTGATGCGAGGCTTAAGCCTCGCATCCCGTATTATGAGTTTAATCTCTGCCCTTCAGTAAAATCTCCCCGTCTCATGTCTTGCGTCTTGTGTCTTGTGTCTTGTGTCTTGTGTCTTGCGTCTTGCGTCTCTCCCTACCCGTCCACATCATCCACAAAAAAGACCATCGCTGCGGCGATAACCCAGCTCAGCCCGCCCAGGAACAGGGCATAGATCGCCTGACCGCCGAATATGTTGCCGATGATGAACCCGAGTATGGATGCGGCCAGGATCTGGGGCAATACGATGAAAAAGTTGAAAATGCCCATGTAGATGCCCATCTTTTCGGCCGGCAGTGATCCGGCCAGGATGGCATAGGGCATGGCCAGGATACTCGCCCAGGCAATTCCCACTCCCACCATCGATACCAGGATCATGTTCGGGTCGCTGATGAAATAGATGGAGATGAGCCCCACGGCCCCGCAGATCAGCGCTACGGCGTGTGTAACCTTCCGGTTGGTATAGAAGGCGAGTACGGGCAGCAGGAAGGCCACCATGGCCGCGAACCCGTTATAGACGGAGAATGAAACGCCCACCCAGTCGGCCCCCTCGTTGTACTCCCGCTGGATTTCCAGCAGCCGTGACCGCACGTCGGGGGGGAGCATGAGTTCCTTGTCTTCATCAATGAAAAAGTTGACGATGCGCATGGTGATCACCACATTGCTTTCGCCGTCCTGGAATCGGGTCTCGAAACGCCCCAGTTCATCGCGGATGCCCGGCAGGCGTGCGTACCAGCTCTCTTCTTCGCCAAAGCGCCCCTCGAGTCCGGCGGCTGCCGTGGCCAGCGCCGCCACCTCCTGCTGGTTCAGCTTCATGTCGTAGATGTGGCTGGTGACCCCGGCGGTGGTGTAAATCCACATCGCGAACAGGGCAAACCAGGAGAAAAACTGCACCACAGCCAGCTGTTTCATGGTTTTTGGCATCAGGTGGAGGTCATCAAGTATCACCACCAGTCCGCCTTCGCTTTTGCCCCGGCGCTGCATCAGCCCGGCAATGAGCTGCAGAACCCCGAATGCAAGAACACCCCCGCTCAGGATGTACAGCTCCTGGGCCCAGCCCATATAGGCAATAAGCGCGGTCAATCCGGCGCCGATAACCAGTACGGTGGGTGCCAGTTTCATCTTCACTTCCGCCAGCTCCGTGGCCGCGGGACGGTCGAGGTTCGCACGAATAACTTCTTCGGCTTCATCCGTCGGCTCCTCAAAAGATTTGAGCTGCTCGGGACTGTATTCCCGCGTCATGATGATGGTCCACAGCACGGCGGTCAGAAAAACGGCGCCACCGATATAAAACGACCATTTGACCGAATCGGGGATGATGCCTTCGGGGGCCACATTGGAGATGCCGAGCCAGTTGGTCATCATCCACGGCAGGGCGGAGGCGATAACGGCACCCACCCCGATAAAGAAACTCTGCATGGAAAAGCCCAGTGTGCGCTGGTCGGAGGGCAGCATGTCGCCCACGAAGGCCCGGAAAGGTTCCATCGTTACGTTGATCGAGCCGTCCATGATCCAGAGCATGCCCACGGCGATCCAGAGCTGGGGCGAATTCGGCATAAGTACCAGTGCAACCGAACTCATAAGGGCACCGACCAGGAAGTAGGGACGCCGGCGTCCGAGGCGGTTCCAGGTACGGTCGCTCATGTACCCGACAATGGGCTGTACAATCAGGCCCGTAACCGGTGCGGCCAGCCAGTAGAGCGCGAGCCGCTCAACATCGGCCCCGAGGGTCTCAAAAATGCGGCTTACGTTGGCGTTCTGAAGTGCAAAACCAAACTGGATGCCCAGAAATCCGAAACTCATGTTCCATATCTGCCAGAAACTCAGGCGGGGCTTTTTCATCTTTGCCATGCGGTATTAGGTTATGTAAGGGCTTACAATGATGCGCCTAATATAGGAAAGTATTGAGTATTGAGTAATGGGTATTGAGAGGCAAAAGGCGGCGAAAGGCAGCGAAAAGGCAAAAAGCAAAAGGCAGAAGTGGGCAAAAGGGGGGAGGCAAAAGGTAGGGGTGGGCAAACCCGAAAACCACTTCCTCATTCTATTGTTCCCTATTCAATTGTTCTAATGTTCAATTGTTCATTTAGAAGGCGTGAGGGAAAAGGCAGGGGTGAACAAACCCTGGATTTCTGATCTTAAAATCAGGAAATGCGTAGATATCAGGATATCCGAATTGGTTCTGCATACAGGGAGGGTTTGGTGCTGTATGTTTTGAAGGAAATGTTCGGATGCTGAATAAAAAAAGAAAGACAAGCTTTCAGACTTGTCTTTCTACTTGCTCTCTGTCAATTGTGCTATCTTGCTCTATCTGACTTGTGCTAACTTGCTCTATCTGACATTTGCTCTCTTGATACCAAAACGATTTGAAGAATTCCGGGAATTGATACCTCGCAGGTTATTCAGAATGTTCTTCAAATTTTGGAGATTTTTTCTTTTTACGGAAACCCTGAAATCCGACATTCTGATTACGGTAGTTTCCTGTTTGTCTCTGGGTTTTTATTGGGGTGTTCTCGTTTCGCTAAACGATTCTATTGTGAAAAGTGCATTGTTACAACATGGGTAATTTTGCAATTCTGAGATACTTATGTGTTATAAGGGCATAAGTATATGTTACATAATTCACAGTTATTCGCATTCTTGTAGCATCACTCTGTATTCGGATATTCATAGTGTTGCAGACTGATTTTCTACAGTTAATATCCACCTGTTTTTTAAAGTTTTTCCTCAATGATCATAAAACATATGATCTTTTTCTCAAACCAGCCTGCACTCAGCGTTATTGCATATTTGACTTTACTTCACGGGTAATTTTATCGGCTTCAGATTTTGCTTTCCTGCTTAAGCGTTGAGCTTCGTTCTCAACATGTGCAAAAGGCTTCGAAACTGAGTCCGCCAGATCGTCCATTTTGTCAGCGAGATAATCGGTGTACTCATGGCCTTTTTCTGATATTTTCGACCTGGTGGTGGATCCTTTGCCCGGTGCGAATAAAATTCCCAGCAGAAATCCTGCAGCGACTCCTCCAATTGCGGTTAATACAGCTGTGTAATTCTTCATGATAAATAGTCCTTAAGTGTATTGATTGATGTTATCCAGACAAACATTTTGCCCGGAAGCCTTACTGATTACCATTGTCTACCCTTTAAAACCCTGATCAAACCAGAATCACCCTGTCCTCCTGCTCCACCCCCGATCACTATTCCCCCGATCCCTGCTCCACCCCGTTCCCTATCCCCCTGTTCCATATTCCCTATTCCCTATTCCCTATTCCCTTATTTCAGCTATTAAACTGACATACCTCCAGCCCCCCAACATATGTGCTGAATGTTCTGCATTCAGGTCTGCCGGGCACCAGACTGATGCCAGTGCAGATTCTGATCCTGAACGGTTGAAGCTCAGACGATTCTTCGCCCCTGTATTACCTGCAGTAAAACGACTATCACAGCGATCACCAGCAGGATGTGTATAATTCCACCAGCACTGTATCCGATGAACCCGACTAACCAGGCTATCACCAGTATTACAGCGATTATATATAATAGATTTCCCATTATTTTATTTGTTTAGATTAGGATTGATTTGCGGGTGTTCTAAGAGTCCTTGCGGCCAACAAGAAATACAACACCCCCTACGATCATGACGGCCACACCGGCATACGGCGACCAGTCTACACTGTGTTTCTTGTCGGCGGTGATCTGAATATCCCCGAGATCAACTATTTTCTCTTTTGTCACATAGTTGAACCCGGTAAAAACAGTTATCAGCAATCCGATAGCGAAAATTATAATACCGGCTCTTTTCATTGATGTACCTCGTTGGTTTTTAACTCACTCACTCTGATTTTTTCCTTACGGATAAATGAAAAAAATCAGAACCAGCACTATGAGTACCATAGAACCCACTGAAATAAAAACACCACGGCCATTGCCACTGATCTCATCCTTGAGTTCGTGAAATTCTTTACGCAGGTTCCTTTTCCCCTGAGGGGTCTTTTCGGAACTGTACAATTCCCTGATTTGGTCTTTCCGGTAGTTCAAAGCGCTTGTATTCATCTCTTTATTTTTTTAAATGGCACAGTTAGATGATGTTGTTGAATGATATGTAATGCAATCACTTGCTGAGTATCATTCTACACAATCAGATCAGTGCTGCCACAACCATTGCATCATCACCATTTACTTTTTTATATCGCTTCGGCATGCGTACAGTTGCTGATCTGTAATTCACTAAAAAGTACAATCCTTACATTAAAACCCCGTTATACGGCTCTATTTAAGAATTGCATAATTCACAGATTTTAAATGATTTATTTCCTTATATACTGCAGTATATCAGCATACTCAGGCGTAAACATCAGATTTACATGACTTGATCGGGAAAAAGCGGGATGCCAATGAAATGAAATTCCAAAACAGTATCGGAAGTCTCTGATTAGCACAACCGAATGCATTCATAACCCAACAACCATCACCGATCATCCATCACCGCACAGCAATAGGCGGCCATCATCAGGAACCCGCCCCTCCATCGACCCCGCTCCCCCACTTCTTCATTCAATTGTTCATTTGCTCCCGGGATCCCTAACTCAAAACCCGGCCTCCCCCCACTTCATCATTCAAAAGTTCAAATGTTCACATGTTCACCTGTTCAACCCCACTATCCCCCCTAATTCCATCAATCACCCATCAAAACTCACCCCCTGTCTTCCATCCATTTCTGCCCGCGCAGCAAATGAGTCACAGTTTTTGCATCTGTGATCTCGCCCCGGTGAACCATTTCGATCGCCTCACGGAAGGGCAGTCTCACGGGCTCCAGGAATTCGTCGGAGTCGGTATTCGCCTTTTCCTGCTCAATTCCCCAGGCCATGTAGAAATGGATGATCTCATCGGAGTACCCGATACAGGGGTAGATGTGGCCGAGATATTCAACATGCCGGCATACCAGCCCGGTCTCCTCCTCCAGCTCGCGAATGGCCGTAACTTCTTCAGGCTCTCCGGGATCGATCTTGCCGGCGGGGACCTCCAGAAAAATCTGGCGCATCGGGTAGCGGAACTGCTTCACAAGCATGATGTCGCCGTTGTCGAACACCGGCAGCACCGTACAGGCCCCGGGATGGCGGATCCACTCCCTCACCGATTCGGAACCGTCGGGAAGGGTAACCCGGTCGCGGTTGGCATGGAGCAGTACCCCGTCAAAAACAGGTTCCGTCTGTATGCGGCGTTCCACCAGCCTGCCCGCATCCTGCCAGGCGTCGATATGGCCATCGTTGTGATGTGCTTTATTTTTATCCATGCGAATAGTTTGTCGGTATAAATTTATAGGTGTAAACAGGTAAGAATCTGTCTGTGTAAACAGCCATAAACATGACGCCCAAAGTAACAGTTTT
>RECM01000070.1 GCA_007694035.1 Balneolaceae bacterium
CAATCAGGTACTGATCGTTAAGGGCGCGTGAGGTCGTGAAAAACATCTGGAAAACGTGCCCGCCTGTCTCGATATCGATACCCACTGCCAGGTTGTAGCTCAGGTTTTCAGGATCCGATACAATTCCGGGAATTACCGGGATGTACTGCAGTGAAAGTGCGGTGCGGGAAGCCACTTTATACCGTCCCGAAACCCCGAGGGCTACGTACGTATTCACTGCGGGATCTGCCACACTGATCTCCTGACCCACCCGGTTGAAATTTACGATGGTTGGAGCCAGCTGCAGGCTCAGCCGGTCGCTGAACTTCCGGGCAATCAGCAGTGATCCGGCAAAACTCAGCCGGTCGTTGAAACTGTATCCCTCCTTGCCAAGGCTGCTGATCCAGCCCAGCTCGCTGGTTGTTACGCCGGCACTTCCAACCACAGACAGCGAAAGCGGCATATCACCACTCTGCATCTGCTTAAGAAGGTGAAGCCGGGATGTGATATCCACATACTTGTCCAGGCTCGACCGGCCGAAACCGACCGAAAAACGGTCAGTGAAACCGTACTCAATACTGAACCTGATATTCGCCCCGCCGTCAAGCCCGTACAGCGTTCCGATACCAGTATTCACCTCGCCAAAGGTGTGCATGATGGAGTAGTGCAGCTCTCCCTTCGACAAATTCTCAACCGTATAAAGATTGATGTTGCGGGGGGCCATAAAGGTGAGCTCAACCGGCCGGTCGGTTACAACCGGTCGCCGTTCCAGCTGACCAATGGCCGCATCCGGGCTAATAAATACCCATATCAGAATTCCGGCAATCAGTATTTTATAATTCATTCTATATGACCTTCTGTTTAATCTGATTCAATCCATGCTATCCATGCTATCAATTCTATCTATCTGATCAACTCAAACCATTTAATCTGACTTATTCCATGCAATCAATTCAATCTATCTGATCAACTCAAACTATCTGATATGATTTAATCTACACAGTGCGATCCATTCTATAAAATCAACACAAACCATTTCATTGATTTAATCCATTTTGATCTGAATCAACCAATCGATTCAAGACGTGCCGATAGCCTCACGGATGTCATTCCTCACGCGGCTTCAGTAACGCCCTGATGCTCACAATTTGCTCATCGGCCAGTTCATAGAATACCACCCGCGGACGATCGATATTATAGTCCTTAAGCATTAAAGTCCAGCTGGCGTTCAATGAAAGCCCGCCGGCATCAACCTCGAGTGTACCCTCTACCCGGATCTCACGCTCCACTCCGTGTATACGGAATTTACCATCGGCTGCCACAATCTGCGGCGTGGGATCATCCGGATCGAATGGCGTCACAATCGTGCCTGTAAACTCGGCATAGGGATATTTACCCGTTTCAAGATAACTGTCGCGCATATGCCTGTTCCTGAGCCTGATGCCCGTATCGATGGTGTTCAGGTCCAGGTAGAAATCGATCAGATTTTTGTCGAGGTCTATCAGCCCGGTCAGGTGATTCGAGGTTCCTTTAAACGTAAGCAGCGGGGCCCGCGACTCAAATTCCGCATATCCGTTTTCAGTGATGAACGACTGCGCGTTAACGACCGGGCATGAGATCATGAAACCAATAACGATGAGGGCCAGAAGGGTTTTCATGCGGTTCACGGTATTTCTGCTTGAATCAGTATCTGCAAAATCGGGTTAATAAAAACCTGGGTGCAGGTTTCGGTACAGTTTAACTTTTAATGATGGTTACGATATTGCCGTTACGGGTAACCTGGAACTCGGGCAGCGGCACTGTAGCAACGCCAGAAACCGGCACACCGCTGTTGTTGAACTGCGACAGGTGGCAGTTACACCTCGCATTCCCGCTTATAAAACTCCAGTCGGTCGCGCAGCCCTGATGGGTGCAGACACTGGTAAATGCCCGGATCGTTTCTCCATCCACATTAACCACAAGGGTCAGTGCTTCAAGAATAAAAAACCAGCGGCCTTCTTGTTTCAGAACGTCTACACCCCCAAAATCGAGGTTCAAGGTGATCGTGTTCCCCTGAATAGTGATGGCTTCCGGGGGAAGAAGCGGTTCTTCATCATTTTTATCACTGGTTACATCACAACTTGTTAAACCTATACCAAGAGCGGCAAGCAGCGCGCCTGAACAGGCTGTTCTTAAAAATTCTTTTCTCGAAAAATCATTGCCCATAACATCCTCATGTTTGAACCGGAGCACAAATCGAACCGGGTGTATAAATCATTGAAAAAGCGATAATGTTTTTTTGACAATCCCCGTTCCCTGAAGCCTGACAAATAATTCATTATCCACCGGTAACCGGATTCCCGAATCTAATGACCACCACACCTGTTAAATGTTACAAAAGATCAGACGGGCAATACGTCATCGCAGGCCATTTCAAAGTGATCCATCTCATCCGGGGTTCCGATTGTAATACGTACACAATTCGGCAGGCCAAAGGCCGGTAACCGTCTCAGGATCACCCCTTTTTTAAGCATGGCCAGCGTAAACGCTTCCGCCTCCGGTTCATCCCCGAAAATCGCCATCACCGAATTTGAGACCGATTCCACAAAATTTAACCCCTTTGATGTCAGAAAATCATAAAGCCTATCCCTGCCGGAATGTACCATTGCCACAGAACGATCGAGGAAATCGGTGTCATCAAGTGCGGCAAGTGCAGCAGCCTGGGCCGGCGTTGAGGGCTCAAATGGAAGTTTCACCTTCATCAGGTTCGAGATGATGTCCTCATGTGCAAAACCATAACCGATCCGCAATCCTGCCAGGCCGTAGGCTTTTGAAAACGTGCGCAATGTAATCACATTGTCGTAGCGGTACTTCATCGAATCGGGGTAATCGGCTACATTCCGGGCGTACTCAAAATAGGCCTCATCCATAATGATCAGTACATGTTCCGGTACTTTTTTGTGAAACGCCTCAAACTCTTTTCTGCTGAAGTAGGTACCGGTAGGATTGTTCGGATTGGCCAGGTAGATCACCTTGGTCTCCGGCCGGATGGCCGCTGCCATGGCTTCCAGATCGAAACGGTAACCGGACGTGAGAGGCACCCGCCTGAGCTTAATGCCCCGGCTGTTGGCCAGAACCACGAAACCGATGAAGGTGGCATCGGCGGTCAGCGCCTCATCGGTATCCAGGAAAAATGTACGGGTAATCAGCGCCATCACACCCTCCGAACCGCTGCCCGTTATCACATTGCCTGTTTTGATGCCGAACTGCTTCGCCAGCCTCTCCCTGAGCAGTTTTGAAGCCGGATCGGGATAGTTCATAATCTGGTCCATCGACCGGTTCACCGCCTCCCGGGCTTTCGGGCTGCATCCCAGCCTGTTTTCATTGGATGCCAGCTTTGATATGCGCGGAGGATTGTATTCATGAACCACCTCTTCGATGGTTTTTCCGGCAATGTAGGGTTTCAGTGTCTGGATATGGGATGGTACAAGCATGGCTTATTTTTTGCCAGCAATTTAATCAATGCTTTCTCACCACCCAACGCCCTAATTTGTGCGGGATATGAGACGCGGCAAAAAGGCGGCGAAAAGGCAGCAAAAAGGCAGTGAAAAGGCAAAAAGCAAAAGGCAAAAGTTAGAAGGCAGCGAAAAGGCAGAAAGCAAAAGGCAAAAGTGATTTAGAACGATGTGGAGAACTGCGAAGCGAAAAGGCGTGAGGCAAAAGGGGGGGCGCGAAACCTGAGCCATTACTTCCAAACTCAATTGCTCAATTGCTCCGTAGATCCCTAACTCCCTGACTCCCATAACAGCATGTTCACAACGCCCGATCAAAACCCAAACTGACAAAATATTGGCAATAGCCGAACAGTTTTCCGAACTTTGTTTGATTCATGCCATATACTTGACCGTTCACTTGAAATCATCCGTATATTCTGTCATATTGTAAAGAAAAGCGCTTTTAATCTTTAGATCATGTCCATGCAACTTACCCAGGAGGAAGTAATACAATCAATTCCGTCATATCTTCGGCAGTTTGTCGTAAAGCAGCATTATGACGAGTACACACCACAGCATCACGCCACCTGGCGCTATATTATGCGCAGGAATGTGAACTTTCTGAAAAAATATGCCCACCCCGCCTATCTCGACGGACTCGAAAAAACCGGTATTTCAATCGATACAATTCCCCACATTGACGACATGAATGATAAGCTGGGGAAAATCGGATGGCGGGCAGTTGTTGTCGATGGTTTTGTGCCGCCGGCGGCCTTTATGGAGTATTCCGAACACAAAATCCTGGTCATCTCCGCCGAGATGAGGAACATTGGCAACATCCTCTACACTCCTGCTCCCGATATCGTACATGAAGCGGCCGGGCATGCTCCCATCATCGCCGATCCGCTCTATTCCGAATACCTGCAGCGTTTTGGCAAATATGGTGCCAAAGCCGTGTTCTCAAAAGATGATTACGATATATATGAGGCTATCCGCTACCTGTCGATTATCAAGGAGTACGCCAACGCAACCGAGCAGCAGATATCGGAAGCAGAGCGTGATCTCGAGCAAAAGCTTTCCGATTACACCGTACCGTCTGAAGCCGCCGAGCTCTCACGTATGCACTGGTGGACGGTTGAGTACGGACTTGTAGGAAGCGTTGATGATTTCAGGTTGTTCGGGGCCGGATTGCTGTCGTCGGTTGGTGAGAGCAAAGCGTGCCTGAGCCCCGAGGTAAAGAAGATTCCATTCAGCACCGACTGCGTTAACTACAACTACGATATCACCAAAATGCAGCCGCAGCTGTTCGTTGCCGAAGATTTCCAGCATCTGATCGATGTGCTCGAAGAGTACGCCGACGGGATGTGTTTCCGCAAGGGCGGTGCCGACTCAGTCCGCCGGGTGATCGACAGTCTGAATGTGGGTACAGCCGTATTCAGCAGCGGCCTGCAGGTTTCGGGGCAGTTCAACAACCTGCTCACCGACGGTCGTGGACATGAAATCTACGTCGGAACCACAGGCCCGAGCCAGCTTTCTTATGAGGATACCGAACTTGAGGGGCATGGCACGGATTACCACAAAGACGGGTTCAGCTCGCCCGTTGGACGGATCATGGATTCTCCCAAACCGCTGGAGAAGTGGACAGACAGTGACCTTGCTGATGCCGGACTTTTAAACGGCCGCGACGGCACGCTTGCATTTGAGTCAGGCGTGGTTGTGGCAGGGCAGCTCCGGAATGTAACCCGAAGAGCGGAAAATCTTCTGCTCATGACCTTCGAAAACTGCACCGTAACCGGTCCCGACGGAACCATTCTGTTCCATCCCGACTGGGGTGTATATGATATGGCCGTTGGCGGGAGCATAACCTCGGTCTGGTCGGGCAGTGCCGACAAGGAGAAATTCAACGTCTATCCGCCGAAATCGACCAAAACCACCATCAAGGATGAACCCACAGCCTCCGAACTTCGGCTCTACAACCTCTACAGCAAGGTCAGGAATATGCGTGATACCGGTACGGCTAATGACGAAACATGCCGGGAAGTCGTGCGGCTGCTCAATGAAGAGTACCCAAAAGAGTGGCTGCTTCGGCTCGAGCTGCTGGAACTGATCCGCAAAAACGGGATTGATGGCGGACTTGAAAAACAGCTCGACACCGCGTTGCAGGCTCTGAAAAACCATTCGGATGTCTACGATAACGTGATCACGGCCGGCTATGAATTCATGCTGAAATAGTGAATTTTGCATACCTCTGATCTGAACTCGTAAAAAATCCCCCGGCGGGTGAGTTATATTCTGGCGGATTGATTGCTTTCGCTCAGCCGGTGATTAAACACTTTAATCATCCCCGCAGATTATGTAGTTTTACGGCTACGAATCCCGGAGCGAACTAGATTCAGCTCAATCCGGTTGATTAAGCTGCCTGCAATCTGTATTACATGTTGCAGCAATGAAACCATTAATTTCCGAATTAAAAACAGACGTCGCTTTAAATGATGTAACCGGCACGTTCTCAACCATAAGTACGTTTAGGATGATTATAGAACGTGTTTTAAGGTTAAGAATTAAATTATGATGCCTGATGCAATTCATTTTTACACAGATTAGTTATGACTAAAAAGACCGTTGTAGTTACAGGAGCCAGCCGGGGGATCGGCTATCAGACGGCCCTTAAATTTGCATCCGAAGGCTTTGATGTGGTGGCCATGGCCCGCTCAAAAGACAAACTGGGCGCGCTCTGTACGGAAGGCGGCGAATGCATAACCGCCGCAGCCGTAGATCTTTCCGATGCGGCACAGATAACCGCCTACTGCAGAAAATTGGCCGCATCCGGAACCAAAATAGATTATATAGTCCATAATGCAGGCCACCTTATCAACAAACCCTTTCTTGAGCTCACCGACCAGGACTGGTACGATTTGCTTGAAGCCAACCTGATGTCCGGTGTAAGGCTTATCCGCGAGCTGCACGCATCCCTGAGCCGGCAGGCACACATAGTACTGATCGGCAGTATGGGTGGGTATCAGGGCAGTTCCAAATTTCCCGGACTGAGCGCCTACAGTACATCCAAAGCAGCACTGGCCGTACTGGCCGAATGCCTTGCCGTTGAACTGGCCGCTAACGATATACGTGTGAACTGCCTCTGTCTCGGCGCCGTTCAGACCGAAATGCTGGCCATGGCTTTCCCCGGGTTTGAAGCCCCGGTATCGGCCGGCGAAATGGGTGACTATCTGTATGATTTTGCCGTAAACGGCTCCCGGTTTTTCAACGGAAAAGTTCTGCCCGTATCCCTGAGCGACCCACAGGCCTGACTAAAGTTCCGTAACTAAATTGTCCCGATCCATAAAATCTGAAACCCATGAAATTCCGATTTACCATTAGTATTCTGTCAATAGCCCTCCTCTGCGCTATTATCCCCCACCAGAAAGCCAACGCTCAGGGTCTCCGGATCATCGCCAGTAATACTGCCATGGGAGCGCTCAACGGAGCCATGCTCGGCGGTGCAAGTATGGCCCTTTTCAACAGCGATGACTTGCGCCCGCTGCGTTTTGGCGTCGGGTTCGGCACGCTGGCCGGCCTGGGACTTGGTATATACGACTTTTCCCAGTCGCAGGGTGGAATCTATACCATCGACGGAGTATTCAACAGTGCCAACTATACCTCGCAGATTATTCTGATGGACACATTCTATGGGGCCGTTATCGGTACCCTGGTGGGCGTGGCCATTACCTTCATTACTGATGACAGGGTAATCTATGGCATCCAATACGGCGTTGGGGCCGGCACCTGGGCCGGTTTTGCCTTCGGGCTGGTCGATGCTTTTGCCATCAGCCGGGGGCCCACTCAATTCCGCTACGAAGATTTCAACGATTACAGCTCCTCACCGGCGTTGCAGAACGGATTTATTCATTTACAGGTCAATTCCGGTAATTCAATTGGTATCGGGGATGTTGCCTTCGGCCGGTTTCCCGCTGCCGGCAGCGACGGGATCCGTTCGGAGATGTCTGCCATAGTAACTGTAGCCTCCTGGCAGCTACGTTTCTGATCCATTCAGGTACCACTACAAACCCGTTCTGTATCTTATCCTACCGTATCGTACTGTACCTTATCCGTATCTTGCCGTATCGTATTGTACCGTATCCGTATCCGTATCCGTATCCATACCGTATCCGTACTGTATCGTACTATATATGCACCGTATCTGTACCGTAGCCTGCCGTTCCATATCCAGCCGTACCTGATAACACGAAACGCGGCCGACTACTCGTCCCGGCTCAGGGTCGCTCCTTTTTTCGGCTCAGCCGGCGAAGTGAGCGCTTTCAGGAAATACCTTACAGTCTGTACATGCCCTGCCGGCGAGGGATGCAAACCGTCGGGCAGATAGTTCCAGGCATTGCCCGGCCTGCCCATTCGCTCGCCAACCGGATCGATGATGTATCCGGCCTTGCCCGATATCACATCACGATAGGCGGAAAGGTCTTCTTCATAAACTATTCCATCAAAAAAAGGCACTTTCTCCATCAGTTCAGTAATTGCAGGAGGCGGGGTTATCCAGATAACCGGGTTCTTTGTAACCGTTTTGACAGCGTTATCCATTGAATTCAGGTTCTCCCAGAAATCGGCCAGTGAGGTGTGGGGCCTGTCGGTGGCCACGTGCAGGCGCTGGGCATCGAATGTGCCGGCAGCGATGATCAGCCAGTCGGGTTTTTCTGCCAGTACGTCGCGGTTGAAACGTTTCAGCATGTTATGGGTCGTATCGTTCGATACAGCAAGGTTTCTGAATTTCAGCTTATAATCTGGAAGTGCCGTCTGCAGAACATGCCGCAGAATCTCAAACCAGCCCTGCAGATCATCGGTAAGCGAATCGCCAACAACCATAATCATGTCGCCTTTTTTGAACGGCAGTTTTTCGAGGCTGAGTGCGATCTCTTCATCTTTCAGTAACTCTTCAGCTGCCGTGCGTGCCACTTTTTCAAACGATTGCCGTGCCCCGGTCAGTTCTTCTTTTTCCAGGCCGATAAACGCCGCAACATTGGCCTCATCCCGCGTGCCGGGCAGAAGCGGAAACTGTTTTTCCAGATTTAAAAACTGAACGAAATAATTCCTGATCGCTTCTTTTTCAAGATCAGTGCTTTTTTTCTTATCTGCCATTTTACGCCTTCATATTCATTAATCGTTTAACAAGTGCCGGTGTGCCCTTCGCAGCGGTTTCGGTTATAAATTCAACATCAGTCAAACCGAAAATTTCGGGGCTCGACGGATCAACCACGTATATTTTAGTGCCCGGCCTGGTCTGATGGGCCAGCCCTGCTGCCGGATACACCATCAGAGAAGTACCAATGATAAGCAGAATGTCGCACTCTTCAACATGTTGGGCCGCAACCTCCATCATGGGCACCATTTCTCCGAACCAGACCACATCGGGCCTGAGCTGACCACCTTTGGGGCACGTATCGCCCAGGCTTATCTGCCCGTCGGCAATATCAATTACATAGGATTCGTCAATGCTGCTTTTCACCTTGCTGAGTTCCCCGTGAAGGTGTACCACCTGGGATGATCCTGCCTTTTCATGCAGATTGTCCACATTCTGCGTAATAACTACCACATCGAATGCCTGCTCAAGATCAACAAGGGCCCGGTGCCCGGCATTGGGCTGTGCCTGCCAGGCCTGCTTGCGCCGGATGTTGTAAAATTCAAGTACCCGTTCTTTATTCCGGTACCAGCCATCAATCGAGGCTACCTCCATCACATCGTACCCCTCCCACAAACCGCCGGAATCGCGAAAGGTTTTCAAACCGCTTTCTGCACTTATTCCGGCTCCGGTCAGCACGGCTATTTTCTGTCTTTTCATACCTGTCATTTTTTCTGACTGTTCATTCCTGCTTAATTTTCTGACTTTCCATCCCTGTCATGATTTCTGTCTGTTCATCCCTGCTCTATTTTCTGACTTTTCATTCCTGTCATAATTTCTTTCTGTTCATCCCTGTGCCAAATATTGATCTGCCCCGGCACCCGGCACACCAGGCCTGAACAGTTTATCCTAATATACCACCTTTCTGATGTATCCTGCTTCTAACATTGCAGCGGAATGACTATGTTCACTTTGGATGTAAGTATTGCGTAGTGTAGTCATCCGATGCCTTATCTATGTGCCTGGAAAAAACCATTATTCAAGCAGTACCCCATTAACCTTTAAGCTGATTACCCATGTCGCAGTCTGTTGTCGGTATCCTGGATGGAAAAAACAAATTCAGAACGGAACTCAAATCCGGCCATCATTACCTTATATCCGACGAACCCGTTGAATCGGGAGGAAATGACGAAGGCCCGAATCCCATCCTGATGACCCTTGGCGGGCTGGCTGCCTGTATTGCCATGACAATCAGGCTTTATACCGACCGGAAAGAGTGGAAATTCGACCGTATAAAAGTTGAAGTCGATACCACCGTGCAGCGAGTGAGCGGTGACGAGGACCTCACCGAAGAAGAGCGGAATTATGTAGTTGAAGGCCGGCTGCGCGTTATCAATAAAAGCATCACTGTATATGGCAACCTGAACGAGGGGCAGATTCAAAAAATCGGGGAGATTGCCAACAAATGCCCGGTTAACAGGATGATGAACCGGAATGTACTGATGAAACAGTCGATCAAAAAAGGATAACCGAATTGCACGATGCCCATGCTTGGCATGGCATCATTTTTCATTGATGCAAACAGTTATAGCCGTGGTACATCTGCCCGGTACCCCTGATACTGTTCAGCGGCGAGTAATGATCTTTTTAGGCTCATCCGGATTATTTTTTGTTCATCCGGATTCAGAACCAGAAGGATGTGATTAGTGTCAGACGAACCTGGTCCAGTCGCTGTCTTCTTCATACCCGTCAACGATGGCAGGCTGTGCTTCATACTTGTAGGCAGAAAGAAGGGAATCGATCTCTGCACACAGATTTTCGATAGCTGCCTGAATCAGGTCGCTCCGGTATCCTTTTTCACCCAGCTGAATCACCATATTCAGTGAAACTGCCCGGCCAAGTACCTTACCGAGTTCAACGAGTTTCCGTTGGGCCATTTTCACATCGACCTCGAAATTCATGGAATTCTTCAGATAACCGGATGCCTGCTCGGTGAGCGAATTGCCGCGCAGGAAGTTATAGAGATTATTCTCCTTGAGTTTGCGCATCGATTTGAGTACCGATTCACTGATCTGCTGGTACAGAATATCATTTGAGCCTTCAAAAATCTGGAACGGACGGCTGTCGACGATAGCCTGGCCGGCATAGTGGTCCATTCGGTAACCCATGGCGCCGACCAGCTGCAACAGGGATTGCCCGGCTTCCTGCATATAATCGGTGATAACCGTTTTGATGGCATTCGCAGACAGATCGCTTCTCGACAAGTCGGCCTCGATCGGTGCATTTTCGGTAGTATAGGCACACATGGCACTGCACACCGTAAAAGAGGACTGTATTTTGGACAACCGGCTTTTCACCTGGTCGTAGCTGAACAGGCTGGTGCCACCCACGAACCGATTCTTGCAATGTTCGATGGCTTCATCCATGATACGCTTCAAATGGCCCATGCCCATACCCGGAAACTGCAGTCTGCTGCGGTGCAGGATGTCGAGCATCATCGTTACACCAGTGGTTCTGGGCTCCAGCCTGCAGTCGCTATCGACCGTTACATTAATCTTGTTCTTACCGTACGGCAGCATGTAGAGCCCCAGATTTTTATACATCTCGAGTACCTCGATCCCATTGTTGCTGCTGTCGTGGATAAAGAAATCGATATCCCGTACCAGGTCGCCGTTGGCATCCTTCCGGCGTGCTGTAAGCATCCAGAAATCGGCCCAGCTTGTGAGGCCGGCCCAGTGTTTAAGCCCTTTGATCCGGTACTGCCCGTCGTGCTCCTCGTAATAGGTCTGCATTTTGAGCGCATCGGATCCATGGGATGGTTCTGTAATCATGAGACCTCCCATAGAACCCTGGTTAACAAAGCGTTCAAAAACCCGTTGCTTGGTGGATTCCTGACCGTAAACGCTCAACGGTTGAAGAAAAAGGGCACCATTGATACCTATCATCAGCGATAGGGGAAGAGAATGGTAGGATGCAGTCCCAAGTACTGACAGACATTCCTTAACATAACCACCTCTTCCATTGTATTCTTCCGGAATAAAAACGGAAAGCGGGCGACATTCAAGAATATCCCGCATCACAAGAGGCGGCATGCCACGTTCAACACCAATATTGGCCAGACTGGCTGAACTGCTGAAAACAGTTTCCAGGGTTGATCTGAAATTATCAAGATATTCCTGAAAATTCATTTTTTGTGATATCGATTCCAAAGGCTCTTTTTTAAAAGTCAAAATATTTCAACTATAGATTGCGGATAAACTAAAATATAATCAACCGGATTGGGAAATAACATTAAACGGTATTAAAAATTGTACACAGCAAAATATCCGTACGTACCATCGCATGTACATGGATCCTGCAGAGACAAACAGAAGAACAAAACCAGGTTACCGTCCAAAGTTAAACGATCAATTCAAGATCAAAGTAACAGTTTCCCGAAATAACACTCTTACAAAATGTTCTACAGTGCGTCACCGTGTGCAATAACACCGTTGGTTAACCATAAGTTTCCCTGAAATAGTATTTTTCATTTATCAGATCAACTTAGATTTGCTGCACAACCCAGTTATTACTCATCGCATTACATTGGTGCTGACGCCCGGTTGTGTGTGGTATGATACAGTCTTTGCCGAGGTATGTGCTGTTTAGTACTCGGATGCCTTGTTTACTGTGCATCAGTAACAGACCGCGGGGTATTAATCTGTTCAACTGTGCCGGTACGGTGAGGGGGAAATGATTGTGGCGGGTATTTTTGAACGACCGCAACGGCAGAATATTCAGGCAGCCATAAGTGTGTGGCGGGTCCATAGCGTGCCAAAAGAAAAGGGGCTGGCATCCATAAAGATGGAGACCAGCC
>RECM01000216.1 GCA_007694035.1 Balneolaceae bacterium
ACGATGATTGCCGGGGCCATAGCATGGTATCAGACCGGGAAAAAAGGCTGGTTTTCCGCCGTCTTATCGATCAATATTGCCGGGTTCATCGCCTCAATGTTACTGGTTTACGTGCAGTGGGCCCTGATCCAGGCATTTTGTCAGTACTGTGTACTTTCCGCTCTTATAACCACTGTTATGCTGGTCATCCTGTTGTTCGCGAAGACAAACAACAAAGGGATGTAGCACTGGGGATGTTTCAGGTTTTCAGTGGTTAATTACCGGATTGCAGTCAATTTTGGGTGGTTAAAAGCGATCATCTGCAGAGATATGGCTATGACTGCATTTGAAATATAGTATAATATATCAGTTCAAAGTACTGATATATAGTTATATAACAAGGATACGATGGTAAATTCCATCGGTGTTGCTTTTATAAGGCATTATTTCGTTTCTTGGTTCTGCTTAAGAAATGCCGCTATTTTCATGTAGAAAGTGGATTGAAGCATTCGTGCCGGGGTACATGTAAAATCCGGACATTTCTTGGGCATAATGATTGCAGAATGACTGCAGGTCAGATTGCCGGCTATACCACTCTGGGGCAGTTCCTGTGGTCAATGTAAAGTAAACCATACTCAAAATTAAGGTGTAGCGTATGACTAATAGATTACGGCTGATAGCTGCGGGAATCATGGTGGTGGCCATGACCGGTTTACCCGCAATTACGATGGCACAGGGAAGTATAGAAGGTACGGTAACAGAAGAGCGTAACCGTCAGCCCCTTCCGGGTGTCAACGTAGTAATAACAGACATTACCCGGGGTGCTGCCTCGGATATTGAAGGAAATTTCCGCATTGCCAACGTTCCTGCCGGTACTTATACCGTTGAAGCACGGTTTCTGGGCTACAGAACAGAGCGTGTTCAGGTTACGGTTACTTCCGGCCAGGCTTCTGTTGTGAACTTCAGGATGCGGGAATCAATGATCGAGATGGATCAGGTTGTGGTAACGGGTCCGGCAGGTGGTGTACAGCGCCGGGCGATCGGTAACACGATCACTACCATCAATGCTGCTGAAACGGTCGATTTTACACCTGTTCCCAGTATGCAGGCGCTTATTAACGCACGTGCTCCGGGTGTGGTGATCATGCCAGGTACCGGGATGGTCGGCGGTGGATCCAAAATCCGCATCCGCGGCTCATCCAGTATCAACCTGAGCAACGATCCGCTTATTTATGTGGACGGTGTTCGTGTGGACAACGCCCAGTCAACTGGTCCGGCCGTTCAGGCGTTCGGTTCGAACGTGATTAACCGTCTGAATGACTTTAACCCGGACGATATCGAAAGCATAGAAATTCTGAAGGGTGCCGCCGCTGCTACCCTTTACGGTACAGATGCTTCCAATGGTGTGATCCAGATCACCACCAAGCGTGGCCAGACCGGTGTGCCCCAGTTCAGTTTCACCAGCCGCCTGGGTGTAAACTACTTCGGCAACAAGGAAAACCGGATGTTTACCAACTACTGGACGTTCCCTGACGGCCGGGTCGAATCTCTTAACCTCGTTACATCCGAAGCTGAGAGAGGCACACCCATTTTCGAACCGGGAATGCTGCAGGGGTACAACCTGAATGTGTCTGGCGGCAACGAGCTGGTACGCTATTATGTGTCGGCCGATTTTGAAAACGAGAATGGCGTAGAGCCGACCAACAGTATGGACCGGTTCGGTACAAGGGCCAACCTTACCATCTATCCTGCCACGGGAGTTGATATAACGGCCAATGTGGGCTATATCTCGGCACGGTACAACCTGGGACGTGAAGCCGGTACCGGAGGTGTTACCTGGGGCTCGTTTTTCTCCACGCCAAACCATGCTCAGGAAGGCGATGTTCGGCGCGGTTACCGGAGCTTTACATCCGAGCGTTACTACGCATTCGATGATTTTCAGGACCTGAACCGTTTCACCTCCAGCATTCAGGCCAATTACAATCCTACAGATTATTTCTCCAACAGGATTACAATCGGTATTGATGTGGTGAATGAAGACAACCGGACTATTCTTGAAAACAGCCCGGTATACCAGGTTCAGGCTCCAACCTCGCTTGGGTTCATTTCTGTTGATACCCGCGATGTAACGAGTACAACCTTCGATTACAGCGGTACCCTCAGATTTAATCTGCAGGACAATATCACATCGCGGACTTCTTTTGGTATCCAGTACTACAAGCGCCACTCAGCATTTGTATCGGCACTGGGTGAAGATTTTGCGCTTCCCGGGTTGCGTTCGGTGAACGCTGCCGCCAGAACAACTGCGGGCGAAACCTATAGCGAAGTTGTTTCCCTGGGGATGTTCGTGGAAGAACAGATCGGTCTGAACGACAGGATGTACTTTACACTTGGTGTTCGAGCAGATGACAACAGTGCATTCGGTGAGAATTTTGACGTAGTAGTTTATCCCAAGGCAGCCTATACCTGGCTGATCAGTGAGGAAGACTTCTTCAACATTCCGCAGATAAGTTCGCTGAGGCTGCGTGCTGCATACGGACAAACAGGTCAGGCCCCGGGTCCCTTTGCAAAATTCCGTACCTACAATCCGGTAACCGGTATCAATGATGCGCCGGCCCTCTCACCGGGCCTGTTGGGTAACGATGACCTTGGTCCGGAACGCACATCGGAAATCGACCTTGGCTTTGAAGGTGCATTCTTCGATGAACGCCTCTCCTTTGAGCTTAGCTACTACAATGCTACAACCAAAGATGCTATTCTGTTCAGGGATGTTGCCCCATCGACCGGTTTTGCCGGCACACAGCCTATCAACATTGGTGAAATTAACAACTGGGGATGGGAAGCCGTTCTTGGTTTTATCCCTGTCCGGAACGAAGATATCCGCTGGGACATGAACATCACGTTTGCAACGAACGACAGCAAGGTGAAAGAACTTGATGGTGAAGACAGGATCATTGCTGATGCACTTTTCGGTGTTGAACACCGCGTAGGCGGTCCGCTTGGTGGTTTCTATCATGTGAAACTGGTATCAGCAGAACTGAATGCTGATGGAACAACCAACAATGCCAGCCTGATGTGCGCTGTGCCGGGTGGTGGATCCGCACCCTGCTTCGATGGTACCACCTTCGTTGCAGAGCGTGTATTCATAGGGCCGGGTATACCGAAATATGAGGGTGCGTTCTCAACTTCGTTTACCTTCAGAAATATGCTTCGTTTTGGAGCCACGCTTGATTACAAACTTGGCCATTACAAGTTTGACAACACCAACCGCGTTCGTGGCGTATTCGGTATTGCCCGCGAGGTGAACCTGCCGCTTGAATCGGATCCGGTCGATGTAGTTGGCCTGCGCGGCAATTATACCTATTCAGGTTCTGCGCACATAAACGATGCCAGCTTCGCAAGACTGCGTGAGGTTTCGCTCACGTACTTCTTCCCGTCTTCGATTACATCACCGCTGGGTATCCGCCGGGCCACATTTACACTGTCGGCCAGGAATGTCTACACATGGACCAAGTACAGCGGTCTGGATCCGGAGACTATGTTCCTGGGTGGAGGACGCGGCGGTTTTGTTCAGCTCGACCAGAACGCGCTTCCACAACTGAACCAGATTGTCGGAACGGTAAACATCAGATTCTAACGGTAACCACCTATTTAATTAAGGAAATTCATTATGTATACCATTATCATGAAAAATGGATTTGCCAGAGCGATCACGGTGCTTTCCGTTGTATTTCTTCTGGCTTCATGCGACACGTTGCTCGATGTCGATACGCCGTCGTTCGTGTCGGCCGATGACCTCGAAAATCCGGAACTGGCTGGTCTTATTGTGACCGGGGCCGCTTCGGATTTTGAATTCGCGTTTCAGGGTTACGTGCTTACCAGTGCCATCTTTGGTAACGAGTTGGGTGATGCCACCTTCACGGCCGCCCGCTGGGAAGTGGATCAGCGTAAAATCCAGCCTTCGAGCAGCAGGTATGTGAACGCTGCCGATTTCGGTGTGTATACGCCGCTGTCGACCGCGCGTTTTGCAGCCGATGATGCCCTGCGCCGCCTTGACGGCTGGACAGATGCCGAGGTTGAAAACCGTACGGCCCTTATTGCAAGGGCTGCCGGGTATGCCGGTTATAGTTATCTGTTACTGGGTGAAGCTTTTTGCAGTATGTCAATCGACCTGAGTGCCGAGCTTTCCCGTGAAGAGATATTCAACCGTGCAGTTGCCCGTTTTGAACGTGCCATTTCAACTGCCCAACAGGCAGGCGACAATAACGTGCTGAATATGGCCCGGATTGGACTTGGCCGCACACTTCTGAACCTTGGCCGTACAGCCGATGCCGCCAGCGCGGTACAGGCAGTACCCGATGGGTTTGTCTTCAATGTGAGTGCATCTGCCGAGGGTAACAGAAGAAACAACCGCATTTTCCAGCAGTTTAATGGTTTGAATGTAACGGTCAATCCCGGTTACCATGGCCTGCAGGTAGGTGGTGTTGATGATCCGCGTGTGCCTGTTGAGTTCGCAGCCCGGAACAGTTCAGGTGTGGATGTGTACCGTACAACCAAATACACAGCCTTTGGATCACCCATCCCACTCGCCCGTTCGGCTGAAGCGAAGCTCATCAGGGCAGAAGCTGCCGGCGGACAAACCGCGGTAAACCTGATCAATGAACTGCGTGCTGTACATGGCCTGCCGGCTTTCAGCAGTACCAACGAAACCGAGATCAGGAATCAGGTCATCGAGGAACGCCGCAGGGAATTTTTCCTTGAGTCTCATACTCTTTATGACCTGACCAGGTATAACCTGCCGCTCAGCCCGGCACCCGGAAGTCAGTATCGCGATCAAAGCGATACCTATGGCGACCAGCGTTGCATGCCGCTGCCCGACATTGAGCGTAACAATAACCCGAACCTGTAACAGGGGCCAGGGTTCAGATTCACTAAAAAAAGCGGCACCGTAAACGCGGTGCCGCTTTTTCTGTTAAAGCAAGGGTAAGCAGCGGTATTTTGCCGATGTGTACTGCATTTTCAGTATCAAAAATACTGTGGCAATAATTTGTTCGTTTCTTCTATTTTACCTGTCACTGCAGAACGTTCTGCAGGTCGGCATTCCGCAGGACGTTATTCAGTAAAAAAATCCGGGAATTCATCTACTTCAACTAATTGAACTTACAGACAATGCTTAAATCTACACGCATTCTTTTGCCACTGATGGTGTTTGCCATCGTATCTGTAGCATCGTCCGGAATAACTCCGGATGAGAACGCAACATCAAATTCAACCGATCCTGTTGAAATCAACTGGCTCACTCCCGACCAGGCCCTGGCGCAACATGCCGAATCCGGAAAAAAAATCCTGTTCTATGTCTATACAACCACCTGTGGTTTCTGCCAGCGAACAGCCGCTGAAGTGTTTGTAAACCCGGCTGTTATTGAAAATATGAATGAACTTTTTCTTCCGGTACGGGTCAATGCCGGCTCGCGCGAACCCCTTCAGATGAACGGGGAAACGCTCACCCACCGTGAACTGGCAACCAGGCTTGGCACCGAATATGTGCCGTTTTTCGTGGTGATGGAAAAGGATGATATCATTGGCAGCCGCAGCGGTTTTCACGGCCCTGACCAACTCCAGGCCCTGCTTGTTTTCTTTGCCGACGATCACTACAAGCAACTGTCGTTCGAAGACTTCCTCCGCACCTGGTAATTTGTTGTTAAAAAATGATTGGTTACACGTTTTAAGGGGAGATTCTGGTCTCCCTTTTTTATTTTACTGCCGGGTAAAAACAAGCCGTAAGCGCTGTCAATTATCGAATAAAATGGAATTAAGATGAATATGAAATCTGCTCTGCGTTTTCTTTTGTTACTCATGATGATGGCAACAGCCTGCCAGCGCTTCGACTATGATGTGGTGATCACCAACGGGATGATCTACGACGGAACGGGCGATGAGCCCCGGCAGGCCGATATCGCGGTCAAAGACGGCCGCATTCAATTTATCGGCAACCTCAGCGGTGAATATACAACCGCAAGTACCGTTGATGCGGCCGGAATGGCTGTAGCTCCGGGTTTCATCAATATGCTGAGCTGGGCAGCCGAGCCCCTGATCAACGACGGACGGTCGATGAGCAATATCAAACAGGGCGTTACCCTCGAAATTTTCGGCGAAGGCTGGTCGATGGGCCCGCTTAACAGGTCAATGAAAAGGGAGCGCCAGCGCGATGCGCGCTACGATATTGACTGGACCACCCTGGGTGAATTTCTTGACTGGCTCGAAAAGAGGGGGGTATCCACTAATATCGCCTCCTTCGTGGGCGGAACAACGGTGAGGATACATCAGATCGGACATGAAAACCGGCTTCCGACCCGCGACGAGATGGAAAATATGCGCAGCCTGGTGAGGGTTGCCATGGAGGAGGGCGCCATGGGCCTGGGAACGTCGCTGATCTATGCACCGGCATTCTACGCCACCACCCGCGAACTTATCGAGCTGGCCAAAGTGGCGGCCGAATACGACGGTATGTACATTTCCCATATCCGCAGTGAAGGCAACCGCCTGGTTGAGTCGGTTGAGGAATTGCTTGAGATAGCCCGCGAAGCCGGTATACGGGCCGAAATCCACCATCTGAAGGCGGCAGGTCAGGAAAACTGGGAGAAACTGGATGAGGTGATCGAACTGGTTGAAGCTGCCAGGGAGGAAGGTCTCCATATAACAGCCAATATGTACACCTACAACGCGGCCGCTACCAGCCTGGCCGCGATAATGCCGCCATGGACCCAGGAGGGCGGGCACGACGACTGGATCGAGCGCCTGAAGAATGTGGTGCTGCGAAGGAATATCATGAACGAGATACTCACCCCCTCCGACGACTGGGAGAATTTCTACCTGATGGCCGGCGGAGGCGAGAACATCATCCTGGTCGGGTTCCGCAGGGAGCACCTCCGGGGTTATGTGGGCAATACACTTGCCGAGATTGCCGAATTGCGCGGGGTGGATGAGGTGCGTGCCGCCATCGACCTGACCATCGAGGACAACAGCCGTATCGGGGCCATCTATTTTCTGATGAGCGAAGAGAACGTTCAGCGCCAGATTCAACTACCCTGGATGAGCTTCGGATCCGACGGAGGATCGTTCGCGGCCGAGGGTGATGTGCTGAACCGCCGACCACATCCGCGCGCCTACGGCAATTTCGCGAGGCTGCTGGGCAAATATGTACGTGATCTGGAACTCATTTCACTGCCTGAGGCCATTTACCGCCTTACCGGCCTGCCGGCCACTAACCTCAGGCTGCGCGACCGCGGTTTCATCAGAGAGGGCTACCATGCCGATATCGTCATTTTTGACCCCGGTTCCATCGAAGATCACGCCACTTACGAAAACCCGCATCAGTACGCTACCGGTGTGTACCATGTGTTCGTAAACGGTGTGCAGGTTCTGGATAACGGAGAACATACCGGCGCAACACCCGGAACCGTAGTACGCGGCCCCGGCTGGACCGGATGGGCGGAATAACCGTCATACCGAGCGCAGCCCTGAGCATGGCCTGAGCGCAGCCCTGAGCGCAGCGGAGCGAAGTCGAAGGGCGGAGTCGATGGTCGCAAGCCTGCGCAGCAGGCTGTAGTCGAAGGGCGAAGCCGAGGTATGTGTGAGCAGTGCTGAGCACTGCTCATTTTAGGAGTGAAATATCCTTGCCAGTAGCGTGCTCCGGGGGCTTTTTAAAAAGCCCCCACGTGCTTCGACTTCGGGCTCTGCCCTGCGCTCAGCATGACGTTGTCTTTTGTCTCATGTCTTGTGTCTCATGTCTCATGTCTCATGTCTTGCCTCTTGCCTCTCTCATCAAAACTCCACCTTCACACCGCCGACCGGTATAAGCGTAAATGCCGTGAGGCTGTCGCGCCGGCGCTCTGTCTGGTTCCAGTAGTAGTCGTATACGTTTTCGCGGTTGTAGGAATTCCAGATTTCGACAAAGAAAATCACGTTTCTGCGGTCAAGGAAGTACCGGCGGTCCATGCGCAGGTAGAGGGAGTGAAAATCGGGAAGCCGTGACCGGTTGAACCGGGTCATATCGATGATGCCCAGGTTCAATTCCTCGGAAAGCGCCGTATTGAAGGGGGTGTAAGGCCTGCCGCCGAGAAAGCTCCAGCGGGCACTGAACTCCCAGCGGTTGTTCGGACGGTAGCCACCGATCACGCTGAACAGGATCCGGTTGTCGAAGTCGCGGTTCTGCCAGTTGCCGCTGAAATCGAGGTAGCGCGACCTGAAATAGGTGGCCGAGACAAGCCCGTAGAAATTGACGGCCAGTTTTTTCTGGATGAGCAGTTCAATACCCCTCGACCATGCCTCACCGTTGCTGTTCAGGATGCGGTAGAACTCATCGGCCCGGTCGAGAACGAAGCGCGGGTCTCCGAAATCGTTCACCACGGGCAGCATCGGGGCCCGGTCGTACTGTTTGTCGAACACTTCGAGTGTAAGGCGCGTATCGCCGGTGAGCAGGTACTCGAAGCCCGCAATGGCATGAATGGCCCGCACATTCTTCAGTTTTTCATTGTCGCTGTTCTGGGAAAGCAGGTAACGGGGCGGCGCCTGGTAAAAATGACCGTAGGAGGCATTCAATGACAGCCTCCGGCTGAGCCTCAGCGACCCCGACAGGCGCGGGGCAACATCAACCGATCCGTTGTAACTGCTGTGATCCCCCCTGATGCCCAGTGCCAGGGTGAGTATGCCCGACGGTTTTATACTGAACGTGGTAAACAGGGATGACCGCGTGCCGCTCAGTTCGGTCTGTATGAGCCTTGGTGGTGATACCTGCCCCGCCCGGTTGGTATCGGCATCAATGAAATAGTTATAGTTGCCGGTTTCATAATAGATCTCGCCCCCGAATTCTACATCGAGTGCCTCGGAAAAGCGGTAAACAGATACCGACCGGGCATTGATGTAACGGTTCAGCACATCCACGTCGGCCAGTACGCTTTCGTCGGCCGACCGCGTTGAAAGTGAATTTTCCTGCTTGAATGAGTAGGATACCGAGGTCTGGGTGAAGCCCGCCGACTTCCAGAGGGTCCGCAGGTTGAGGCCTGTGGTATTCTGATAGAAATCGGCGGTGAAGAGCATGGATATGCCCTCATCAACAGCATTGTCACGGCTGGACTCAAAGGTGCTGTTGCCGTAGATATTCAGCAAGGTAAGCCGGGTTGAGGGTGACAGGTCGTATACGACTTTCGACTGGATGTCGCCGTACCTGGGTGCCCCGCCCGCGTTTATCGCTTCTGCGATAAGGTCGAGATAGCTGCGCCTGGCCGACAGCAGCCAGCTCCCGCGGCCGTTGCCCAATCCCCCCTCAACGGTGCCGCCGAATCCGGCCAGGCTCATAAACATATCGCCCCTGAATCCGTTCCGGGTCCCTTCGCGGTAGGTGATGTCGCCAATGGCCGACATCCGGTCGCCGTAGCGGGCGTTGAAGCCGCCGGTATAGAAGTCGATATTGGAGACCAGGTCGGTATTCAGGATGCCGATCGGCCCGCTGCTGAGCCCTCCCTGCCGCTCAAAATGGGCGACACCCGGCATCGGTATGTTATCGATGATAAATCCGTTTTCGACCGGGCTGCCGCCGCGGACCATGAGGTCCTGCGAAATTTCTCCGGCACTTGAAACGCCGGGGATCGCACTGAGTATGCGGCTCAGCTCCTGCCCGGCGCCCGGCGACCGGCGCAGTTCTTCAGGGCTGAACCGTACCGAACTGACGGTATTGATTCCATCCCTCTGGAAATAACCGGAAGTAACCGTTATTTCATCACCTTCAAGCCTTGCCGGATGCAGCCTGACGTCGAGTTGTGTGGTGCGGTTCGACCTGATTACCACATCGGTTGCGATATAGGACTCATAGCCGAGATAGCTGAACCGAAGGCGGTAGATACCGGCGTCGATCTGCTCAAGGCGGTAACGGCCGTCAGAATCGGTTGCCGTGCCCTTTCCGCCGGACCCTTCAACGATAATATTGGCCCCGATGAGCGGTTCCTGTGTAATCGCGTCGACAAGAAAACCCGTAACTCCGCCTGTTCTGATGTCCTGGGAAAACACATCGGATGTAAAGGTGTACATCACAATAAGGGCGGAAGCCAGAATATTGAATCTCATGAATTTATTTTACTGATAATTTCCAGTTAACCGCACATTGTGGTTGCTGCATTCCGTCATCAGCAGAATAAAATCCGGAAAAAATAAACCGGTGCGTTAATGTATTAATTTCCTGAACGGTTGATAATTATTATTGACTGATTCCGAGCAGATCGAACATGAAGGCATACATGAGTGCGGTTTCACGGAACTGCCTGAACCGCCCCGATGCGCCGCCATGTCCGGCATCCATGTTGGTATGGAGATACAGGTAGTTATTGTCGGTTTTTAATTCACGCAGCCGGGCCGTCCACTTGGTTGGTTCGAAATACTGTACCTGTGAATCGTGCAGGCCGGATGTAATGAGCATATGCGGATAATCCATGGCCTTTACGTTATCGTAGGGTGAGTATGAGAGCATGTATTCGTAGTACACCGGTTCGTTCGGATTGCCCCATTCATCATACTCGCCTGTGGTGAGGGGGATGGTATCATCAAGCATGGTGGTTACAACATCCACAAAAGGTACCGCCGCTATGATGCCATGATAGAGGTCGGGACGCATGTTCACCACGGCACCAACCAGAAGTCCGCCGGCGCTGCCACCGAGGGCAAAGGTATTGTCGGGGCTGCCAAATCCCTTATTGTGCAGATGTTCGGTAACGGTAATGAAATCGGTGAAGGTATTGATCTTGTTGAGCAGTTTTCCATCCTCATACCATTCCCGCCCCATTTCCTGCCCGCCGCGGATGTGCGCAATGGCATAGGCAAAACCCCGGTCAAGCAGGCTCAGCCTTGATGAACTGAAGAACGTTTCCATCGAGTACCCGTATGAGCCGTAACCATAAACGAGCAGGGGCTGTGACCCGTTTTTCCGGTAACCCTGCCTGTAAACAACCGAAACCGGTACCTGAATGCCGTCGTCGGTGAGGGCGTACATCCGCTCGGTTACGTAATTATCGGGGTCAAATCCGCCCAGTACTTCGGTCCGTTTCAACAGTTCACGCTCGCGGGTGTTCATGTTGTAATCGTAGGTTGAAAAAGGAGTGGTGAGCGAGGTGTAGACGTATCGCACCAGGTCGGTGTCGAATTCAGGATTGTCTGAAAGTGTTGCGTAAAATGCCGGTTCATCAAAATCAAGGTTGTGCTCTTCGAATGCATCCCAAGTAATGATCCGGATGCGCGGCAGGCCGTTCACGCGTTCTTCTACAACCAGGTGGTCCCTGAAGATTTCCAGGTCTTCGAATAGCACATCCTCCCTGTGGGGAATAACCTCCTGCCAGTTGGCTTTGCCGGTATTATTGACCGGGGTACGCATAAGGCGGAAATTCCGGGCATCGAGGTTGGTTTTGATGTAAAAGTGATCGCCGTAGTGATCAATGAAATACTCATGGCCGCGTTCCCTGGGCTGAATCACGCGGAACCGGCCACCGGGCGTATCCGCGCTCAGAACACGGTGTTCGGTTGAAACCGTGCTTACGGAGCCGATTCCGATAATGGCCCTCGACTTGGTACGGTAAACATAGGTGCTGAATGTTTCATCATCTTCCTGATAAATCAGTTCCGGTGAACCGGGATCGCTGCCGAGAGTGTGCCGGTACGTCTGGTAAGACCTGAGTGTTTCAGGATGCTGCCTGGTATAGAAGATAGTCCGGTTATCGTTGGCCCAGGCCATGTTGCCGGTCACGTTCTGAATTACATCATTCAGGAGTTCGCCGGTACTGAGGTCTTTTACGAACAGGGTGCTCACGCGCCGGCCAACCGTATCGATGGCATAGGCCAGATAGCGGTGATCGGGGCTCACCGAGGTGTTCATGACCTGAAAATAGGATCGCCCCTCGCCCATCTCGCTGGCATTCAGTATGATCTCCTCAGTGGCATCCAGAGACCCTTTTTTACGGGCATAGAGCGGGTATTCACCGCCTTCTTCAAACCGCGTGTAGTAGTAGTAATCATCGAGGCGGATGGGTACCGAAGAATCATCCTCTTTGATGCGTCCGCGCATTTCTTCAAAAAGCTGATCCTGGAAATCTTCCGTATGGGCCATCATCAGCCGCAGATAGTCGTTCTCGGCTTCAATGTATTCGATCACCTCCGGGTTATCCCTGTCATTAAGCCAGTAATACGGATCGATTCGGGTATGATCGTGGATCGTAAGTTCCACCGGCTTTTGAAGGGCCACCGGCGGGTCGATATCGGGGCGAACAGGCTCTGTTTGGCAACCCGCCAGGCTTGAAAAGAGGAGTGCCAGATACAGTGCTGTGACCAGGAAATGTCGGAGTGTATACATGAACGTAAAGTTAATAGGTATGGAAGTCTGATGATTGTTGGTTGACGAATCAGGTAAA
>RECM01000222.1 GCA_007694035.1 Balneolaceae bacterium
AAGATACATACCGGGATACCCGGAAAAAATCGGTTGGTGCAACTCAAAAGGGGATAAGCTTGGTCAAATCTTCTTATATTATGCGGTTTAACCAGACTCAATCATAATCTGTAAATTAAACAAAGACCACTACCGTGAAGATCAGCTATTTGTCCAAAGAAGGCTTTGAAAAACTGAACAGGGAGCTTAGGGAACTCAAAACGAACGGGCGCAGGAGTATAGCCCAGCAGATTGAAGAGGCCCGCTCGCACGGCGACCTCAGCGAAAATGCCGAATATGAAGCCGCCAAGGAAGCGCAGGCCCATCTTGAAAAAAGAATTGCCGAACTGGAGATGTCCCTGTCGAATTCCCGTATTATCGATGAAAAGACGGTGGACGGATCAAAAGTATATGTGCTGAGTACTGTTACCATTCTGAACAAAAAAACCGGCAAGGAGATGACCTATACACTGGTTTCAAAGCAGGAGGCTGATTTCGCCCAGGGTAAAATTTCAATCGATTCGCCCATAGGCAGCGCCCTGATGGGCAAGGAAATTGGCGATGTTGTAGAGGTGAAAGTACCGGCCGGTAAACTTGAACTGGAAATACGAAACATCGAAAGGATGATTTAATAATGAAAATTGGAGTAATCGGGACCGGTTATGTGGGCCTTGTAACCGGGACCTGTTTTGCAGATTCAGGCAACGACGTTATTTGTGTAGACAACAATCCGGCCAAGCTGGAAGCCCTCAGGCGGCATGAAATACCCATCTATGAACCCGGTATCGAAACACTTTTTGAACGGTCTGTAAGGGAAGGAAGGCTTCATTTTACAAGCGACCTTGAAGATACCGTGCATAAATCCGACATTATTTTTCTGTGCCTGCCTACACCACCGGGCGGAAACGGGCAGGCTGATCTGAGTTTTGTGATGAATGTTGCAAAGCAGATTGGCGGTATGATCAGGGACTACAAAATCATTGTAAATAAAAGTACGGTACCTGTGGGAACGGCCGACAAGGTAAGAGAGATTATTTCGGCCGAGACAGATGTTGAATTCGATGTGGTTTCCAATCCGGAATTTCTTCGGGAGGGTGCAGCCATCGACGATTTTCTGAAGCCCGAGCGCGTGGTGATCGGCAGCCGCAGCCCGCGTGCCATAAAGCAGATGGAACTGCTGTATGAACCCTTCGTACGCAGCGGCAATCCGATCATCGTAATGGATGAACGTAGTTCGGAGATGACAAAATATGCTGCCAATGCATTCCTGGCGACCAAGATCACATTCATGAACGAAATTGCGAATGTGTGCGAAAGAGTGGGTGCCGATGTCGACAATATCCGCAGGGGGATCGGTACCGACTCCCGGATTGGAAAGCGTTTTCTTTTTGCCGGTATCGGGTATGGTGGATCCTGTTTCCCAAAAGATGTGCAGGCTCTTGACTTCACATCCGACGAGTATGGTTATGATTTCAAGATTCTGAAGGCCGTAATCGATGTTAACGACAGGCAGAAGCTTTCAATAGTAGAAAAAATCAAGCGTTTTTATCATAAAGAATTGGCAGGCAAAGAAATAGGGGTTTGGGGATTGTCGTTCAAACCCGAGACCGACGATGTGCGCGAAGCCCCGGCACTCTACATTATTAAAGAGCTGGTAGATGCGGGAGCAAAAATCAGGGCCTACGATCCCGAGGCTATGCAAACCTTCAGGGAGGCCATTGGTGAAGATTATGCCGCCAGGATCGAGTTTGTAAAAGATCAATTAAGTGCAATCAAAGGTGCCGATGCCCTGGTAATTTGCACCGAATGGAATGAATTCAGGCGTCCCGATTTTGGTGTCTTTACCGATAACATGAAAACACAGGTAATTTTTGATGGCAGAAACCTGTTCAACCTCGAGAGGATGGCTGAAACGAACATCACGTATATCAGTGTTGGAAGGGCCACCATAAATGCAGAAGCGTAAACGGGTACTGATTACCGGTGGATCAGGGTTTCTTGGGTCGCATCTTTGCGAAAGATACATTGCCGAGGGGTATGAGGTTTTTTGCCTTGACAATCTGTCGACCGGCAGGGAAGAGAATGTGGCACACCTGTTCAGGGATGGCAACTTTGTGTTCATCAAATATGATGTGACCAACTACCTGCATATTGCGGGCGATCTCGACCTGATACTTCATTTTGCCTCACCGGCATCCCCGATAGATTACCTTGAGATGCCAATACAAACGCTGAAGGTGGGCTCGCTTGGTACACACAAAGCCCTTGGGCTGGCGAAAGCCAAAAATGCCCGTTTCCTGCTCGCTTCCACCAGTGAGGTCTATGGCGATCCGCTCATACACCCACAGCAGGAGGAGTACTGGGGCAATGTTAACCCCATCGGTTTCCGTGGTGTGTATGATGAAGCCAAACGCTTTGCCGAGGCTATGGTAATGGCCTATCACCGTTTTCACAACCTTGATACCCGAATTGTGCGCATCTTCAACACCTATGGCCCGCGTATGCGGCTCGATGACGGCCGGGCCCTGCCGACTTTTATGGGGCAGGCCCTCCGGGGCGAGGATATCACTATTTTCGGCGACGGATTGCAGACCCGCTCATTCTGCTATGTTGATGATCTGGTTGAGGGCATCTTCCGGCTGTCGCAGAGCGATTATACCAATCCGGTGAACATCGGAAATCCGGCGGAAATCACCATACTTGAATTCGCAAATGAGATACTGAAGCTCACCGGCAGTAAAAGCCGGCTTGCATTCAAAGAGTTACCGACCGATGATCCCAAGGTTCGCCAGCCCGATATCACGAAAGCCAAAGAAATTCTTGGATGGGAGCCGAAGGTAGGGCGGTCGGAAGGCCTGCAGAAAACGTACGATTTTTTCCGGTCCAGGATGTAGTTCTTGTCAATTTGTGCCGGAAACCGGATGATCCCATAACTACAGATGATCCTGTAACATACAGACGATCAAATAGCTACATGGGATCTCCGGTTAACAGCTGGTCCGGCAGGCGTAGTGATACCCGCTCTCACTGAATACCAATGCAGGGGGATAGCTAACGGTGCTGTCTTTCATTATTTTGGGCCATCATGAACAGCCGGGTCCGCCTTATCGATGTCTACGCTTACCGTTACATCAACGAAGAGCTGCAGTTCCTTCTGTTAAAGAGGGCTCCTGGCCGGATTTACGAAGGCCAGTGGCGCATGGTTGGCGGCAAGGCGGAGCAGGGCGAGCGAAGAAGCAGCACGGCATTACGCGAGCTACACGAAGAACTTGGCGCCAATCCTGTGATGGTATGGGCCGTTCCTGCGGTAAACCACTTTTATGATGTTAAAGCAGATGAATTCAGGTTTGTGGCTGCATTCGCCGCCGAGATGCCGGTGGATTGTGATATCATCCTGAACCATGAACATGAAGATTTCCGGTGGGTAAATGCCGACCAGGCCGGAAAAATGTTGGTATGGCCTGAACAGATCAAAATGATAGGTTATATTTCAGCTATCCTGAAAAAGAATGAAATCCCCGATGAATGGATCATCAGCAAACATGATCAACAGAGATAAAAGTATTATGTGGAAAAGCCCAACCTGGATATTCGCCATTGTTATAACACTTTCTATGGCGTTTCCCGCCCCGGATGCACTTGCCCGGCAATCCGACAAAAGCTATGAATTGTTACCGGCGCCGGATCTCTGGTATAACGACATCGACGGTATTCGCGTTGGCCTTCGCCTCAGAGGGCAGGTGCCCGGCACTTTCAACGACGGGCCTCACCGCCTGGATTTCGGGGTTTGGCTTGGGACCTGGTTTCCCACATACCCGGTATCCTATTACGTGAAGTATACCGAACCGGTTCCAGCCATCAGTGATTTCAACAGCGAGGGCAGTATCAGCTTTATCAGCAGTATAAGGACCGGATTTCACCGGCACGCACTGCGGTTCGACAAGCGCTGGCAGGAGGGGTTCAACGAAGACGTTTTCAGGGAATTCCATGCCGAGTCGGGCGGGCATCGCCGCTTCAGCCATGAATATTTACCATTTCCGTCGGTGTGGCAGAACGACTGGGTGTATTATCTGAATGCCGGTTATGAATGGCAGAGGCAGATTGCAGGTCAGAAGGGGTTGACAAATGTAAAAATAGCTGGTAACAGCGGGATTCATCTTGAGGATGTGTATGGCCGGATGTCCCTCGAAATGAACAACAAAATTGAATTCACCCGGGGTTTTGGCATCCATGTTAGGGGAACGGGCACATTTTCAAGTGTGAATATGCCCCTTGAGTACGGGCTGCTGCGTAGTATGGCATCACCCATCGACTGGATGAACTCCGGATTTACCCGCGCAAAGGGCACAATCCCGACCCCGTGGATGGAGTCGGGCGCGGTCAATATCGCAGGAGGTCCCTCACTGCGAGGGTATAACCGTGAGGACATCAAAATGATGAAAGGCGGGCTGCCCATGCTTTTCCGGAATATGTTTTCGGTAAATGCCGAGCTGGACTATCCCAATCCATTCGATCGTGCTTTTGAGGATATCCCGGTTCTGGGCGATTTCCTGCGGCTTCGGTCCTACCTTTTCTACGACGGTGGCGGTGGCCTGACCCTTGAACAGTCGGTAGCTGCTGATCCGGTGCAAAGTATTGCCGTAACAGTGATCGAGAGTGAGCTAAGCCCATATTATTCAAATATAGGCGCCGGATTCATGCTATCGCTGAACATCCCTGATTATCTTGGCAAGCCCCGGGGATTTGTAATCCGGTACGAAATCCCGTTCTGGCTGTCACACCCCGAAAACGGGCACGACAGGCTTCGATACCGTGGCCATCTGGGTATTGGTGCTGTTATCGGTTTATAGCCACCGATGGGACTCGTCTATATTCTGTTAAGTGCGGCCTGTTCACTGGCTATCGCACATTTTCTGAAATATTCGGGGGCTTACGGCCACAGTATCCTAAAGGTGCTGATCATCAATTATCTGATTGCATTTGGTACGGCGGCAGGGTACAGCATTATACAGGGGGTCAATCCCGTGCCTGACTTCCCGCCCTGGTTCTGGCTCTTTGCGGTATTTGTGGGGGTACTGTTTATCAGCAACTTTTTTGTTTTTGGCAAATCGGTAAATGTGAACGGGGTAGGGGTTAGTGTGGCAGCGATGCGGATATCTTTGCTGGTGCCGGTGTTATTGTCGATGGTGTTCTACCGTGAGGAGATTACCATACTGAAGATTTCGGGTATCGTACTTGTTTTTGCCGCCCTTGGCATACTAATCATGTCGAGGAGGGATGTAAAAGTTGGGGTAATTGGCAGCCAGGGCCTGTTATTGCTTCTGTTTATCTTCTCCGGTATCGCCGACGGATCGATGAAGGTCTATGAGGAGGAGATGCAGCATGCCGCGTCGGAGTACCAGTTCATGAGCGTCGTATTTTTTACGGCATTCCTGATCGGGCTCACGGTCCTGGTTTATCAAAAAAGCATGACATTCAGCCGCGGCGAGATATCGCTCGGGGTTCTGGTGGGGCTGCCCAACCTGTTTACATCCATTTTTCTGATCAGGGCTTTTGCCTATATGGATGGCAGCATTGTCTATTCATTGGTCAACATGATTATCGTTACCGGCGGGGCGCTCATCGGCCGGTACATCTGGAAGGACCAGATATCAGGAAGGCAATGGGCTGGTATTCTGTTTGCCATACTTGCCATAGCCGTGCTGGTTAACGGTTAGCCTTTGGTATTGTCTTAGTCCGATATTAACGCGGCTGGAAGATTGTGCCGGGTAAAGATGGCAATTTGAATAACGATTACGTACACTTTACAGATGTCCATTACATGGTATCAACATAACTCTTTACAGTTACACATTACATTGTATCACAGAACTTTTTGCAGTTGTCTATTTCATTGTATCACAGAATATTTCAAATGAACTATTTCAGCAGATTTACCCGGCTGTCAATGCTGTTGGCAGTAGTGGCTGTTGCCGGAATTACGGCAGTTTCCGGTTGCTCAGGGGAAGCCGAAAAGATTGACGAATTGCCTGAGGAGGTGCTGACGGTGCAGGCGTTTATGGATGCATTCAACGACAGAAGTGTTTCGGGAATGCTGCGCCAGGTAGACGACAACCTGCGCTGGTACCGGATCAAAAACGATCTCATGGTACTGGAAACTTATGGGCGTGATGACTTCAGAACCAGTATGCGCACCTATTTCGACAGTCTTGATGAGGTGCGTTCCGAAATTGAGTCGGTAACCTGGAACGGGCCATTCGTTTCGGTGAGGGAGCGGGTAACCTGGGGTACACGATCAGGGCCGAGATCGCAGGCTGCGCTGGCCGTGTATGAGGTGAACAACGGGAAAATTGTGAGGGCCTGGTACTATAATGCTTCCGATTGAGCAGGCCTTGATTTCCGCTCGGGCAGGCTTTTCATCCTCATAAAAAGTGGGAGCTGCCTGGCTTTAAGGTCGGTGAGTGTGCCATAGAACAGCCGACTCCAACCCGATGAATCCATGCTTGACAGATCAGGTACGGCGGGAACCTCTATTTCGATTACAGATCCGTGCCGCCGAATCACTGCACCCCCCAGCGAAAGCAGTTTCTGGCGTATTTTGCGGCGGTCGGCCTGCACGAAAAGGCGGAAGCGTTTTATCCCGTTTTCGAGTGCGTATCGGCTCAGTCCTGCCAGCAGGATGGCGCTGAGACCGCGGCCCTGATACTCATCGATTATGGTTACCGCTACCTCTGCAATATCGGGATCGTTTTCGGATCTTACATAACGTGCAACGGCCACACCGGGACAGTCTTCCGCCGTGCAGTCGATAACGCCGATTGCCACATGGCTCACCTGGTCGACCCTGGTCAGATAATCAAGCAGGTGTTCGTTCAGTGTTATGGAGTTTGTATGAAAGCGATTGAATGTTGAATCGGGTGAAAGCCTGAGAATCCCTTTCCGGAACAGGTTTTTGTCGCCAACCGTAACTTCCCTGACGATCAGGCCCTGATCTCTGTATCTGAAGCGCAGTATCTTTTTCAGGATCGACATGGATGCAGAAAGTAGTAGAAATATGCCATAATGTACTGATAACGGCATCATGAAACCAGAAACTGCCCGGCATATTACAGGTTAAAGTTACCAGGCAGCCGCTGTTACTGAACGAAAAACCAGTTAAGTGTCTGGCTGGCAAAATCGAGTGCAGACGATTCATGGGTTCCGTCGGGTATCAGCACGAACTGAATATTTGCGGCCCCCGCATCTTTCAGTTTTTCGAATGCATTTCGGGCTTCATCAACGGGTACAACTTCATCGAACTCACCGTGATAGATCCTGAGGGGAACCTGCACCCTGAATCCGGATACATCATTGCTGTTCAGCAATTCTTTAAGCTGTTGCTCGCCCCCGCCAAGGAAACCCGCCAGAAACGATTCCTGAAACAGGTCGGCTGTCACATTGGTAAGCCGCTCATCAATCTGGGAACCGCTGAACTGCCCCCCGAACAGATTCTCGCCAAAGATACGGCTGCTGTAGGGTGGTTTGAATATGGTTTCTATATCCCGGTTCAGATTATAGGTACGGTCGTAGGCAGCAACTATGTATGCATAATTGGGAGCGAAGCCCAGCGTGTCGGCACCCAGAATGCTTTTCGATACATCCACGAGGTTATAGGCACCTCCGCCAACACTGGCAGCCGTAACCCTGAAATCTGCGGATGCGTCTTCCCCGATTGCTTTGAGCAGGGCCATTGCGGATGTTCCGCCCTGGGAGTATCCGGTTATGAACAACCTGTTTCCCTTGCCGATACCCTCCATATCAAAAAATTCCTCAGCTGCCTTCATCATGTCGAGGGAGACCCGGCCGTGAGAGCGGGTAACAAAGTAGGGATGAAACAGGCTTTCACTTTCTCCGAAACCGAGCAGGTCAGGCATAATGATCATGTACCCCGAGGAGCTCACCACAGGGCCGAAATAGGTCCATACGGAGTTGTTGTCGGCCAGGTCAGGATCGAACAAAGAAGGGGCTTCACTTTTTTGGAAAAGGGTTCCGCGCTGCAGTACCAGCACCGATGGTCTGGTGATGGAGGGTACCAGGATCATTCCCGAGGCCGTTACGTGCGTTCCATCAATGGTTTGCGTGCGGTAGGTGATACGGTAGGCCTTCACATCATAGGAAGCGATCAATTCAATCAATGGATTATCGTAATAACTGATAATCTGCTCAGGGCTCAGTTCCCCTGCAGGGGAATAATCGATCAGATACTGCAGCTCAGGCTCGCTCGTCTTTTCCGCGATGTCGCACGAGATGAAGAGTAGTAATCCGATTAGAAAAAAAGAGGTCCGTAAAAGGATCCGGTTCATTGGTAGTGTAAGCATGCCGCCGCTGTTGAACAGTTAAATAGTCGGAAAATGACGATAAATCAGACCGCTTGCAAAGGATATTTGTCAAATTTGGTATCAGATATGTTTAAAATTAACCCGCAGCAGCACATGCTGAGAATTAATGCTGAACGGCTCCATAAAAAATCATACTTTCATGTATGATTGAACATGGTTATAAGGTTTGGTTTAATGGATCTGTGGTTACGGAAACGGAGGCACGGGTCTCGGCATCTTCCCGTGCGGCGATGTACGGTGACGGGTGTTTCGAAACCCTGCTGGCAACAAAGGGAAAGTTTGTCTGCTGGCAGGAGCATATCGACCGGTTGCATGCCGGCATGGAGTACCTGGGGATACAACAGAATCCTTCGCTTGTATCGGCATCACTGAAAAAATCGGTGGCACGCCTGCTCGAGATCAACCGGCTTGAATCAATTGACAGCAGGGTGCGGTTACAAGTCTGGCGGTCCGGCATTTCGGGCATGGACAGCCCCGTTGTTCAGGAGGCCACTGCGCACATCTCTGTTAAGCCGGCCATGGTTGAACGGGAACCCCTTCGGATGATTATCGCGAAAACCCGGCGCATACCTGCTGCGGCCATCGACACCCGTTTCAAATTGTCGAATTACCTGAATTATATTCTTGCCCGGCAGGAAGCAATTGCCAGGGATGCCGACGATGCCGTTATGCTTACCGTTACCGGCAAGGTGAGTGAAAGCAGCGTGGCGAATATTTTCTGGTTGAAAAATGACGTGGTGTACACGCCTTCGCTTCAGTGCGACCCGCTTCACGGCATCACCCGCATGCTCACAATACGCCATCTGAAATCAGAAGGCAGGGATGTGGTCGAGGGTGAATATGTGCCCGCAGACCTGAACGGTGCCGAAGCGGTATGGGTGTGCAACTCCGTCAGGGTTTGGCAGCCTGTAATGGCCCTCGAAAAGATGGAGTTCAGCGTATCATCGCCCGTATATGCCAGGATGCAGGCATCATTCATGTCATATCTCGATTCGATAAAAGGGTAATGCCGTTTATGTGTGCTATGAACAGGGAGCAGATCTATTCAATGGTGAGAGAGCGGGTTATGGCCCTGAGGAGTAGAGGGCCTGTGGTTCTGCTTGATTCGCAGCTTTCGGGGCACCCGTCGTCCGGCAAGATCTATCTGGCCGGACTTCCACAGCGGATACTCAGTTTCAGTGGGGGCGGCCAAACGGCTCACAGTGCCACCAACCCGGATGCATTCCGGGCCGTGCCCTGGGAACTGCTCAGGCAGTTCAGAGACGCTACAAAAGGGGCGATACTCGGCTATCTGGGATATGACCTCAAAAATTATTCTGAAGTCCTGGTATCCGGTAATCCGGATGGTGTAAAAGCACCCGACATGTGGTTTATGAGCCCGGGAATTCTCATGGAAATCGACCCGGTTACCGGTTCCATTGCATACCTTGCCGGAAACGAAGATATGCTGAAGGATGGTGATAATGACGGACCCGGTGTCGGCGGGGGCAACAGGGAAAAAAAAGACAACATAAAACCTTCTATTGGACCGGTTCACAGCGGAATGACGTATGCAGAATACCGGGATGTGGTCAATGAGGCCAGACGGCGCATCGGTGAGGGCGATTATTATGAGATCAATCTTACCAACCAGCTGCAGGCCAGATTCAGCGGAGATACCTACGACCTTTTTGAAGCAATGCGTGAGGCCGGTCCCGTCCCATTTGCTGCGTATATCTCGGGAATAGAGGGATCGATTGATATTTGCTGTGCTTCGCCCGAACGCTTCCTGGCAAGAAAAGGGGTACGGGTTGTATCCGAACCGATAAAGGGCACTGCAGCCGCGGGACATACCAACAAGGAAGACATCGAAGCGGTATCCAGGCTCAGGAATTCCGCAAAAGACCGCGCGGAGAACCTGATGATTGTAGACCTGGTTAGAAATGATCTTGGCCGGATTGCGGTAAAGGGTTCGGTGAAAGTAGACGCGCTGTTCGATATACAGAGTTTCAAAACGGTACATCACATGGTGTCGACCGTATCGGCGGAGGTACCTGCACAATCAGATCCGGTCGGGATAATAAAGGCGTGCTATCCGATGGGATCCATGACCGGTGCCCCGAAAATCAGCGCGATGAAATCGATAGAAGAGCTTGAGAACTACCGAAGAGGCATATACTCCGGCGCCATTGGATATATAAAAGAGAACGGTGATTTCGATTTTAATGTGGTGATCCGTACAGCCGTTATTAAAGGCGAGCATCTGTTTTACTGCGCGGGAGGAGCTATTACAGGCGATTCAGACCCAGCGCAGGAGTGGGAGGAAAGCTGGATCAAAGCCCGTGCGCTGCTTCGTGTTTTCGGAAAAGAGACAGAAAACAGTATCTCAGAAATGATACCGGCCCGTTCGGGGTTATAGGGATTCAACAATCATTCAACCTATTCAATCAGCTTACATGTCAGTACATCCGGAATCCATTAAAACGCTTGGCGATCTTAAGAAATCGGGCTGGAAGCCCCAATCAGTAAAAGATGAAATGCGCTCGAACCTGATGCGCATGCTCAAAAACGGTGAACCCATGTTCGGCGGCATCCTCGGTTATGAAAAAACAGTGGTTCCGCAGCTTCAGAACGCCATTCTTGCCCGTCACGATATCATACTGCTGGGGCTGAGAGGTCAGGCGAAAACCCGGATTCTCCGTTCGCTGGTACAATTCCTTGACGAATATATACCCGTGATCGAGGGTTCCGAGATCAGCGACGATCCGTTTGAACCATTGTCGCGTTTCGGCAAGGACACGGTCACCGCCAAGGGCGACGATACCCCGATACAGTGGCTGCACCGCGGCCAGCGATACGCCGAAAAACTGGCCACACCCGATACCACCGTGGCCGACCTGATCGGCGATATCGATCCGATCAAAGCTGCAACCCGAAAAATGGCACTGTCGGACGAGAAGGTGATCAATTACGGTGTCATCCCCAGAACCAACCGGGGTATATTTGCCATCAACGAACTGCCTGATCTGCAGCCGCGCATCCAGGTCTCACTGCTCAATATTATGCAGGAGAGGGATATACAGATTCGCGGGTTCAATGTGCGGATCCCGCTCGACATTATGATGGTGTTTTCGGCCAACCCCGAAGATTATACCAACCGCGGCAACATCATCACACCACTCAAGGACCGCATCGATTCTCAGATTATCACGCATTACCCCAAATCGATTGATATCGGCATAGCCATTACCGAACAGGAGGCCTGGACCCGGCGCAACAGCGGTATTGAGATAGGAATACCGGAATTTATGAAGCAGATTGTTCAGCAGATCGCTTTCGAAGCCCGGGAATCGGAGTATATCGATGAGAAAAGCGGCGTTTCGGCAAGGCTAACGATAACCGCCATGGAGCAGATGGTCTCTGGTGCGGAGCGCCGGGCGATCATGAACGGCGACAAGCAGACGGTTTTACGCATCTCTGATCTTTACCACGGAGTACCCGCTCTGACCGGTAAAATGGAGCTGGTATATGAGGGCGAGCAGGAGGGGGCCGTGAATGTGGCCAAGCACCTTATCGGTAAAGCTGTGAGCGCCATTTTCAAAAAATCTTTTCCCGATCCGCTGATGAAAGAGAACAGGAAAAACCCGGCTTATTCCGGGGTACTGGAGTGGTTTGCAAAAGGCAACAAGGTTGAGATTTCCGATTCGCTGAACGACAAAGCCTATGCCGCGGTGTTATCTGCCGTTGATGGCCTGGAAAAACTGGCGGTAACCCATGGCGGCAGGGAGGGAAGTGAGTACCGGCATGCCATTATGGATTTCATACTGGAGGCGCTGCACCAGAAGTCGATGCTGGGCAAGGAAGACCTTGAAGACGAACGGTCTTATTCCGACATGATCGGCAGCATGCTGGGCTACCTGGGTAACGTTGATCCCGATGGCGGCGACGACGATGACGATTATAGCGAGAGGGGCAGGGGACGGCGCAGGAGGTGATGGTGAAGGAGACACAAGATGTGAGAGACAAGACATGAGACGGCAAAAGGCAAAAAGCAAAAGGCAAAAGTGATTCGGAACGAAGTGGAGAACCGCG
>RECM01000223.1 GCA_007694035.1 Balneolaceae bacterium
CTGGCACCGATTATGGCCGATATCAGCAGCACAACAGCCAGGATGAGAAGGCTGCGCTGAAACAGGAATTTTTCGGTGAGCTCGCTGAGAATTACAGTCGGGATTATGAGCAGAAAAGCAATCAGGTACGGGAAATGAGGAAATAATGCCGTTTTGCCGGTAAACCGCCGCGACAGGACAAAACTGACATTCAAAAAAACCAGTCCGTACCCCGCCAGTACCAGGGTTCCGATCCAGTCGGGCCTTTCGGTATAGATGAGAAAGGTATTTGTGAACATGTAGATGAGAACGCCTGCCACAAGTGAGGCCGACGTGTAGGCAAAGGCCCGGCCAATTACCCGTTTTCTTTCTGTCTCAATCAAAAGTACTGGTGCTCAGGGAGTGGGTGGGTTGGTACGGGATATCCATCTTTCCGGATCGATGTTCGTTTCGCCATCGCGGATCATAAAAAACACGGCTGATCCCATCGACGAATTTTCATCGCCGCCGCGGCCGATTATATCGCCCGCCCGCACATACGATTGCGGCCTTACCGTTACCCCGGTCAGATTGCCATAGCCGGTTAGGTAGCGGCCGTGATTGACCACTACCATCGTATCAAACCCGTTCAGGGGCATAACAATTTCGACAAATCCATCATGTACAGACCGGACGGTACTCAACGGTTGTGTGGCAATTTCAATACCCACGCTCGGGATTTCTACACGGTAAACGGGGTGCACTTTTTTGCCGAATTTGACGGAAATAGCGCCATTGTCGACCGGCCATGGCAATTTCCCCCTCTGCTGGGTAAACGATTGCTCAAGAACCTCAAGCTCAGCCGACGATGGACCCGCGGCCCGACGGATCGGGGTTGAATACCTGGCTATTTCAACTTCCCGCTTCCGTTCATCTTCAATTTTTTCAGCCTCAGCCAGCTTTTTAAGACGTTCTTCTTCAAGCACACGGATCCTCTCCTCCTCGGCCCTTCTCGCCCTGTTTTCTTCAGCCAGAAGGGTATTCAGGGTTTTGTTCAGATTGTCGATCTCGTCGAGTGTGCGCTGCATTTTCTGCTGCAGGTTCTGCCTGTCCTGCCTGAGGGTAGTAACATTTTTCTCCTGTTGCTGGCGGTTGTTGCTGAGGCGCTGACGCTGGCGCTGCTCTTCGGCCAGGTTTTGAGCATTTCGCTCGCGGGTTGTTTCAAGGTCGTTGCGCTTGTTCTGGAGTTCATCCTGAAGTTCTGCAATCCGGCTGGCCTGACGTTGCCGGTGCTCGCTGAATTTGCGCAGATAATGGCTTCTCACAAGAAGCTGATTCATGGAATTTGCGGTCATCAGCATTACAAACTGCGGAGTTCGGCCGTGTTTGTAGAGATAGGTGAGCGTCTTTTTATATTCCTCCATCAGCCTTTCGAGTTCCTGCTGGTTTTCACCGATCTGTTTTTCGATGATGCCAAGTTCACTCCTGATCTGGTTGCGCTGGGCAGTAAGGTTATTGATCACCTGATCGCGAAGGGTGATTTCGCGCTCCAGCGACTGAAACTGGCGGTAAACATCCTCATAGCGTGTTTCGGTCTGCCTGATCTCGGTTTCAAAAGCCAGAAGCTGGTTCTGAAGCTGCTCGAGTGTATTCCGGGTATTGCTCTGTTCCTCCTGCAGATCCCGGAGAAGTCTGTCAAAATTCTGGCCATAAACCGCCCCCGACATAAGAACCGTGATCAAAAAACCAGCTGTTATAAACCGGAATAATGCCTTCATATTCTGATTATCGTTATTTCGGGTGGAATACCAATGTCGAAGTCGAGATTTTTCTTGTCAAGTTCCAGTGACTGCGTAACCAGGTGAATCACCGATTTTCCGTCATCACTGAAAATTCTGATTGTCCTTGGTAGCTTATACCCGTTGAGGCCGGCATGGTTCTCGAAAAAAAATGTAGAGAAAACTTCTGGGTCATCAGTGCTAAAGACAATCTGTTCAACGAGATAGTTCTGCCTGCTGAAGATAACGGTTTTTCCATCAAAAAAAACCAGTTTATACCGTTTTTCATCTTCGAGCACCATTTGCACCTCTGCGGCATGCAGAATGGGATCAATAAAATCGATAAGGTTGAACGCGGAAAAACCGTTCAGCAGCAGCTCGTGCGAGCGCCCGATATCTGATTTCCAGGCCTGTTTTTCTATTCGGTCATAGATAAGAACCGAGTCTCTGTCGGCGTATATGCGCCCGCCCTCGATACCCAGGTTATTGCGTATACTAATAAGGGTACGCGTTCTGTCGGAGGTAAAGCTGACCGATACCCTTTCGCTCACTCCCGGCCGGCTTATCTGTGCACGTGCCCTGCCTTCGATACTGCCGATCGTTTTACCGGCATTGGGGGAATTTGCCAGAATTGTTGCCGGATCGGCCTCCGAAACGGTAAACCCTGCCGGATCAACGGCCAGCCTTTTGGCCGGCGTACAGGACCAGACCAGCGCCAGCAACACGATGAGCGCAAGTACACGCCCTGTTGGCCTGTCAGTTTGCATCCAGTTTTTCCCTGAGGTGGTCGCGGGTTTCATCTTTGTCGAGCGCCTGCTGCCACCAGTTCCGGGCCTCATCCAAATCACCCAGTTTTTCGTACACATCGCCCATATGTTCCATCACGGTGGCGCTGGCCTGACCGGTATCGATAGAAGCCGCTATATACTCGCGCGCTTTTTCATAGTCGCCTTTTTTAAAATATACCCAGCCGAGAGTATCAAGGAAGGCGGCGTTGTCCGGCCTCATCTCAACAGCTCTTTTTGCCATCTCCATGGCATCATCCAGGCGGAGCCCTCTTACCGAAAGGTAGTAGGCGTAGTTGTTCAGGGCCACGTCATTTTCGCTGTTGAACTGAAGTGCGCGATCGTACGCTTTTTCCGCCTCAGGCCAGTTGTCGAGCGCTGAATAGGTGTCGCCGATTGTGCCCAGAATATCGGAACGCAGTTCACGCCGTGCCGGTACATCGGCTGCCCGCTCAAGCCAACCGAGCGCCTCCTGCTTCTGGTCGTTCATGGAGTAGGCCAGTCCGGTAAAAAAGAGGATGTAGACGTCATCAGGGATCATCTCATTGCCTTCAATACCGGCTTCGATGGCTTCTTCGTATAGTCCCTCGCCGAACAGTATCTGCACCCGGCGCTGCCACGCCATCTCGTTTTCGGGCATCAGTTCGGTGGTTTTGTTCAGGGCTGCGATCGTTTTCTCAGTATCGCCGGCGAGTATGTAGAAATCGGCGGCAAGGGCAAAACCAAGGCCATAATCGGTATGTTTTTCATTGAGCAGGTCGACCAGCCGCGACGCGTTCCGCTTAAGCGGTTCGCTCGTCGGATCCCTCTGAAAGCGGGCCACCAGATACTGCACCACCTCGGCCTTGATGTTTGGATTGATCAGATCGTCGGAAACCAGGGTTTCAAGCAGTTTGCCCGCCTCATCCCATTCCTCTTCGGCGGCATGGATGTCGGACATGGCCAGGATGGTCTCCGGATCGCGCGGGTTTCTGTCGAGTGCCTCTCCCAGTACCTTCAGTGCCGATGCTTTGTCATCATCCTCGAGGTAGAGCTGGCTGAGCGCTTTTAAAGTAGCCATGTTGTCGGGCTCAATTTCACGCATCTGCTCAAGGGTGGTGATGGTTGAATCGCGCATTCCAAGCGCGAAAAAATTGCGGTATTTCTGATAGAGCAGATTGAAATCGGGGCCCGTACGGCGCCGGATTTCATTGTAGGTAGCGTTGCTTTTCAGGTGCTGGCCCTGGTTGGCCTGCTCCTGGGCGAGCATATAGAGTACATCCAGGTCGTTTGGATGGTATTCAAGCGTTTTTTCAAGTTCATCAAGCGTGGCCTGATTGCGGCCTGCAGACCTGTAGATATCAATCAGGTTCAGGCGGTACCATTTGTTGCCGGGATCCAGTTTCACCGCTTCAGCCCCGAACTGGGCGGCATTGACCATGTCGCCGGTATTGAAATAGGCCTCCGAAAGAGAGTAATAGACCCCTGAGCTGGGCTCCATGTACCGGATTGCTTCAGTGAGGTAGGTTATGGCCTCCTCATAATTCTCGAGTTCATACTCGGTAATGCCGCGCATGAACAGAGATCGGCCTTTTGCTTTCTCTTCAGCTGTGAGTTCTTTTGCCGGCGGATCCGTACGAACCTGCTGCGCCAGCAAAACCTCTGTTGATCCCATAGCGGCAATGAGAATGGCCAGAATAAATCCGGCGGTAGATAATCGCATTATTCGGTAAAATTTCATGAAATAATAGGTTAAAAGAGCAAAGATAGTACCATAACGTCAGAATTCCGTAATCTGTGCCCACAAATCATAATTTTTGACGCCATCCGGCCAGTGACCTAAACGATGGCAGCATCCGCGGGCCGTACCAGCTGAACCACTCGCCATCGACGGTGAGAACCATCGGGGAACCGGCCCTCCGGTCATTTTTTACTGTTTCGGGTGGTTTGATTTCATCCGGTTTCCCGGGCCCGAATTTCTGCGATCCACTGAACAGGCCTGCCATTTCACTCATGTGCTTCTTACGGAACGGGTAGGGTTCGCTGCTAAGCAGGATTACTTCCGGGGCCATGTTGCACATTTGATCTTCAGTGAGCTGCGGGTAACGGTCCATCCCCGCGCACACGTTATGCAGACCGAAATGCTGCATCACATCGTGGATGTAGGTGTCGCCGCCCGCGGCCATCCAGGGGTCACGCCAGATCATATAGAGCGCTCTCAGGGAATTCGTTGGGCTGTTACCGGGAATTTCCCTGCTGATGGCATCCACCAGACCGGCCGCCTCGTGAGCCTTGCCCAGGACCTCACCTATGCGCAGCATCTCATTCAGGGCTTCCTTAACGGTAGCTATTTCCGTAACCAGTACCTCAGAAAAACTGCTGATGGCATCCACATCCTCTTTTCTGTTCTCTTCGCGGTTGGCGATTACAATGTCGGGTTTCAGTGCTTTGATCTTATCAATACGCGGGTTTTTCGTGCCCCCGATAATTTCAACACCGCCGATCTGCTTTTCAGGATGTATGCAGAAGCGGGTCCGGCCCACAAGCCGGTTGCCCAAATCCAGATGAAATACCAGCTCCGTTAAACTGGGTACAAGGGATATGATACGGCCTGGCAGCCTGCCGTTTTGGTTTTTTGTGCCGGATGGAGCATTCTCTGAACCCCTGTCAGTATCCGAATACATATTAATTATTTCCCCGTTTGTGCATATGATCTGTTCCCCGATTCACGTCAGAATCTGTTGACGATGGATATTACCCGCCCTGAATAACTGCTTCCAAACAGGTTGGTATGCACCAGCAGCGGGTAGAGGTTGCAGATATCGGTACGCTGTTCATGGCCGGCACCGAGCGGCCAGGCTTCATTGTAGGATGTGTAAAACGCGCGTTCATATCCGCCAAAAAGCCTGGTGAAGGCGATCTCCATCTCGCGGTGGCCGTAATAGACGGCCGGATCGATGATTACCGGAGTACCATCACTGTCGCACAGGTAGTTGCCTCCCCACAGATCGCCATGCAGCAGTGCAGGCGGCTCGTCGGGGAATATCTCGCCGAGCCGGGCAAAAAGGTTCTCGAAATTACGCGCAATGCCCGGCTGCAGCAGACCCGAGTCGATGGCCGCCTTCATCTGCGGCATCAGGCGCTCGTGGGAATAAAACGATGCCCAGGTTGTGTGAGGGGTGTTCGACTGGTACAGACTGCCGATATAATTGTGATGGTCGAGCCCGAACCGGTCGTTACTGTGGCGGTGCAGGGCGGCCAGCCGGCGGCCGAAATGACTGAAAAATGACCCTCCGGGCTGGCTGTTATCCACAAATTCAAGCAACAGCCACGACAGGCGGCCATCTTCCGTTTTGTTATGCCCGATCACCTCCGGCACGCGAATGCCTTCGCAGGCGCCTCTCAATACCGTGAGCCCCTTCGCCTCGGCTTCAAACATGGCATACAGGTAACCCTCGTTGGTCTTCAGAAAAAAGGACCGGCCGTCGTTCAGCTCAATCCGGTAAGCTGCGTTGATGCTTCCACCGCTTACGGAGGATGCCCGCCTAACCGGACTTCCGAGCAGCGACGCTATCTGACTGCTGATGGCTTCCTGTATCATGATCTGTTTTATCGACATGGGGTTCCAGTTGATCAAGCAGGGTTTCACAACTGCGTTTAACGATCCGGAACACATTTTCAAACCCCTCCATCCCGCCGTAATAAGGATCGGGCACCTCACCGTCTTCAGGTATCGGGTCAAACTCCCTGAGAAGCCTGATTTTTGATGCTGCTTTACCCTGATGGTCGAGAGCACGGATATTGACCCGGTTTTCCTTGTCCATGGCAATAATAAGGTCGTATTCGTCCAGATCGCGGCGTTCAAAACGGCTGGCCCTGGAATGAAGTTTTATGCCATGGTCTTCGGCCACTTCGCGGCTTCTGCTGTTGGCCGGCTCACCGATGTGGTAGGCTGAAGTACCGGCCGAGTCGACCAGAAAGTATGCCTGAAGGTCACGCTCGTTAACAAGGTGCTGGAAAACCCCTTCTGCCGTAGGGCTGCGGCAGATATTGCCCAGGCACACGAAGGTGATCTTAAATGGATGTTGCTTTGTGATGCGTCTGTCGGGTTGTACGGGGGATGTCATGGGATTAAATATTATTTCTTGCTGAGAGGGTAAATACAGCTCGTTGGGCTGCAGATTTTGGGAGGTGTTAATATTGGGGGTGATAGTGTATTTCGAATTGGGGAATTAGGGAACATTAGAACAATTGAATGTGGAAGTGGTTTGGGAGGTGGACACTGGCAGTGAAGGTTATTAAACGCAGTAATGATTTATTTTTTTATGCATTCGGAGGCTTAATTGATTTGCCAACGCATGCTTTAAGTAATACATAACGCCGATAAGGTGCAAGCCGGTACCCGGATATTCGGAAGTTTACATTAAAAGATGAATCCATTCCCCTTTTAAGCTGCAGTTTCGCAGAACGGGCTTAGATGCCGGCCGTAAAATTGTCCGGGCCGGCGGGGCCTGCACAGGCGGTAAACAGAATAAATAATACTACATAGTAGAATAGGTATCAGCTTCTTTTTATAAGCTGATTTTCAAGCTGTTACAACACCTCAGCTACGATTTCTTAGCAAAGGATAAAGAGAAAATTTGTATATTGTGGACTTATTTTTATCCGGTCCAGGCTTCATTAGCACGTATGGAAAAAAAGTTCAAGGAAATAAAACAGGCTGACTTTCCCAGCTTAGAACTCGAGATTCTGAAATGGTGGGAAAAGCATGATATTTTTCAGGAAAGCCTCGATACGAGGAATGAGGGAATACCTTTTACCTTCTATGAAGGTCCGCCAACGGCAAATGGCAAACCCGGCATCCATCACGTGCTTTCGCGAACGGTAAAAGACCTTTTCTGCCGGTACAAAACCATGAAGGGTTTCCGCGTGAACCGCAAAGCCGGATGGGATACCCATGGCCTGCCTGTTGAAATCGAGGTCGAAAAAGAACTTGGGCTAAAGGGCCGTTCACAAGTCGAAGAATACGGAATCGACAAGTACAACAAGCTCTGCAGGGAAAGCGTACTCCGCTATAAAGACCAGTGGGACAAGCTGACCACCCGCATGGGTTACTGGGTAGATCTGAGCGATCCCTACATCACCTTTAAAAACGAATACATCGAGTCGGTATGGTGGGCGCTTAATGCGCTTTACAAAAAAGACCTCATCTACAAAGGGTATAAAATTCAGTGGTATTCGCCGGGAAGCGGAACCGTACTCAGTTCCCACGAAGTGAGCCTGGGGTACAAGGAAATTCAGGATCCATCCGTTTTCATCAAATTCCGGCTGGATGAAGCCGATGACACCTATTTCCTCGCATGGACCACCACGCCCTGGACCCTGATTTCCAACATGCTTCTTGCGGTACACCCGCATATCAACTACGCCCTGATCCGTCATACCGGCGGCAACGGTGAAACAGAGCATCTGATACTTGCCGAATCACTACTCGGCGATGTAATCGATGGTGAGTATGAGGTCATCAAAACGGTAAAGGGATCGGAGCTGGTTGGCAAAACCTACAAGCCCGTATTTGACTATGGTGTAGAGAAATACGGCAAAGAGGCAGCCTGGAGGGTTATTCCGGCCGATTTTGTAACCCTTGACGACGGTACCGGCATTGTTCACCTTGCCCCGGCCTTCGGCGCCGACGACTACGACGTATCGATGCGCGAGGGTGTACCCCTGTTCAACCCGGTAACCAATGAAGGCTGTTTCGACGAAACCATTCCGGAATTCAGCGGCCTCTGGTTCAAGGATGCCGACAAACCGATAACACGGGACCTGAAAGAGCGTGGCCTGCTCTACAAGCACCTTACCTATCTGCACAACTATCCGCACGACTGGCGCAAAGGCACCCCGCTGATGTCGTACCCGGTCGAATCCTGGTTCATACGAACCACCTCGGTAAAAGACCGGATGGTAGCGCTGAACAAAAAGATCAACTGGAAGCCCGAAAGTACCGGGACCGGCCGTTTTGGCATCTGGCTCGACAATAATGTGGACTGGGCCATATCCCGGCAGCGTTTCTGGGGAACCCCCCTGCCAATCTGGGTGAGCGACACCGATCCGGACTACATAGAGTGCATCGGCAGCATCGAAGAACTCCGCAAAAAAGCCGGCATACCCGCCGGTATAGAACTCGATCTCCACCGGCCCTATATTGATACCATAACCTGGGATGCGCCCAACGGCGGTACCATGCGGCGAATTCCTGATCTGCTCGACGTCTGGTTCGACTCCGGCGCCATGCCTTTTGCGCAGTGGCACTATCCGTTTGAAAACAAGGACATTTTTAAGGACAGCTTCCCGGCCGATTTCATCGCCGAAGGCGTTGACCAGACACGCGGGTGGTTCTATACCCTGCATGCCATCGCGACCATGCTGTTCGACAAGCCGGCCTACCACAATGTGGTGTCGAACGGCCTGGTACTCGACGCGAACGGCGAAAAAATGAGCAAAACGAAAGGCAATACGGTCGATCCTTTCGAAACTATCCAGAAATACGGGGCCGATTCCACCCGCTGGTACATGATCAGCAATACAGCCCCATGGGATAACCTCAAATTCAGTGAAGACGGGCTAAAAGAGGTACAGCGCAAATTTTTCAACACCATCGTGAACACCTACTCCTTCTTCGCGATGTATGCCAACATCGACAAGTGGACGTATGCCGGAACGCCGATCCCGATATCAGACCGAAGCGAAATGGACAGGTGGATCATATCCAGAATGTTTACCACGATCAAGCAGGTGGATGGCTACTACGAAGAGTATGAGCCCACAAAGGCTGCGCGGGAGATCGAAATGTTTGTTGAAGACCTCAGCAACTGGTTCGTACGGCGCAACCGCCGCCGCTACTGGAAAGAGGGTAAAAGCATCGATAAAACCGCGGCTTACCAGACGTTGTGCGAGTGCCTCCACAACCTGTCGAAGATAATGGCCCCTCTGGCCCCTTTTACCGCCGAGTGGCTCTACCAGCGCTTGAACGAGGTGACCGGTAAAGACGAAAAGTCGGTACATACCTCCTTTTTCCCTACTGTTGAAGAAACATCCATCAACAAAGCCCTGGAATACAGGATGGAACTGGCCAGGATCATCTCCTCGACCGTACTGCGCATTCGGAACAAAATCAATGTGAATGTACGGCAGCCTCTGGCACGGATCATTCTGCCAAGCAACAGTGAAGAAGAGCGGCAGGCCATAGAAACGGTGAAGCACATCATCCTGGATGAGGTCAATGTAAAGTCACTCGAATTTGTGGATGACGACTCGGGAATCGTGCGGAAAAGTGCCAAACCCAACTACCCTGTGCTGGGATCGAAACTTGGCAAAAAAATGAAGATGGTTGCCGGGAAAATCAATATCTTTACATCAGAAGATATTAATGCATTCGAAGCTTCCGGCAGCGTTACCCTGCACCTTGATAATGGTGAAAGTGTAACCCTGGTCCGCGAAGACATTGAGATAATCCGGGATGGCCTGGAGGGCTGGTCGGTCGAAACCGAACGGGGTATAACCGTGGCAGCCGACACCAACCTAACGGAAGCGCTGATAAACGAAGGCCTCGCCCGGGAGTTTATCAACCGGGTTCAGAATATGAGAAAAGAAGCAGATTTCAATGTTACTGACCGCATCAATATCTACTTTGAAGCAACCAGCGCGTTGGAAAAAGCAATCACCGATTTAAATGAATACATAATGACCGAAACTCTTGCTGAAAACGTAGCCTCCGGGAACCTGAACAGTCCGGATTACGTGAAAGAGTGGGACATTGACGGTCAACAGTGTAAAATAGCCATTAAACGTAACCTCAACTGATTAGAGCAGCTTGATCATGGAAAAAAACACAGATAAAGATACCCGCATCTCGCCATATACTGATGAGGAACTGGAATATTTTCGCGATATCATCATCAACAAGCGTGATGAAGCTGAAAAGGATCTCGGGATGCTGATGGATGCACTGAAAGACAGTACAGAAAACGCGTCGGATGAATCTGCCTATTCCTTCCACATGGCCGATGCCGGAACGGATGCCCAGGAACGGGAGAAGACCTACATGCTGTACAACCGTACCAAAAAATTTATCAAATACCTTGACGATGCCCTCAATCGCATCGAGAACAAAACCTACGGCTTGTGCAAGGTTACCGGTAAGAAGATTTCCAAAGGACGTCTCGAAGCGGTACCCCACACCCAGATCAGCATCGAAGCTAAACTAAAGCGGCGTTAGTCCTTGCGATCTTCCAGGCACAAAATCCTGATCCTCTCATCAACCGCCCTGATCCTGTATGTACTGGATCAATGGTCGAAGTATGAGGTCCGCACAACCCCTGAACTGCAGAGGCTTACGCTTATTGACGGATGGCTTGCATTCAATTTCACCAAAAACCCGGGGATGGCCCTTGGCATCACCTGGGCCGATACGTGGATCATCAGCCTTGTGGCCATTGTGGCCACAGTTGCCATTATCTATTACATATCCCGTACACTGAAGCAGGCCAATACCGGCTACCTTCTCTGCATGGGACTTATCATCGGCGGGGCCCTGGGCAACATAACCGACCGTATCTTCATGGCCAGGATAATGGGCTACGGCTCCTGGCTCGACGGACACGTGGTCGACTTCATCCATTTTACACTTGAAGTGGGCAGTTACCGCGTATTTCCCTATATCTTCAATGTGGCCGACATGGGCATCAGCATTGCCATTATTTCGTTGCTGATTTTCGGAAAGTGGATACTGCCACACGACAAACCGAAAGAGAAGACGGATGGCGACGGTACCGCTAAAGAGGATGCCACTGCCGGCGCCCCACAGCCTGAAGCACCCGTATCAGACACTGCCGGATCGAACGATGCCACTGAGGCGGAGAACCAGTCCATTGCCGCTGAAACTGATAAAAATCCGGATAACTGAAATTGAGCCTTCTGCCCGATGCCGCCGCCCGGCCTTCAGGTTACATAATCTTTCAGCCCCCGGGCACATAATGGGCACCGGCCGTATCGTTTCAACATCAACCAGAACGGAGAATGCACATGTCTGTTCAGGACCTGTATAACAAGCTGCTGATCGATCACTATAAAAGCACGGAACGGCGTTATGTGCCGGAATCATGTACCCATACCGGAACCGGCCACAACCACACCTGCGGCGATGAAATCACACTCTGCCTGACGATCAGGAATGGCGTTATCACTACAGCTTCGTACACAGGCAAAGGGTGCATGATATGCCTGGCGTCGGCATCTATGCTAACCGCTGCCATCGAAGGCCAATCGGTGGAAGAAGCCGCCTGCAGGATCAACCACCTGTACGAGCTTCTTGAGGGGCGCGCCGAACCCTCTGATGGTGATCCCGATTACGCAGCCCTTACAACTATCCGGAATTATCCCATGCGGATGAAATGTGCGAAACTGGCATGGGATACCGTGAAAAAAATACTGGGCTCAGGAGTTTAACAGCTGCGGTACCAGATTTTCGGTTCTGTTACGAATGGCTGACCCAAAGGCTTATCACAATAATGCCCGGTATCTACTTTAAAATTATCCCGCGAATTACGTCCTGCGGATCGTGGGTGTCGATGCGGCTGAGTGTATGGCCCATCCGGTCGCGTTTGGTTTTGAGATAGCGCAGGTTTTCGGGATAGGGATAGATTTAGATGGGCTCAATCTCCACAATATCAAGCCCGTAGCCGGTCAGACCGACCCGTTTGGTGGGATTGTTGGTCATCAGT
>RECM01000278.1 GCA_007694035.1 Balneolaceae bacterium
GGAGCAGCGAAAAGGCAGAAGCAGAAGGCAGAAGTGGGAGGAGAGCAAAAGGCAAAAAGCAGAAGGCAGAAGTGGGGGGTCAGACCATTTTTGAGAGGATTGCGAAAATTTCATTGATCATTTTGCCGGTATTTTCAGTTTGCTCCGAAGTAAGATAGCCGAGATTCAAAGCCAGAATAATCTGAGTATCCAGTTCTACCAGCGAAGATCTGGCAATTTGATAGAACCATTTCCTGTCTTTTTCAGATTTTCTGGAAGCACCTTCGGCTATGTTCGAAGGAACTGAAACCGAAGATTTCCGGATTTGACCTGTTAATCCAAACTTTTCATCTTCAGGCATACTGCCCGTCAACCTGTATATCTCAGTTACGAGCTCAATACTTTTCCTGTAAACTATTAACTTTTTATGGCTTAATATCAACATCCCCGTGTGATCTATATTTTGTAATTGGCAACAACCAATACTTCCGGTACTCCTATATAAGAACCAATTCCCCTCCAACCCTTACAAAAAAATCTCCCTCCCCTAACTTCTGCCTTCTGCTTTCTGCCTTTTGCTGCCTTTTTACTGCCTTCTGCTGTCTATTTATCCTTTTTCAACTTCAACGAAGCCGAATTAATGCAATAACGCATACCCGTTGGTTTAGGGCCATCGGGGAAGACGTGGCCGAGATGGCCGTTGCATTCTGCGCACAACACCTCGGTACGGACCATAAAGTGGCTTATGTCTTTTTTCTCTTCCACATGTCCGTCGGCCACTGGTGCATAAAAACTCGGCCAGCCCGACCCCGAATCGTATTTCGTATCGGAACTGAAAAGAGGATTCCCGCAGCCCGCGCATACATACGTTCCTTCCTCTTCAATATCGTTGTACTCGCCCGTGAACGCCCTCTCAGTGCCTTTCTGCCTGAGAATGCGGTACTGCTCGGCACTCAGTATTTCCTTCCATTCAGCGTCGGTACGGTCTGTTTTATCCTTTTTCATCATGTTATGTAATAAAGTTTTAGGGAGTGTAATTGCCTCAGGTCACAAGTCTCATATCTCATGTCTCATGTCTTGTGTCTTGATTCTTGTGTCTTGATTCTTGTGTCTTGATTCTTGCATCTCATGTCTCATTCTGCAATCAACCTATATCCCTGCCATAAAAAATACAAGTGCAAATGCACAGTTATAACAACACCGCTACCACCAAAAACCGTTCAACCCCCAAATATCTCACTCCATACCCCCAACCGCCCCCATCAATAGCCCTTCCCCCGACATACCGATCGCAAACCCGGTTTACCGGAATGAAGTCGAAGCATGCGCCCCGGTGCCCCGATGGCCCGGTGAAACCGGGCCTGCCGCGTTCACCACAGCAAAATCAACCCAATCACCAAAGCGACAAACAAAATGAACCAGCAGATAGCCCCCGAAAAAGCCACTTCTGCCTTCTGCTTTCTGCCTTCTGCATGCCTTCTGCCTGTCTTCTGCCTGTCTTCTGCCTGCCTTCTGCCCCCACGCCCTTTCTACAAAGCTTTTAAGAAACAACTCACGTATATTAACAACATACTATGTTCATCCGGATTCAGCGAATCGGGGGCCCTTAAACATCAGGCTTGCCTGCATAACTATATAAACAGTACCTATGTCTCACGATCTGCACAAACGGGACACAATTGATCAGGTTCCGCCCGAACCCTGCAGCCCTGAAGAAGTTGCACTGAAGAGCTTTTTCCTGGGCCCGCAGTCGGAAAATGCGCCCTGGCTCAGGGAACTGGTGATGCAGATCCTCGACAACTGGTTTGCCTGGCGCCGGCTTCTGTACCCCGCCGACGGCAGGGCCATATCCGTGGCCGACCAGGAATCGACCCGTTTTCTGGCCAAAAGGGAGGATTTCAGGACCCGCATCTATGAGCTGATGCAGCGTTTTCAGAATGAGATGCCGAGCTTTTCCCCCCGGTACATCGGCCATATGCTCACCGAAGCCTCCATGCCGGCTCTTCTGGGCCACATCATCACCGTACTGCACAACCCCAACAACATTTCGGGTGAGGCATCGCGCGTGGGCATCGAAATTGAGGAGGAAGCCATTCATGAACTGATGAAGATGGTGCGCTACCAGCCGGAAGAGGGGAACGGGCACTTTACCTCGGGCGGAACGCTGGCTAACCTCGAAAGCTGCCTGAGGGCACGCGGCAGAATGGCCAAATGGCTGGCTGCCGGAGCCGCCGCACGGGCCGCCGGACGGAATATCGGCCTCATGGAAGCCGCGCACATGGGCTGGGAGTATTACGACAGGCTGCGCGTTGATGACCGGATGGACGACGACCTGCTGGTCCGGTTCAATTTCCTGAAGTCGGGCGCGCTGCGCACCGTGCGTGAATATGAAAAACTGTTCGGATTTCCGTACGAAGGCCCGGTCGCCCTGGTTCCGAATAACAAGCACTACTCCTGGAATAAAAGCATCGATATTATGGGGATGGGGGAGGAGGCGTTCCGCGGCATACCGACCGACCGTAACGGCCGCATGTCTGTGGACGGGCTGAAGAAAGAACTCGACCGTGCACTCGGCGAAAAACGTCCCGTTATGATGGTTGTTTCCATTGCCGGGACCACAGAACTGGGCGATTTCGATCCCATCCACGAAGTTCAGCACCTGCTCGATACCTGGCGTGAACAGCACGGCCTGCACATCTGGCACCACATCGATGCGGCCTATGGCGGGTTTTTCTGTACCCTCGATATCGACAAAATAGACCTGATTTCGCAATCAATGACCGAAGCGCTCAAAAGCATGCACAAGGCCAATTCCATCACTATCGATCCCCACAAGCTGGGGTATGTGCCCTATTCGTCGGGTGCGATCCTGTGCAAAAGCAAAAGAGAATATTTCTACAAAAAGACCCACGCTCCATACATCAACTTCAGGGATGCCGAAGACCGCGGTCCGCAGACAGTTGAGGGATCCAGAAGTGCTGCAGGTGCTGTATCGACCTGGCTCACGGCCCGCTCAATCGGTTTGAACAGGGCTGGCTATGGCATCATACTCGAGAGGACCATCAGGTCGAGAATGAAGCTTGAGAGCCTGTTTGCCGAAGCCTCAGTGCGCCTTCGTGTGAACCCGCATGCCGAAACCAATGTGCTCTGTTTCTGTGTGGCCGATGAGGGAGACCCGCTCAGCATTGTAAACAGAAGGACCCAGGCCATCTATGAGGCCTTTTCGCCCGATGAAAACCACGACTTTTTTGTGTCGAAAACCAGCCTGGGCCGGAACGACTATAAGGCATTTCTGGATGACTTCACATCGGGATGGGATGCGGTACAGGATGCCGGTGAACTCAGCCTCATCCGCCTGGTACTGATGAACCCGTTTTTCGACAACCGCGAAACCGATGTCTACTACCCCGAAGAATTTGTGAGCAAACTGTTGCAGTTCCTCGATACCCTTGAATAAAAGCAGCCCGGAGGGCTGCAGATTTTGGGAGGCGAAAACGGTTGGTGCCGGTAGCATGCTTTTGAACAGTAGAACAGTAGAATAGGGAATAGGGAATAGGGAATGGGGAAGTGGGGGGATACGCAATCCGGAAGGTGACAACTGCGGTGCTGTTTGTATGCTTCGAGTTAGGGATCTACGGAGCAATAGAGCAATTGAGTTCGGAAGTGGGGGCTCAGTAGCACCCCACTTCTGCCTTTTGCTTTCTGCCTTTTCGACGCCTTTTCGCCGCCTTTTCACTGCCTTCCGCCTACTCCGCTACGGCCTGAAATTCAAGTGCAGCTGAATTGATGCAGTAACGGAGTCCTGTCGGTTTTGGGCCGTCGTCGAAAACATGGCCGAGGTGGCCGTCGCAGCGCGGGCACAGCACCTCGGTGCGAAGGGTATTGTAACTGTCGTCGTCTACCAGTTTTACGTTTTCGACGATAAGGGGGGCAAAGAAACTGGGCCAGCCCGACCGCGAGTCGTACTTCTGATCGGTATGAAAGATGTGCAGCCCGCACCCGGCGCATTTGTACACGCCCCGGTCTTCATTATAGTTCAGGGGACCGGTAAATGCCGGTTCCGTCTTCTTCTCCCTGAGAACCAGATAGGCCAGTTCAGGCAGTTCCCGCCGCCAGTCGCTGTCGCTTTTCACGATACGGTCGCCCTGGTATTCGGCTGCCGGCATTTTGTGCGCCGGTATCCTCATATCGTTCGGGTTGCGGAGCTGTGCATCGCAGGATGTAGCCGTAAAAGCCAATATGGCGGTGATAATGAGTAAGGTTTTCATCTCGGGGGGGATTAAAAATTGGTGTTTAAAAATTGACCGGAGGGAATTGGCAGGGGAGGTTTTATGCCTGATAAATTAGGGAAGTAATCGGGAATTGATGAGGAGATTGAATGAGGATCGATTGGGGGATTGATGAGGAGATTGATTGGGTATAGAATGGTAGATTGATGATGAGATTAAATGAGGATCGGTTGGGGGATTGATAAGAGGAAATTGATTGGGTATAGAATGGTAGATTGCTGATGAGATTGGATTGGGTGGATTAATTGGGAGAAAGTTGATGTCATATCTGTCCAACAACAAAAAGCGTCCGGAAATTTCCATCAGCATAAAATTTTGCCTGATGCCGGCGGTTATGTCGGGGAAATCATTTATAACCTGTGTGTTATATTTGCATGCTTTCTCTATTTTGTGGTGCAGTCGGATATTCTGATGCATCGCGTTCAGTTTTCAGGATTCAGGATATCCGCATTGGTACCGGAAATCCGGATATAAATATTCATTAACCGGTTGGCCGGTGCAGATCCCCGATCCGTAACCGGTAACCATAAATCAGGAGAAATGATATGAAGAAATTACTACCATTGTTGATAGTTGTACTTACGCTGTTTGCCGGTGTGCGCAGCGCCGATGCCCAGATATTCATCAGTGCCGGTGGTGCGGCCGCGACCGAGTTCGAGGGGCTGGGCCTGCAATTCGGGGCCGGTGTTCAGTTGCCCGTGCTTCCTTTCCGGCTCAGCGGCGACTACATCATGTTTTTTGAAAAAGATGATGCCGGGGTTACCGAAAAATGGAATGAGTACAACATTAACCTGGGATATCAGTATGTGAGCCAGTTTGATTTCTCTTCATATGTGTTCGCCGGCCTGAACTCGGCAACAGAAGAGTTTGGCTCCCTTAAAACCACAGCATATGGTGTTAATGTGGGAGTCGGGGCTGATTACAGCTTCGGGCTGCTCGGCTGGTATGGGGAGCTGAAATATACGGTGAGTGAGCTCGACCAGTTCGTCTTTACCACGGGCCTCCGTATTAAATTCGGTATTTAAGGAGCAATGGTTTCAGCCACTCAGTGGCTGAACAATACGGTCACTGGCTGTACGATCCGGTCAGTGGTTGTACAATACGGTCAGTGGTTGTACAATCCGGAAGGTATAAAGCTTGCAGCGGGCAGGGCTGATGGCCATTTTTGGGTGGCCATACCTCGCCATGCTGCCGGCAGAGCGTACCCTAACTCGATTCCCTGGATGAAAGACTTACCGGAATAAGCGAAAGTATTCCCAGCTGGCGGTCAGGATTCAGGATTTTGTCCTTCATCGCATTAAGGGTTACCGAGCCCAGTTTTTCAAAATCGGTTTTAATGGATGAAATTCGCGGATGGCTGTGTACGCACATTGGCAGGTCGTCGTAACCGATTACAGCCAGATCCTCAGGCACCTTTATACCCTGATACCGGGCCGCATCCATGAAACCGTGGCACATAAGATCGTTGCTTGCAAATACTGCGCCGGGTTTTTGCTCAAGCTTTTTAAAATCTTCGAATGCCTTTACGCCGGAATCGTAATTGAAATTTCCTTCATATTCCCAGGTAAGGTTCGTATCGCTTACACGCGTTATTAAGTCTTTAAACCCGTTGTACCGGAACCGGGATTCAGCCTTTGTAAACGGCCCTTTGATAATACCAAAGCTTTTATACCCACGGTTGATCAGGTACTGTGCCGCAGTGTGTCCGCCGCTGTACCCGTCGAATGTGATGGTGGTAAAAACAGGATTTTCAATAAGGGCATTTGATATTACCGGTAGCTCTTTGGGAAGGATCCTCTCAAGCTCTTCGTAATCGGTGCGGGTGTATTCGGGTATGAATAGGATCAGGCCGTCGATATACAGCTCGTTAACATATTCCAGAATCTCTTTTTGGGATTTTGCAGGATCAAACAGGCTGATAAGTGAGAGGCGGACACGGGTGGATTTTGCGGCTTTGGTAAATCCATAGAAAAAAGAAGCATAAAATTCACCCTGATGAAAATCTGTGAACAGGCCGACATTAAGTGTATTTCTGTTCCGTTGAGTGGACCTCATTCTTGTAACAGGATACTTCAGTTTCTGAGCAGCACTGATAATTTTCTTGTTTGCTTTCTCACTTATTTTCCCCGAACCGCTCAGTACCCTCGAAACTGTAGAAACGGAATAGCCGGTTGAATTGGCTATATCCTGCATTGTGATTTTCATTATATTATGATCAGATGTAATGTTTTTTATAATTTCAGATAAAGATATTCATCTGAATCAGGTAATAATACGACGCAATTTATGCAATAAATTTGCATAAAATATAGCAAATATCCAACAACCTGCTGAATCTAATTGCAATTGTTGCGTAACCATGCAGGTTAACAGGTTAATTAATATGAACCGGCTCACCTTGCCGTGAGAGGTTGGTTAATTTGCACCGGCTCCCCTTGCAGGGATCTGATTCAGTTGTTTTCCTGTCTCAGGCAGGTTGGGCTGCTGCCCCCATTACATACGGTTTGGAGCCGATTTTGCCATAAAATACGATATAGAGGTAGCAGAAAATCGGAATGATGAATGCCAGCTGTAAACCGGTAACATCAGCCAGTGCCCCGTAGAGCGGGGGTATGATGGCCCCGCCCACAATAGCTGTACACAAAATACCGGATCCCTGTGCGGTATACTGGCCCATTCCGTGTATGGCAAGGGTAAAGATGGTCGGAAACATGATGGAATTGAACAGGCCGATGCTCAGTATTGACCAGAAGGCGACACCGCCGCTGGTGATAATGGCTACTGTAAGCAGTACTACGTTGATCATGCCGTAGGTTGCCAGCAGGTTGCCCGGTTTGATAAAACGGAGCAGCCAGGAGCCGAGAAAACGCCCGAACATGGCACCGCCCCAGTAGAAGAATACGAAGGTGCCCACGAGCCGGGCCGGGGTCATTTCAATGATGTCGCCGCCGGTTATCGTGGTCGCGATACTGCTCATTATGCCGCTTCCAAGGATAAAGGAACGGGCATCCATGTTCAGAAAATAGTTGACCAGGTAACTTCCTATGGTCACTTCAGCGCCCACATATACAAAAATGGCGAGGGCACCCAGCATCAGGTGCCGGTATTTGACGGCGTCCCTGTAATTGCCCGATTTGTCGTGATCGGTCTCGAGGATGGAGGGCAACTTAAAGAGCGCGAAAACGATGGCCAGAAGAACCAGTACCGCGGCCAGGATCAGAAAGGGCCCCTGAACGGCGGCGGCTTCCCCGGCCATATAGATGTCACGCTCGGGTCCCGACATCCCGGCTATCTGCGCGGAGCTCATTACGGCCGCATCCAGGATGAAGGCGGCGCTTACAAGGGGTGCGAGCGTTGTTCCCAGCGAGTTAAACGCCTGCGAAAGGTTCAACCGGCTGGAGGCGTATTTGGCCGGGCCAAGTGCCGCAACATAGGGGTTGGCAGCCACCTGCAGTATGGTTATGCCGCCCGCAAGGATGAACAGCGCAAGCAGGAAAAGCGTAAACACCCGCAGGCCCGCAGCCGGGTAAAACAGTACACAGGCAAATCCCATCGTCATTAGCCCGATTACCACACCCCATTTGTAGCCAACTTTCGAAATGAGATAACCGCCGGGGATGGAAACCACGGCATACGCGGTGAAAAAGGCAAACTGTACCATGCCGGCCTGAAAATAGGTAAGCTCAAATACATCCCTCAACCTGGGAATGAGGGCATCAACCAGTACGGTGATGAATCCCCACATAAAAAACAGGGATGTAACAATGATCAGGGCAGTAGTATAGTTCGAACTCCTGTTGTTTTCTCCGGCTGATACGTCCATGGCTATTATTGATCAGTTTTTTTAAAATGCGTTAATACGGGTTTTTGGTGCCTGGTTTTGCATGCAAAATATGTTCAGTTCCGGATCGGTCCGGGTTTCGTGAATATGCAAAAAAAAACAGGATGGAATGCAATTAACTTTCCGGTACTTGCGAAAAAGGCAGTGTATGGTTTATTAATTTCAGGAGTGCAGCAGGTTCAGTTCTGCCGGCCGGAATCCGGGTGTGATTGAACGTTTGTGATGGTCAGGTTGAAATCACTGGCAAGCCCGCCCACAGAAAGGGTAAAGGATCCCGGCTCCAGTAGCGGCCTGCCCTTTTGGTCCGGGTAGGCCAGGTGCTCCCTGCTGCCTATGGTAAACGATACCGTTTGCGACTCACCGGGGGCCAGGTCTGTTTTTTCAAAGTGCCTGAGCTCTGTTACGGGCCGGCTGATGTACCCGACATGATTGCTGATGAACCACAGCACGCTTTCCATGCCCGGCCGGTCGCCGGTATTGGTTACCGTTACAGTGGCCGTAATGGACCCGCCTTCATCCAGGTCATCCGAACTCAGTTCAAGATCCGAGTAGCTGAAGCTGGTGTATGAAAGCCCGTAACCGAAGGGATACAGCGACGTGGTAAGGTTTCCCTGAACAATCATATTGGCCTCATCGGCATTAAAGAAATAGACATCGCTGTATTTGTGGTTGTAAGGCACATGATGTCCGGTATGCTGCGGGTATGAAAACGGTAATTTACCGCTGGGATTTACCCTGCCGCTCATCAGGTTTGCAATGGCTTCGGCTCCTTCGAAACCGGGCAGACCGGCAAATAGTATGGCATCAACCTGTTCCACAACACGCGTTATAAGGCGGGGCCTTCCCTGTACCAGCACAAGTACCACAGGGGTTGTGCTCCCCGACACCCTGCTTATATCATCAAGTTGTACGGCGGGCAGCGTCAGATCCGTTATGTTGCCCACATATTCAGTATAGGGTTCCTCGCCGCCGGCATATACGATCAGGTCGGCACGGTCCAGCCGGTTACTGAAAGCCGGCCACTCCTGTCCGGCACTCCCCGGGATGTTCTGAACCAGCTCAACGGTTGCCCCGGGGTACTCTTTCTTGAGGGCGGTGTAAACGGTCAGCATATCATCCGGATAGCGCTCTTCCTCGCCGCCCTGCCAGGCTATCGTCCAGCCGCCGCCCAGGTTCCGTTTGTTGTTTGCTGTGGGCCCCATTACCAGTATGTGAGCGGGACTTGCTGCCGGGAGTACAGCGTTCTCATTACGCAGCAGCACAATCGATTCCCGGGCTGCCTCCAGCGCTTTGGCTTTGTGCTCCGGCGACCCGATACGGTCGAACCGGTCGTTCCGGGGGTAGGGGTTCTCGAACAGGCCCAGTTCGAATTTCAGCCTCAGTATCCGTCGCACCGACTCATCAATCCGTTCTTCGCTGATCCTGCCTTCTTCCGCCAGTTCAAGCAGGGCTTTATTGAAAAACAGCGATCTTGGGGTCATGCTCATATCGACTCCGGCCATAACTGTTCTGTACGTGGCTTCTTTATAATCTTTTGCGACCTTGTGGAAAGTGACCATCTTTCCGATATCGTCCCAGTCGGTAACAATCACTCCTTCGAAGCCCATTTCATGCCTCAGAAGTTCGGTGAGCAGTTCATAGGATGCGTGAACAGGAATGCCGTTGATTTCCCCGCTGTTAACCATCACCGTTTTGGCACCAGCATCGATTGCCGCCTGAAACGGCGGACGGTGGAATTCATGTATAGCCTGCATCGATATCTGCGTGGGGGTACGGTCCCAGCCCGATTTGGGATCAGAATAGGCCAGAAAGTGCTTGGCGGTTGCCGCCACTTTATGGGGTGCTGTCAACTCGTTATTCTGATAACCGTCAACATAGGCGGCTCCCATCACCGAAGCCAGGTGTGGGTCTTCGCCGAATGTTTCGTACAGTCGCGGCCAAAGGGGATTAACGCCCAGGTCAAGTACCGGTGCGAAATTCCAGTGATGCCCCAGATCGGCAGACTCGGTCGACGTAACACGTCCGGTATTATAGCTGTGCACCGCATTGAAAGTGGCTCCAAGGTTGATAGCGTGGGGAAAGATGGTGGCCCCGGAAAGGTAACTGGCCCCGTGAATATGGTCGATTCCATAGATCACCGGAATTCCCAGCCGGCATTCTTCCATGGCTATGCGTGCCAGCCGGTCGCTGAAGGTAAACCATTCAGATGCTGTAACGGCCTCGCCGTTCAGAAAAGACCCGATATGATGATTACGGATTAAATCCCGGGCTTTCTCCTCAACCAGAACAACATCCCGCTGTTGCCCGGTGGTATTGATCATTGTAATGTTGAGCTGGGTCATCTGCCCGATTTTTTCGTACAGCGTCATCCGGGAAAGCAGATCATCAACCCGTTCCTCAACCGGGGCTGAAGCGTTCCGGTACAGTTCGCCTTGCGCATGGGATATATCTGTAATGAATACAGCTATAACCAAGAGGGATAAAATACTGATACTGTTCATGATCGTAAATAAATGTAGTGCCTGATGAAGTGCCTGATGAAGTGTCTGATGAAGTGTCTGATGAAATGTCTGATGAAATGTCTGATGACGTGACTGTTATCAATGCCCGGTTCTGAATGGCAGCCGGCCATAACCATGATGGCTGCCAGCCTGTGGCAAGAACAAAGGGGCAATAGAATGTAAATAAATTGCACAAATATTGCATTCGCAAGTTATGCGAGCAGGGTTTAATTAGCAACCCGAACCACCGTCGTCGTCACCTCCCAAAATCTTGAATTACGACGACTCTCTCACGGTAATATCAACAGGTATCAGGCTCTGTATCCCGATTTCGGGTTGATTGGCAACCTGCTGATTATTCAGTACCCGCAGAGTGGTTTGGGCGAGCCTGCGGAAGTCTGTTTTTACCGAAGTAAGTTTGGGATGGGAATGAACACACATGGGAAGATCGTCATAGCCGGCCAGCGCAACATGACCGGGAATCGATAAACCGGCTTCTTTGGCACATTCCAGAAACCCATGGCACATCAGGTCGTTGGTCAGAAATACGCTTCTGGGTTTGTTTTCAAGGGCCATATATTCCCCGAAAGCCCTGCAACCGGCTTCGTAGGTAAAATCGCCCTCCGATTCAAATATAAGTTCAATTTCGCTGGATTGGGCAACGTAGTCTCTAAACCCGTTGTACCGGTATCGGGCCTCCGCCTTGTAGCCGGGGCCTTTCACAATCCCTGCAGTTCTGTAACCCCGGTTATGAAAATGAACGGCAACGGTGTGGCCGGCGCTGTACCCGTCGAATGTTATGGTTGGAAGCACCGGATTTTCGATCAGCGCATTCGATACTACCGAAAAATCAGAAGGAATGAACTCCAGTAATTTTTCATAATCTTCTTTTGTGAATTCCGGTATGAAAAGTATCGCACCCCTGAAATGCTGATCATATAACATGTCGATGCACTCTCTGAACATCGTACGCGGCTCCGGCAGGCTGATGAGAGAAACGTTGTAATCGGTACTCAGTGTGGCCTTAATGTAGCCGTAATAAAAAGAAGCGTAGAATTCACCTTCCTTGAAATTGGTTACCAGGGCAATATTATTGTAGGGCCTGTTGTAGCTTGCAGCATGGATACGTTCCAGCGGGTATTTCAGCTTTTTTGCCGTTTCAAGAATTCTGTTAACGGTTTCTGAATTGTATTTATCGGATCCCCTCAGAACCCGGGAGACGGTCGATAGTGAATACCCGGTTGATTCGGAAATATGACGGAGTGTAACTTTCATTCGATGTTTATGAGGTATGCTAAGGAATTGTAAAGCTTTGTCAAAACGTAACCTCAGAGTTATTCAGGGCGCCAGCCCGGCTTCGGTCAAGCTTCGTATGGGTGCAAAACGACGTTGTGATGTCGGAATAACCCGGCCCGGTTGAACCGGAGCGGATTTCTGCTGATGATATGGAATTATTTCATTTAAATGAACATGACTTGCTTCCTTAACACATTCCTGCAGCTTACCTCATCAGCTCATCAGCTCATCAGCGTGCAACGGATGTTCCGGGTTCTGCCAGCAACGCGTACAGAATTATACATCCTCCTGCCAGTACTATGAGTCCGGTACCAAAAAGCAGCCATTGTACGGGCAGAAACAGGGGTATCTGCAAATACTGATACATGCCGAATACAAAAAGCAGCCCCACCATGCCAATGATCCCCATTATCAGGATCCATGAACCGGTTCGGATGGTTTTATTCCACGGTAAGGTGAACGTTTGAGAAAGTATGAGCCAAAGTATGGCCGTACTGGCAAAACCAAGCAGTAGCAGATGTACAAAACCGATTGCAAAAAGGTGGGTGCCTGTTAACCCGTCACCAATGCCGGGGATGGAGGCTATGGCATGAAAGAGTGATTTGAGCAGGAAACTGGCAAGCGCTGTGAATATAAATACTTTCGGGCATGCCGGAATGTGTCTGAAATATTTGTACAGCACTATTGCCAGCAGCAGCGTACCCGCCAGTACCATAGTGGCGCCGCCGATCCCCGCGAATATCCACAGGTCATTGCCGGTCAAATTCCGGATCAATGGTTCCATGGATGGAAATACCCCGATGAACAGCAGCCAGAAGGCTATACTGCCCGGGCGCTGATCCACATGGATCTGTGATTTTTCGAGCCAGGCGATCAGGAGCCCTGCAAGGGCAAACGTTATCCAGCCATTGAACTGCAGGTGCAGATAGAAGGCTACCCATCCCTGAATCCAGTCGGGGCCCATCATGGTGCCGCCGGCCAGTGCCAGCGGACCGACAGATGAAAATACCATCCAGAATACCGCCGCATTCAGAAAATTTCTGACAAGAGGGTTAACAGCCATATTCTCATTGCTGAAATAGACAAAGGCAAACCAGAGCGACAGAATAATGAACAGGGTTGAGAGCAGAATAGAATAGAAGGCGTAGCCCTGCAGGGCAAAGGCAATGGTCATGCCCGCAATCGCTGTGTGCAACAGTACAAGATAGAGTGGGTGCCCCATCTTTTTCCGGCCGTTCTCATTCATGCCAAATTGGGAGATGAGCCCGGCCAGTGCCAGAAACAGCCAGCCCAGCATGGCCACGTGCGAATGTGAATGGATCAGGAATTTCGGATTGAACACCATCAGGGAGGGTTCAGCCCACTGCAGGCGGATATAGCATCCGCTCACCAGGGTTACGATCAGATAGAACAGCGATGGAATTAAATACTTTCGGGCCAAGGATTTCAGGCAAACATGAAGTTTTTGGATGGATTACTGTGCGTTAAGCTGCTGTAAAGGCACAGGCTGCGTTAAAGGGAAAATTAAAGACTAATTTATCTTAATTTAGCGGTTTGCCCGGTATCCGGCAAGAGGGGGCACCAGCAAAATGGCGGGTGTGAATAAATTGATCCGGCAAGTGGTGTGTCTGCAACATGGCGGTCTTAAATAAAAAGAATTGCATAAGTTCTGCCTGTAAATGGCTGGTGGAAATATCTCGATTGCGCCATGCCTGTGTCAAAAATAAAAAAGGCTGCCGGTAAAAAACCGGCAGCCTTCATCTTAAAACTGCTGAAAAAAATTGCGGAAGGCTATTTAATCAGGGTAAGTTTTCTGGTTTCTACACGATCGCCGGCATGCAGGCGGTAGATGTAGGTTCCGCTCGACAGGCCCGAAGCGTCAAAATTTACACGGTGCCAGCCGGCAGCCAGTTCTTCGTTGGCGAGAACAGCCATTCTTTGGCCGAGCATATTGTACACTTCCAGCGTGGTGAAAGATGCATCTGCCAAACCGAATTCAATGGTTGTAGTGGGGTTGAACGGGTTCGGATAGTTTTGTTTCAGCTGCAGTTCCTGCGGAATCTCGGAGCTGATCAGGTCGATGCTGGTGGTTCCGTCTTCAAATACGAGATTATCGAGATACCAGGTATAGCGGTCGCCACCGGAACCGGAGCCACCCTGAATATCCATGATTATAACGACACGATCCCAGGGGGCATCAGGATCAACATCGAGTTCACTCAGGTTCCATTCCAGTTCGAGCCATTCGCCGGAAGCGGTAACATTGGCAAATAAATCGCCGGTGTTTACATCGGGGAATTGCTTCAGCTCAAGCTTCAGAAGGGCAGTTACATTAGCGATGTTTGACCAGACTTTCATTTTGAATACGGTTTCGTCGGTAACCGTAATTACTTCATCGGTATGATAGAAGAAACCGGCCCAGGGATCTCCTCCTGCTTTAATGTACTGGAGTACAAAGTCGGATTCATTTAAACCACTTTTATCCGGATTGGCTATTCTCTCCAGGGCTGAACCGGAGAAGGGGAAAAGGGTGTAGTCTTCCCAGTCAATGTCCTCATTGTCAAAATTGAGGCTCAGGGGAAGAAGCTGCAATACGGCCGGGTCACCATCGCCAGGTGCTTCGATAACCTGGGCATTTATTCCTGCGGCCAGAAATAGCGGTATTAGCATACCGAGCAACAGGCTTTTTACTGTAACATTCATATTCATAATATCCTCACTAAATTTATTAATTGTTCAATTAGTAGTTGCGCATCTCACTTTTTATGATCTTTTGTTTGCATGATCATGTTAAATTAACGGAATATTATCAATTGTTGCAAATATTTCGTATTAATTGCAAGTGACCATGCAAAAAAATGCAAAGATTAGGGTAACCATTAAATTGATAAGAGGTTGTGGGTTCAGTATCGTCGTTAATAAAGAGTATTATGCTGTTGTATCAGTTACTGCGGGAACTGGACGTTATTTCCCGTGTCTGCAGACACTCCGGAATTTATATCTGAAAAAAAAGTGAAGGGCTCCCGGAGGAAGGGGAATCGGTTCTTATGCATGTTTTCTCTGATATTCGGTTGTGTGACAATGCCTTCAATTATTTTATTATGCATGAATAAATAACAAAATCAATAATATAGGTGTTTTTACATCCTGGATATCAGGGGCGATTGTGAAATCGGAAACACGCTTTTTACGCAGTAGTGTTTTCTTTTTTTGGTATTGCGAAAGCCGGGAAAAAGCAGTTCAGTCCGGTTCATGGCTGAAATCCCGGCTTCAGCCGATATAAATGAATAAGATGAAAATTTCGTTGCAAAATATTGCACTAAATTTAAATGTTTTGTATTGTATTTATGGCCGGTTGCTCTGGAAGGGCTTTTCGGTCTAATGTGTACATCAAAATCCAGCATGGCATGAAAAATTATAAATCGCTACTACTACTGATCGCATTGTTTCTATTAGTTTCGGTTTCGGCCCAAAGTCAGGTCGTAAACGGAACTGTAGCCGACGCTCAAACCGGTGAACCCCTGATAGGCGTTAATATTATACTTCAGGGTACTACATCCGGCACGACCACCGATGTCGACGGCCGGTACTCCATCACGTTACCAAATCTCGATGGAAGGCTTGTCTTTAGTTATGTGGGTTATGTTTCCAGAATTGTTGAAGTCGCCGGACGAAGTGAAATCAACCTGAATATGGAGCCCGACATATTGATGGGCGAAGAATTTGTGGTTGTGGGCTACGGCCTGCAGCAGAAAAGCCTCGTAACAGGTTCCATTTCACGAATCGGAGCCGCTCAAATTGAACAATCGGCCTCCCTTCGCGTTGAGCAGGCCCTGCAGGGAAGAACAGCCGGTGTTATGGTTATGCAGAATTCCGGGCAGCCAGGTTCCGGAGCTACAGTAAGGATTCGCGGTATCGGTACCACCGGTAACGCCGATCCGCTCTATATTGTAGACGGGATGCCGGTTGGAGGTATAGATTACCTCAGCCCGAGTGATATTGCCTCAATAGAGGTACTTAAAGATGCCTCAGCAACCGCTATTTACGGGGCACGGGGTGCCAACGGGGTGGTCATGATCACCACAGCCCAGGGCCGGCCCGGCCCCATCCAGGTTTCCTACCACGGCTATCTGGGTGTTCAGAGCCCATGGAAAAAAACGGACCTGCTTGATGCGCCGAACTACATGAGGATAATGAACGAAAGCTATGCCAACGATAACCGCCCCATACCGTTTCCCGACATTGATGCAAGAATTGCTCAAATCGGAAAAGGCACCGACTGGCAGGATGAGGTATTCTTCTACAATGCACCGGTCGCCGATCACAGCCTGAGACTATCCGGCGGCTCGGAAACGTCAACATACATGCTCTCCATGTCGTACCGGCAGCAGGATGGTATCGTGGCGGAAGGCAAGTCGAATTACGAGCGATTAACTGTACGTATGAATTCCGATCACAACCGCGGAAGGCTCACCTATGGCAGCCGTTTCAATTACACCAACAAAACCACAAGGGGCATTAATCCGAATGAGGAATTTGGTGGTATTATGGCCCGTGTATCCAATATCGACCCGGTTACGCCGGTCAGGGATGCTGATGGCAACTTCGCTCAATCGCCCTATGCATCGCAGGAGGTGGTAAACCCGGTAGCCGCTATCGACATCATCAACGCCGAATGGAATGAAGATAAATTTGTGGGGGGTGTTTACGGCAATTTCAACATTCTCGACAATCTGAGCATCCGTTCAACACTTGACCTTGAACTTACGTACGGCAATAACCGCTCGTTTAACCCCAGGTACGACCTTGGAGGTAATGTTACAAATTCAACCACATCCGCCTTCCAGCAACAAAACAAATGGGTAACCTGGCAGACCAGCCATGTGCTCAGGTATCAGCAGGCGTATCAGAACCACAATTTCACTGTTCTGGGTGGATTTGAACTGCTCTCACACAGACATGAATTTCTTGGTGGTACAGCGTTCAACCTGAGTATGGAATCGTTTGATAACGCCTGGTTGTCGGTGGGTACGGACGAAGTAAACCAGACCAACTTTGGTGGGCTCGGGCTCGAGTCGATCGCATCGTTCTTTTCCCGTGTTAACTACGATTATAACAACAGGTACATGCTGGAAGGCGTGCTGCGGTATGACGGATCGTCCAAATTCGGCCCCGACAATCGCTGGGGTATTTTCCCCGCGTTTTCAGTTGGGTGGATTATTTCTGATGAAGAATTCATGAGTGATCAAAACGTGTTCAGTTTCCTCAAATTGAGGGGCGGCTGGGGCCAGAACGGAAGTGACAATATCGGACAGTTCAGCTTTACACCGCTCATAACGACCCATGCCGGTTATGGGTTCGGAATGACACCTGTAGTTGTTACAGGCGCATACCCCGGGCAGATTGCCAACCCGGGCCTGAAATGGGAAACATCAGAACAGTTCAGTGTGGGCCTTGAGACCGCCTACAGGAATGACCAGATTTATCTGAACCTCGATTATTACATTAAAGATACCCAGGGCCTGCTGTTGGCAGCACCGATCCCGGCTTTCATCGGTAATGCACCACCGGTAATTAATGGCGGGAATGTCAGGAATACAGGTGTGGAAATTGAATCCGGTTTCCGTCATGTAACCGGCGACTGGCAGATGAATTTCAGCCTTACAGGTACCTACAACAAAAATGAGATGACGGCCATCAATAATGAAGAAGGACGTCTGTTCGGTGCAGGTGTATCTACATCGATGAACAATGTAGGTATGGCCATGGTCGGGCATCCTATCGCGTTCTTCTGGGGATACAGAACTGCCGGCATCTTTCAGAATACAGAGCAGGTTCAGAACCACAGATCATCCGATGGCACAGTGATTCAACCCAATGCCAGACCTGGCGATATGATTTTTGTGGATGTGAATGACGATGGTCAGATCACCGCCGAAGACCGTGTACAGATCGGTAATCCATATCCCGATTTCACCGCCGGTTTCAATATGGACCTCAACTGGAGAAACTGGGATTTAAACATGTTCTGGTACGGTTCGTTCGGAAACGACATTTTCACAGGCGGCACGCGTCGCCACGATCTGAACATGCCGAACTGGAAAGCAGATGTTCTGAACCGCTGGACAGAAGACAATCCTTCTACCACGCACCCACGGGTTACCATCAATGATCCCAATGGTAACTTCACCCGTCCATCAGATTTCTTTGTGGAAGACGGGTCGTATGTAAGGCTGCGCAACATCAGCCTGGGCTACACCCTGCCAACGCGGATCGTACAGCGGGCGGGAGCAGCCAGAATGCGTATCTATGGCAGTGCCCAGAACCTGTTTACGTTTACCGGTTATTCCGGCCACGATCCGGAAATCGGATCGGGTTGGGCGCTTGATGTTGGCATCGACCGTAACATCTACCCACAGGCACGCACATTCACGATGGGTATCAACCTCGACTTTTAACATTAACACAATACCACAATGAAGAAGCTATCAATTTTTCTAACTCTTACCGTCCTGTTGTTTCTGGGTGGTTGCGTTGATGATTTTTTAAGTCACAAGCCCCCCGTTCAACGAACCCAGGATAATTTTTTCCAGTCACAGCAGGATGCCGAACAGGCACTGTATGCCATCTATGAGGTGACCACGTTCTCTCATGGCCGCGGCAATTTCGGTTTCCATCCGTTTGACTTGATCTCCAACATCCTGTCAGACGATGCCTATGCCGGTGGTTCCGGCCCGGGTGACCAGCCGGAGCTTGTTGACTTCAATGCCCATAATATTTCCGTGACCAACGGTAAAGCGCTTGGGTTATGGTCAGACCGGTATACCGGTATCTACCGTGCCAATCTCCTGCTTAAGTACATCGATGAGATTGATTTCGTGAATGAAACAACAAGGGCCAATTTTGCTGCAGAAGCCCGTTTTCTTCGTGCGATGTTCTACTTCGACCTTGTGCGGTTTTACGGGTATATACCTCAGTTCACGCGCCCGCTTGTTGCCGCTGATATCGAAGTGCCGCAGAAAAGCCCCGAAGAGGTGTACAATTTCATAGCACAGGAGCTTGTTGAGATCATACCCAACATGCGTACCAGCGTTCCTGCCGCACAAGCCGGCCGGGCATCGGCCTGGGCAGCGAAATCTTTGCTGGGTCGGGTTTACCTGTACCATCAGGATTATGCCAAACCCGTTTTCGGTATCGGCGATCTGCCGGTTACCCGGCAGGTAGTACTCGGGCATCTTGAGGATGTGATCCAGAACAGCGGACATGCCCTGCTGCCGAACTTTGCCAATCTGTGGGGACGTGCGGCCAATAATAACAACGAGGCCATTTTCTCGGTGCAGCACATTACCACATCCTTCGGCGACTGGGGCTTTTTGAACGGCTCTATCGGCAACTGGACCGCAACCATGTCTGGTCTGCGCGGAGTTGGCTTTAACGTAAATTATGCCGGCGGATGGTCCTTCCAGCCGGTTACGCCCGATCTGGTTGCCGCATTCGACCCTGCTACCGATTCGAGGTATCTTGCCACTATTCTTGATCCGGTGGCCGAAAACGTGCGGCACAATGCCGGTGAGATGTATCAGTGGCAGGGGTACGCCTTTAAAAAGTTCTACCCGCGCCGGGGCGACACACCCGCTGTGAACGTAGAGTTCAACTGGCCGTACAACAGGCCCGTGGTCAGATTTGCCGATGTTCTGCTCATGGCAGCCGAACTGGGATCTCCCAATGCACAGACCTATTTCGATCAGGTACGTCAGCGGGCCTACGGTGCCAATTTTGTACAGATACCGGCCACCCGGGAGAATATCATGAATGAACGCCGGCTCGAATTTGCCGGAGAAGGCATGCGCTACTGGGACCTGCTCAGAATGGGGCTCAATACGGCTGCCGAAAAGATCAACGCCCGGGCCAATCCGAATATTCCGATCAATTTCCGTACCGACCGGTTGGGCCTGTTGCCGATTCCCGAATCCGAGATCAGCCTGTCAAATCAGACACTGGTGCAAAATCCCGGATATTAGTTAGAATGATTAATCTGTGATTTTTTTAAATCCACCGGTTGGTGTTCGTTCACCGGCCGGTGGTTTTTCTGTTCAGGTACCCGCTAACACTTGGCGGGCATATTTAGCCGGGTCAGGTTAAACCGGATAATGTTCAGCCAGAACAGGTTAAACCGGATCAGGTTAAGGCTTCCAACCGGAATTGACCTTGGCACGTTACGCAATAAGCAAATTTAATCGCGAAACAAAAAAGTGCAAACCGATTGTTCAGAGGCCGTTTAATACATCCCGGAACACACCCTGAATCAGTTTAAACATCAAAATGAATGGAGTTAATATGAAACTATATTATACCGGGGTTCTGATTGCACTGCTTGGCTTTATTACCTTTGTGCCCGTCACTATTCAGGCCCAGAACTGGGAGCTGATCTGGTCGGACGAATTCGATGGAAATGAACTTGATGGGTCGAAATGGTCGTTTCAGTACGGAACAGGTGCCGAAGAGGGACTGAGCGGCTGGGGAAACAGTGAATTGCAGTACTACACCGACCGGGCCGATAACATTTTCGTTCAGGATGGCAGGCTCCATATTGTAGCGCAACAGGAGACCTACCAGGGCATGGACTATACATCTGCCCGCATCCGCAGCATTCACCAGGGCGACTGGCGGTATGGCCGGTTTGAGATCAGGGCGAAGCTGCCGACAGGGCAGGGGCTCTGGCCTGCCATCTGGATGATGCCCACAGATGACGTTTACGGCCGCTGGCCCGCCAGCGGGGAAATCGACATCATGGAACTGGTTGGCCATGAACCCGATGTGATTCACGGTACCTTGCATTACGGGCCGCCGCACACCTACACTGGCGGATCGTACACGCTTGAAAATGGCACCTTTAACGACGATTTCCATACGTTCGCACTCGAATGGGAGCGTGGTGAAATGCGGTGGTATGTAGATGATGTACTGTATCTCACACAAACAGACTGGTTCAGCCAGGGGCAGGGATTCCCGGCCCCGTTCGAGCAGCGTTTCCACATGATTCTCAATGTGGCTGTTGGCGGAAACTGGCCCGGTAGCCCCGACAACACTACCGTTTTTCCACAACAGATGGAAATTGACTTTGTACGTGTATACCGGGATGCAGATGCCACATTCGATGTTTCCCTCCCGCTCACGTTCGAAGATCTCTACTCCAACTGGGCTGACGCGTTCACAGGATTTGAAGGAGGCACCGTTACGCCGGCCGATAATCCCGCACCGGATTTTATCAACAACAGCGACCGGGTCGGAATGATGGTGAAAGACGGTGGCGCTTACTGGGGTGGAGCATATTTCAGGACCGAACGCCCCTTCTCTTTCAATGCGGACGTGAATACGATTACCATGAAGGTCTGGTCGCCGCGCAGCGGCGTTCCAATACTAATCAAAGCGGAACAACAAAATAGTGACCTGGAATTTGAAACCGTGCAGACCACTACCGCCAGCGGTGAGTGGGAGGTAATTACCTGGAGTGTGGACCCGGAAGCTTACAATATTGACTGGGATATAATTACGCTCATTTTTGATTTTGAAGAGGGCCAGTCGGGCGATGGAAGTGAGGATTTCATCTGGTATTTCGACGATCTCGACGTTTATGCTGCCATAACGGAAGACCCGGTTACCCCTGCAAACCAGGTCCCCGTTACGCTTCCGCTCACCTTTGAAAACACGCAATTCCCCTGGAACCGGGCATTTCTTGGATTCAGCGGTGGCGAGATAACAACCGTAAGAAACCCGCATCCCGATGTTCTGAATAACTCTGCCCGGGTCGGAAAAATGGTTAAAAATGGCGGAGCTTTCTGGGGCGGGGCGTACATGATTCTGGATGACGCGTTTGTTTTCAGTGAAGACAAACACACCATAACCATGAAGGTCTGGTCGCCGCGCCCCGAAGTACCGGTTCTGATGAAAATGGAACAGCGTTTCGGCGTCCAGTTCTACGAAATTGCCGAGCCCACCGCTACCAGCCAGCAATGGGAAGAGATGACCTGGAACATGAGCGGGGCCGGGTTTGTAAGGGAATGGGACCTTATTACACTGATATTTGATTTCCGGGCCGGGCAGGTCGGTGATGGCAGCGACAATTTCACCTGGTATTTCGATGATCTGGTTGTGGATGCGGAAAGGGTTGGGACCTCGGTGCCCGGCCACGGATCAGATTTGCCGGTGACCTATGAACTCAGGCAAAATTATCCCAATCCATTCAACCCGACAACACAAATTCAATTCAACCTGCCCGAGCAGGCCCATGTTATGCTCGAGGTCTACAATATTATGGGCCAGCGGGTGGCCACGCTCGCCAACGGCGCATTCCGGGCAGGCAGGCATGATGTGGTTTTTGACGCAACCGGTCTGGCTAGCGGCGTTTATCTGTACCATCTGCGTACCCCTTCGTTCAGTCAAACACAGAAAATGCTGCTGGCAAAATAATATGATCTGCCCAGCGGAGACATCTCATTAGTTATTAAATTACATAAGGATAATGTCTCCCGCACTTCGATAAACGAACCCTGTAAACGAACCCTGTGAACCAACCTGTGAACCAACCTGTGAACCAACCTGTTCTGACTGCTGATAAACCTGTCAGATAACGTGTATAAATTGTTTTTCAGGATCGGTCATTTGATGATCGTAAACTTGCGCGATTGTACGTTATCGCGGGTGATTAACCGGTAGATGTATACCCCGCTCGCCAGCCCGGTTGCATCAAACGGTACCTCGTACCGCCCCGATACCCTGAAGTCGTCGACCAGGGTTGCTACTTTCCGTCCGAGCATGTCGTATACCTCGAGTTTTATGTTGCCGGCCAATGGTATTTCAAACGGAATGATCGTACCGGGGTTAAAAGGGTTCGGGTAGTTCTGGTCGAGCCGGAAAGTAACAGGCCGCCGGGGTTCCTCATCTGTTTTCGTGGTTGTATCGGGTACAATTTCCAGGCTGATATTATTGAATGTGACCCGGTTGCCGTTATCGGCCGACATATTATCGCCGTCAAAACGGATCCTGACCCTGAAATCGGGATTGTCCATTACATCATCAATACCGCTGAAATCAATGCTGTAACGCTGAAACTCGGTGTCGAGGGGGTACCGGTCATTCGCCAGGCCATCGTCTGTCCATACCGGCCCGCCTGTTTCCGTAGAGTAGTCGATCAACAATGCCGTGGCTGCTCCCTCATCCATCGCGGCAAAACTGAAAATCACGCCTTCAAGGCCTGATGTCGGCATTTCAAAAATCAGGGTGTTTTCGCCGCCATTGCCGGTAAACGGCTGCTTTACCTGTAATGCACGCATGGTGTTCTGGTCGTAGGGCCGGCCCTGGTTGCCTTCGGGGTGGTAGTTGATTTCGGTCGGACGGTTGCGGCGCTCCATCGATGCTTTCCTCCACAGGGGGTGGGTATCGGTAAACGGATAGCCATCAAGGGCCGACTCAAACCGGATGGTGGCCTGCTCTACCAGGGAGTAGGTGGCTTCCACAGATTCAAGCGGGGTGTTATTGATGAGATCGCTGCCAAAAAACCAGAAGTACCGAAGGCGGGATTCTGGCTCTTCAGAGGGCTCGGGCATTTGAGAGTCGATCCAGTCCATCCGCTTCTCCACCCAGTCGATCAGCCATTCAATCTCTTCTTCCCAGGTGTCGTATCCGTCGCGGCTGTACTCCCATACCCACTCACCAAGTATGGGCCATCGTATAAAATTCCGTTCCTGGGCTTCTTCCAGCAGTTCGGCATACCCGCGGATCATGTTTACTATGTGTTCTGTGGCATAGGGTCCCTGGCGCAGCTGCCACCAGCGGTCGCTGTATTTGCGGCTGAATGCCTCATCCTGGAACAGGCGTGTGTACCAGCCGTTCAGGTACTGAGTGGGGTTCAGATGGGTGTGGTACCAACCCGTTGGCGCTCCGCTCCATGGCCCCTTATAGTTGCCGGTGCTCAGGTTATAATCCCATATCGGGCCCATCACCATTTTGCCGCCACGGTCTTTATGCATGATCGTGCTGAGGCGGAAACCGTCCATCTCCTTTAAAGCCTCGATCATCAGGTGATAGTCGACGAACGAGTCTGTGTCAAGCCACGCGGCGTACCCTGCATCAGGATCCCGGAAATTTGAACCGAACAGCGCGGCCTCCAGGCCACCGGTGTAGCCCGATATCCAGTTGCGCTGCTGGGGAGTTATATCTTCGACAGAGGGCCGGATAAGGGAAAACCTGGTGTTGAAAAAGGAACTTCTGAAATGATCATCCCGGTCGTAGTTGATTATATACCCGCCGGTGATCTCCGGTTCGGCATTGTCTTCTGGTGTTAATTTGGTGATGTTAACGCGGTTATTGTCCCACTTTACCCGCTCAACCAGCATATACACACCGTGGTAATGGCTTGCGGTTACCGGGCCGTTGCCATCGTGCAGAAAAAGCTCCACAAACCGGAGCCGGGGCGCGTATCGGCCCATATCGCGCCCAAGATCATAGGCGATGGCGTTGCGGATCAGTGTTTTGTCATCATAGGGCGCACTCATAATCCAGTTGTTTTCGGAGGGCATCCCCAGCACTGACTCGTTCCGGTTTTCGCCGGAATCGTCAATCAGGCGCACTCCAAACTGTTTTTTGGGAAACCCAAGAGAACTGGACCCGCGGTAGTTTGATTCGCTCAGGCTCTGCAGGTGCAGCTTGTCTGACAGCAGCCGTGCCCGGCCATCCTGCCCGATATCAATAACGGAAAACCCGACCGTTGACCGGTATGCACCCCAACGCTCCATCACATCATCGAACTGGTGAACGATAACAAGGGGAAGGTTCGAGTCGAAATCCGCCACATTCGGATGAAGCTGGCTGTAGATTTTTGTGACTGCCGGACCGGGCTCAAAACCGTCGCGAAATGCGCGGGCACGAATCATCACCGATCCCGATACGGGCACCGGTTGCCCGGTTTGATACTGCTGATCCGATAATCCGGGCAGGTTACCGTTAGTGGTAAAGTATATCACGGTATTTTCTTCAGCCTCCATCTCAAGATCGAAAGGCTGGGTAAAGGTGCCGGCACTGTGTGAGAAAACAGGTGGCTGTAGGGTCTGAGCAGTTACTGATGTACTGGCGAGCATCAGCACCAGTATGCTGATGGCTAAGATGTAGCGCTTGAATATATACATGATGAATAATGAACCCGGGAAAATAATCAGAACAGGTTAACAGAATTATGAATAAAAGGCCGGCAGTGTGTCAACCCGCCGGCCTTGTAGTCAACTGTTTAAACAAGTATCTACTTAATTAGTTGCATGGAGCGGAATTTTTGAAAAGAACCGGTTGACATCCGGTAGATATAGGTTCCGGAACCAAGGCCACGTGCATCAAAGCGTACCGTATGTGTACCAGCATCATATGATCTGTCGGCCACGGTGGCAACCTTCCGGCCCATAATGTCAAAAACCTCAATGGTTACATGCGAAAATTCGCGCAGGTCAAAAGAGATATTGGTATCGGGATTAAATGGATTTGGGTAATTCTGATGGAGGTCGAAATTGCCGGGTATTTCGTCTTCATCGTCGATCGAAACAAGCTCCTGGTCCTGGTAAACCCGTACATAATCAATGACCATTTCCTGTGGAAATTCCGTTGTACTGTCGGGGTTGCCCGGCCATGTACCACCAACGGCTACATTCAGCAGCATGTGAAAATCCTGATCAAAGGGCCAGGGGTGAGGTGCCAGATTGTTGGGATTAACAAGGAAATAAAGCTGTCCGTCAACAAACCAGCGGATTCTGTTCGGTTGCCATATAATGGAATATACATGAAAGTCATCACTGAAATCGCCTTCACTTCGGGTGAAGACTCCGCCGCGTTCCAGGTTGTTGGGCCAGGTCGGTCCGTAATGTACGGTTCCGTGTACCCTGTGAGGCAGATGGCCCACAAGTTCCATGATGTCAATTTCACCGCTCTGCGGCCAGACGCCGTATACGCTTTCAGTCGGCATCATCCAGATAGCCGGCCACAATCCCCGGCCTTTGGGTGTTTTCGCCCGGATCTCGAATTTACCGTACGTCCAGTCGCCCTTGTTGATGGAACGGATTCTGGCTGAGGTATAATCCCTGCCCTGGAATCGTTCCTGCCGGGCAACGATATGAAGTTTCCCGTCTTCGATGAAAATATTTTCTTCCCTGTCGGTGTAGTACTGAAGTTCATTGTTGCCCCAGTTGATAAGGCCATACAGCGGTCCGGTACCGATTTGAAACGACCATTTGTCCATATCAAGCGTTTCGGAATCGAATTCGTCTGACCATACAAGCTGCCAGGTTTGTGCCGTCGACAGGCCGGGTACCAGTAGCAGCGCCAGGATCGTCAATAATATCTGATGAATTTTTTTTCGGAAGTTCATTTGTAAATTTCTTTTATGGTCAGTCTTGGATCTGGCAAACTCACAAGCCCGAATTTGGCCATTGAAAGTTTATCTGTAGTGATCTGTTCTGATCAGAAAACTGCAGCCGGCAGTTTTTAGTTAAGCTTTGATTTAAAAAATCGTAAAAAACAGCCATTTGTGCAAATATTTTACAATTTTATGCAAATATTTTCAATCACCATTTGGGGCACATTATTCCGGGTTTGAACGGTCTGCAGGCACCCGTCCCGTACCGCCTCAGCCAGCTCGTGTATGGTGTCGGATTCCAGAGTGATATGTTCCATAGCCTGATGCTCTTACGTGATCAATAAAGGGATTCTGACGCGTCAGCTCAGGGTGCGAGCCGTTCCATTTTCCATGGTGAATGTTCCATTTCCCGTGTGAACAGGATGCGGTCGTGCAGCCGGTTTGGCCGCCCCTGCCAGAATTCAATGCGGTCGGGGCATAGCCGGTACCCTCCCCAGTTTTCAGGCCGCGTAAGATTACCGCTTTTTCGCACCTTTTCGGTGCGCGCTTCCAGCTCCGACCGCCCCTGCACAGTTCTGCTCTGTGGCGAAGCAATCGCGCTGATGCGGCTCCCCGCCGGACGGCTGTCGAAATAGGCATCCGACTCCCCGGCCGGAATCCTCGCGGCGATACCCTCGATGCACACCTGCCGGACCATCTCAGGCCAGTAAAACGTGAGCGATGCCCGGGGGTTATCATTCAGCTGCATCCCCTTGCGGCTTTCGTAATGGGTGTAAAACACGAACCCGCGCTCGTCGAACCCCTTCAGCAGCACCACCCGGCCGCTTACCATTATGCGGCCTGACGTATCAGTATCTGCCTCATTCGCAGTTGCAGTGGCCAGAAACATGGCAGACGGGTCGAATGTCGACAGCCGGACCGCCTCCCCGAACCAGTTCTCAAATTGTACAAACGGATCGGGATTGGTCTGTTCCTCGGTCAGCGGCTCGCCGGTATACTCCCGGCGGATCGCAGCTACAGCCATCCTGGTATTCTGGCTCGTACGGTGAAAAATCTTTTTTATCGAATCAAGCATAACAGGAAAGGTAACTATTTATGCATACAGTTTTGATGGACGGGCAATACATTTCTGCCGGTCAGCCAGCTTTCATTAGACATTAATAAGGCTATAATTAAGCTGTACTGAGCTGTATTGAGTAATCATTTGCTGAATGTATGCACTACTGTATGCACTAATGTATAATGAGGGTAAAAACAACCTGACGCTTCAACAAATTTCGGAATCACCTTTTTCAACACCGTTCCGACAATATCATCCGGATGTTTGTAAAACAGACACGAAATCCCGGGTTTGGCCTTCATATCAGACATCAGGTACGGATTTACGTTTCCGGATGCTTATTATAACATGTCATTTTATTACTGGCTCATGAGCACCGTAATCCAACAACTCATCAGCTCAACAGATAAAGAGCTCAAGAGCTCAAGAGCTTATGAGCTTATGAGCTGTATTTAAAATATTATGGATCCTCAATCTCCCGATCTGCTCTGTTTCGATGGCAGCTATATCGAGTCAGGAAAATTCTATTCCGGCCAGGATGCTGCGAAGCATTTTAAATTTCTGATTGAGCAACACGGCCCGGTAAATGCCGCCGGAGTAGTTGATGGATTCTATCGTTTTGTTGCCGGAGATGACAGACATACCTGGTTCGGGGCCGATCACCTGGGCTCATATCCGCTTTTTTACAGAATGGAACCCGATTTTTCCTGGTCGGTTCATGCGGGTAAAATGGATACCAGTCCGGTGCCTGACGACCAATCGCTCTGCTGCCTGCTGGCCTGCGGATATGTAACGGGAAACCATACTCTGTACAAAGGCGTGCTGGAAGCTGAACCGGGCGCTGTACACACCTGGCACCATAAACAGGGAAAACTTGAGACCAGCCGACGCGCGAATACGGCAACACCCACTGTTCCCGGTTTCGGGGAATTGGATGAACTGTCATCCGCATTGTTCCGGGCGGAATCGGCAGCCAAGGAGCCCCTGGCGTTCAATCTTTCTCTGAGCGGTGGACTTGATTCCCGGATTATTCTTGCCCAGGCACTGCGCCATGGCAAAAACCTGAATGCTTTTTCTTACGGGAAATGGAACACCCCTGATCAACGGATTGCAAAAAGAATATGCCAGGAATTTGATATACCCTGGACTTTTCACAACTACGGCGACCACCGTTCGCTTGTTGATGACAAACAGCGTCACTCCCGGTTTGCTGATCATGCTTTTTCCGGCCGCAGTATTCCCCATGAACAGGACTACATAAGCGCACACCTTACATCACCCGGCTCCCTTATCCTGGGAGGCCATTCCGGGGACCTGATTGCCGGCAGTTACCTCACACCGGATCTGGCCCTGGCCCGTTCCGGAAAAGAGCTGACCGATCTTATGTTCTACCGTCACGCCCAGCTTACACCTGTAACCGGCAGAAGATTTTATGATGTGGTAAGGCAACGGCTGGCTGAATCATTCGGGGGTTTGGAGGCCGGAGAGGAGGGTATCGAACGGGCAGCTCTGCGTTTCAATCATCTCAACCGGCAGCGCCGGTATATTGTGAACAGTGTGAGGGCCTACACGTTACATGACATCCCGTTTTTCCTGCCCCTGTACACAAAAGGAATGATGGACTTTTTTTCCGGGCTGCCGGCAGAAGAAAAGCTGGACCAGAAATTTTATAAACAATTTGCGACCGGATTCCTGTTTAAAGGTGATCTGGCGCCTTTGTCTGAAATCACATCCACCCGCCCGCTCACTGCTGCTTACAAACCTGCTGGTTTTGCGGAGAGAATGAAATTCAGGATCAGAAACCTGGACAGGTACAAACTCCGGAAGCGATTGTTCAGAAGCCAGGCAACCGGTTATTCAACACCCCTCTACTTTATGATGGGCGAGACAACCGACCGTCTGATTACCCGGAAACGGATAGGCGAACACTTTCCATTTCTTCCGTCCCTGGCGGCGAAATTCGACGGATCCGGATGCCCAATAGCAGCAGACCACATCCGCAAGCTGCACCGTTTAAGAGCTTCTCAGCTCAATATCAACGGTTTTTACGTGCTCTATTACCTGGGTATGTTGTTTGGTGAAAATAAAGATGATGTTTTATAAAGCGGGACGTACGAAGCATATCAGAACAAGTGATCAGAACAAGTGATCAGAATGAGTGATCAGAATGAGTGATCAGAATGAGTGATCAGAATATGAGATCAGAATATGAGATCAGAATATGTGATCAGAATATGAGATCAGAATATGTGATCAGAAAAAGTGAACTGACATCGCATTTCAGAAATCCTTCCTCAAAAACACCCGGAACGCCACGCTCAGGGGTATCGCCAGCCACAACAGCATAACGCCAAGGCTTACGGCCATACCGAATCCGCTGCCGAAAAAGCGCTGAAATACAGCTCCGGTGAATCCCATCAGGGCGGAAATGTCGAAATTCAGCATAAGCAGGATGCGGGCAAGGTCCACAGGGTTCAGCATGGTTAGGGCTATGACCGGATTCTGCAGGGGGTAGTAGGAGAACAGGAAGATGATAAACAGGATGAGCCCGTCGTAGATCACCGCGAAGAACAGCCAGAGCACCAGCGACAGCCCCAGGCCTTTGATCTTGTCCTCAAAACGCAGGGCGATCGAGAACGCCAGGGCGGTGAAAACCACGGTGAGCAGAATGCCCACGAACACGAGGAACAGCACACCAGCCGCAGCCTCGGAAGTGAGCCCGCCATGATAGGCAAACGGTACCAGAATGCCCAGGGCAAACCCGGAGGCCAGCGGAATGGTCAGGCCGGCATACAGTCCCGAAAACAGGCTCGAACGCGTGATGGGCTGCGAAAGCAGCAGCTCAATGTACTCCCTGGAATTGTACAGGTACATGGCGCCGAGCACAATGCTCACCAGCGGAATCACGATCAGCACCACGTTCATAAGGCTGAGGATCACATGCTCGCCGGACCCGCCGAAACGGAACAGCGCGTCGGTGATGAGCCAGAAAAAGAGGGTATAGAAGATGATCCAGCGGCTGCGAATCACATCCTGAAGCTGGTATTTAATGATTTTAAGTGTGTTCATGCGTTGGCCTCCGTTGCAGGTTTAACGCCGGCGGCTTCCCGCCCGTTGGTAAAATGGGTTGCTTTTTCATTGTTTACTTGTGTGGCCGATTCTTTTTCATCCGCCTGCAGCGACTCGCTGCGCTGAATCATCTGTGCCACGGCCCGCTCGAGGGTGGTTTCGCCGGTATGGTCGAGCAGGTACTGCATGGGCTTGTCGAATGCGATGCGGCCCTCCAGAATGTAAACCACCCGGTCGGCCAGCTCCTGTACCTCGCTCAGTATGTGGCTGGTCAGGATCACGGTTTTGCCCTTCTCCCTTTCGGCAATGATCTTGTCTTTTAGCTTGCTGCTTGAAATGGGATCCAGACCCGCGGTAGGCTCATCCAGAAAGATGATGCCCGGATTGAACAGAAAGGCTACCACCGCGCTCACCTTCTGCCGGTTGCCGCCCGACAGGGTTTTGAACTTTTTGCCGAGTTCGCTCCCGAGCCGGAAGCTTCCGATAAGCTCTTCGTCGGTGCCCGGCCCGTTTCCGCGGATGTCTTTTACCATGTCGATAATCTCCTGAACGGTCAGGTTTTCGGGGTACCGGGCCGTTTGCGGCATATAGCCGATGTCGCGCCGGTATTCGCTGTTGCCGTTCAGGCGGGTTCCGTTTACATGGATGCTGCCCGAGTCGGGTTTTACCAGCCCGAGAATCGCTTTGATCAGGGTGGTTTTGCCCGCGCCATTCGGGCCGAGCACGGCCGTTACAGCCCCGTCGCCGATTTCGAGCTCAATGCTTTTTAATACGTTTAGCCTGCCGTAGCTTTTCTGCAGGTTGCTGATGGTAATCATAGGTTTACCTCCTTCATCAGGGGCTTTTCGTCAATAAGTGTTTCGGGTGTAAGGGTTGGCATGATCCGCTCGGCCAGGTCGAGCAGATCGATAAAGAAACTGCGGATAAGTATGAGAGATGCCGGGTTCTGCTCCACGATAAGTGAGTACAGGCGCACCGGGCGGTGGGGCACATCGCCGGTGCCGGTCTGGTCGAGGTCGTACCCGTCGTACCGGCTCCAGTAGTTGCCTTCGAACGTGTTGTAGTTGCGGCGGCTGTTGGTGGCCACATCAAAGGTATTCTCGATAAAATTATTGGACGAAAACACATTGTTTTGGCTGTTGGCCATCACCTTTACGCCCCATCCGTTCCGGATAATGTGGTTGTTCTTCACCGCGATGCGGTTGCTGCCCTCCGAGTGAATGGCGATGGTATTGTCGCGGAACAGGTTGCCGCTGATCTGGCTGTCGGAGATGTCTTTCAGGAGCAGGCCGTAGGCGGCCGGGCCCCAGTTCTCCACAAAACGGTTACCGGTCATCTTTACGTTTTTGGAATACATGACCGCCACGCCGGCACCGTTGTTGCTGAAGGTGTTGTCGTGGTAGTGGCTGTCGTCAGAAAACATGAAGTGAAGCCCGTAGCGGAGGTTGCCGTTGCTCACATTTTCATAGATGAGTGCCCCTTTGGCGAACTCCAGGTAGATGCCGTCGCGATGGCCCCGGATGGTGTTCCCGGTTACTTCAATGTCCCAGGTGCTCCACAGATGGATGCCGTTGCCGGAGGAGGCCTCGCGCGTTCCGCTGGCCGTGATGTGATTGTTCGCGACCAGGGACCCGCGAACGGTCGCCAGGTAGATGGCGAAAAAATTGTCGGTAAACCTGTTGCCGTCTATCACCACGCCGTTGGCATCCTCAACCAGCAGGGCCGCATGGTCGCGGGTGTAGCTTACACCCGTATTCCGGAATTCGATACCCCTTATCTGTACGCTGTCGGCCAGTACTTTGAGGATGAAACCTTCGTTCCGGGCATCAATAACCGGAAATCCCTCGCCGGTCAGGGTTAGCTTTTTGCTGATCACCAGTTCCCGTTCGTTATAGGTACCGGCCATGATGCGTATGGTGGTGCCGGGTTCAGCCAGTTCTATGGCTTCCGCGATCGAGGCAACCGGACCCTGGGGGCGCACCACCAATTCACCTGAGCCCGTTCCGGCCGGTGCCTCTGTTGCGATCGCGGTCAGCATGAATAACAGCCCGAAAAAAAACGGTGCTAACCCGACGGTTGATCTTTTTTTTGCTGATGAGTGCTGCAGCCGCTGTCGGGAACAGGGCAGAGGATGCAGCATGCCCGGACTCCATCGTCCGGATGGAACGGATCGTGTACTGTTGAAAATCTTCATGATGGTGGTGGTGTTTTTACAGGTGAGGGTTCAGATCAGTTTTGGGAGTGCTGCAGCCTCCATTCCTGCTTCACTATTTCTCTGACTACATCCCAGCCGATCACGCTGCCACGGTACTGTTGCTGATGCAATACCGCTTCATCGTAATCGGAGTAGGCTGAAATGGAGAGCCCCATAGGGCTCCGCAGGGACTCACTGTGCAGATAATGTGCTTCCTCAGCCGGTACCCACTCCGGACCGGCCGGGAAATCGGGTACCCAGAGCGAATGCACATGGTCGGCCTGCACTTCGCCACTCATATCATAGGCGGCGAGGCATTCGATGGAGTCGAATTTGTACACCAGGCCGTGTTTTGTTACCAGCTGCGATCCGTACTGCGGCTCGGAGATGATCATGCGGCAGTAGGCGCATTCTTCGCTGCCATAGTGGATCTGCTCAGGTCCGCGCTCGCACGATGCAATGGCGAACAGAAGCAGCATCAGGGCCATAATCCGTATAAGTTGTTCTGTTTTCATGGTACACGCTTTCAGTTACCGGTCTGCCTTGCAGCCAGAACGTCCATGTTGGCCTTCACAAGCTCAAGCAGCTCATCCCATTCCATAAAGGTGCCGGGGTAAGCTTCATAGATATTTGTGAGCATGCGCTCATTGTTGCGGTGGATGGGGGTAATGTGCAGCTGGCCGGGGCTCGGGCGCAGTGTGCTGCGCAGGTAGAGGGCCTCTTTCGGGCCAATCATATTTTTACCGTCGGCAAAATCGACGACCAGAACAGAGCGGGCCTTACCGGCTTCATCCCCGTTTTGAACCATCCAGGCTGCAAGATGCTCGACTGCCCTGAATTTGAGGATTTTACCGTCGGCCCTGACCAGTTCGGCGCCGTAGCGCACGGTTTCAATGGGCTTGTGGCACCAGTCGCACTGGTCGGCGCCATAGACGATGTCTCCGGCAACCTTGGTTTTGATTGAAGGACCGGGATGCGGGGCCTGTTTCTCGGGCCCGCAGGCTGCAAACAGGAATACGGCTGCGGTCAGAACAATGAGTATGGCCGAGAATGGTTTCATGCGGACACCTCACTGGTTAGGGTTGTTACGGCAGGCTCCCCGTCGTTTTTGCCGGCGCCGGTAAATTTCTCCCTGTAGAGGGCGAACCCGGCGGTTAACATCGACAGTACGATGAAGAGCGATCCCCAGTAGGGCCAGGACGATGCTTTGATGTTCAGCAGCTGTTTGGTACCTATTAGCGGCGGCTGATAACTCATGCCGGGTACTTTTATGGGGGCGTCGGGGCTCAGATTATGCCCGTACTCGTATCCCCACAGGTAGTAGTCGATGATGCCGGCTATGGAAAGTACTATGAAAAGAACCAGCCATGACAACAGTATCCAGCGGTATCCGGCAATAGCGCCGATAATACCCGAGGCAATCATAAAGGCGAAAATCCATGGCATAATGCGGATTTCAGGTATGGCTTCCACATCGATTTCCTGCATGCCGATGTAGTGGTTCAGGATGTTGATGCTTGAAATATCGTGTCTGTTATGCCCCGTTACGTCGTTAATATAAATAAACATTCCTATGCCCTCGGGGAATTGAGGCGCTTTCATGGAGATCGTCCAGAAAGGCATAAAATAGAGGGGGATTAGCATGAGTGCTGCCAGGGCAAAGAGTATTCTGTTCGAAATTTTCATGATAGAGTCAGCTCCTGGCTGAAGCTTTGGTGGTGATGGTATTGGTGAGCCGCCGGGGCCCCTCTTCCGGCTGAACGGAAGAGGGGGCAGACGGTATAATGTTCAATTGATGGTTTTACCGGTGGGTTGTGAATCTGTTATCAGAGGTTGCCGGTACGGAAGGTGAGAGGTACGTCGGACCCTCTCGGCGATACACGCACATATCCCTGCATTTCCTGGTGCAGTGCAGAGCAGAATGCGGTGCAGTAGAACGGATAGATGCCCGTACGGGTTGGCGTCCATTTCAGGGTTTTGGTCTGGCCGGGGGCCAGCAGTACTTCACCCATCTGCCCGCCTTTGATGGCAAATCCGTGAACAACATCCCATTCCTGCTCCAGGTTGGTGATGTGGAAGTAGACGGTGTCGCCCAGGCGTATACCCTCGATATTGTCGGGGCGGAAATTGGAGCGGATTGTTGCCATGTATACTCGCACCACATCGCCGTCGCGCTCAACTCGCGCATTGTTAACCGATTTTGTGGCGTGGGGGTGATGGTTGTCTTCCAGCTCATATATCTGCTTGATATTCGGCCTCAGTTTGGCGGCAGAAATGGCCTGGGCATAGTGAGGCTCACCGATTGTCGGAAAATCGAGCAGCAGCTGCATTCTGTCGCCCGAAATATCATAGAGCTGCGCCGGGTGGTTCTGCTTAGGACCTACGGGCAGATAGCGGTCTTTGGCCGTTTTGGTGAGGCCGACCATATATTTGCCATAGGGTTTTTTCGTGTCGCCGCCCGGAATCATAAGGTGACCGATCGAATAATAGGCGTCGATGCGGTCCACTACTTCGAACGTTTCCAGCGACCATTTCACGATTTCCGAGGAGATGTAAACCGAGGTATAAGCGTAACCTTTGCCGTCGAATTCGGTATGGAGAGGGCCGAGGCCGGGGTTTTCTACTTCGCCGGCTATGGTTGCTTCATAGCGAAGAACAGGAATGCCGTTTATGGTTTCTTCAAAATCCTCGTTTTCGATCGCTTCCAGCATTTTGGAGAAGGAGTGGACGGGGATTACAGTGGCCAGTTTTCCGCCGGCAACAAGGTATTCGCCCGTTGGGTCAACATCCACTCCATGAGGAGATTTCGGGGTCGGCAGGAAATACATAATGCCAGGGGCATCTTCGGGACGGAGTACAAGTACTTCATTTTTTTTGGTGCTTACAACCATGCTTGTAGCCGCATCGTAGGTATTATGGTAGTACTCGGTCGACATTTTTTTCGCCCGGCCTTCGCGTACATATTCTGCTGCTTTTTTCCAGTTTACTGCGGCGACAAAGTCTTTGTCGTTCCTGGAAGCATTGATCTCGAGCAGCGTATGGGCCTGTTCGGTATTGTAGGTGGTAAAGAAATACCAGTCGGCTGATTTTCCCTTGCCGGCACGTGCCAGGTCATAATTGTACGGTGGAACAATCATCTGGAAATCGATATTCATTTTGCCGGTCTCCTGGTCCACTTTCAGGAAAGTGAGCGCCCCGTCGAAGTTCTCTTTGTAGCTGTCGATGGGTACATCCATGTCGGGCTCAAATGGTATGCTGAAACGGGTAGCTCCAACCACATACTCGGTGTTTTCGGTTACGAACGATGAACCGTGGTTGCCGCCCGTATTCGGGATTTCGATGATCTCTTTGGTTTCAAAGGTGGTCAGATCGATGCGGGCGATGCGTGGTGTATTGTTGGCATTGATGAACAGCCAGCGGCCATCGGCAACACCATTGGTCTGCGACAGGTGAGGATGGTGGGAATCGTCCCAGGGCTGGAAGCCATAGGTTGTGTGAAGCAGGGCTTTCGACTCTTCATAGTAGCCGTATCCGCTCTCGGGATCCTGGGAAAATACAGGGATTACCTTGAAAAGACGTCCCGAGGGCAGGCCGAAAACACTTACCTGGCCGCTGTAACCGCCAGACATAAATGTGTAAAATTCGTCGTAATCGCCGGGAGCGACGTACGTTTTCTGGGCAGCATCGGCACTGCCGATCATAGCCTGCTGAGAGGGGCAACCGGCTATCATTAGCCCGGCAGCGACTACAAGGAGCCCGCCCAACAGTGCTTTTTTGGTGGTGAATATGGATAGGTTCATAGGTTTATTTTGTGATTGGTGAAAGGTTGATTAAGGTTGTTCCGCTAGATGTTTCAGATAGGCAGTAATCGCCCTGGCGTCTTCTTCCGTTACATTCTGGAAGGGCATGGGGGTCATGTACTCGGCGAGCATTTTCAGGCCCTCCGGATGCTTCCTGGCCATGTCGGAGGGATTGAGAATCATATTCATGATGAAGGCATCGCTGCGCCGTTCGGTTACATCACCCAGGGCCGGCCCTACAAACCGTTCGGTCATCAGGTGGCAGGCCGCACATTTTGAATCAAAAATCTGCCGGCCTTTTTCAATCTTCTCCAGGTCGGAGGTACTTATGGTGATATCTTCGGTGATGGGGCCGATGCCGTGCTCGAGTTCAAAAGCCGTGAATTCACTTCCGGGTGTTTTATCGGCTGCCGACGATTTATCGTTTTCGGGGCTGCCGCAGCCGGTTATTAACAGGATGCTGATGAGTGATAGTGTTGTCAGGAATTTCATGATGCAGATATATAAAAGATTAAGTAGTATTTTGTCTTAATTATGGGGCTGATAAAGTGTTGTCAGACAGGAGCAGCACGTGCTGATGAAGTTCGGTAACTGAGGTATGACAGCAGAAATGGTTGACCTTGCCACGGGCCACATCCCATTCCTGGTGGACCGGGCAGGGAGTTTTGGTACCGCATCCCGGCAGGCGCAGAAGGCAACCCGTAAAAAGCTCATCACCGTCGATGGCAATAATCAGATCGTACAGGGTAATGGATGAGGCTTCCCTGGCCAGGGCAACACCACCACCGGCACCGCGCGATGAGATCAGTACGTTATTTGCCGTTAGCATCTGAAGAATTTTTGTGAGGAAATGGTATGATATGTTCAGATCATTGCTGATGTCCCGGATCGGTACATACTTGCCCTGTGGGTACCCCGAAAGGTAGGCTACCGAGCGAATTCCATATGAGCAGCTTTTCGATACAAACATAATGTAATAAAAGACTCTTTTATCTTAAATTAAAGACTAAAGACCTGCATGTCAAGTGAAAAATGAAAAAAATATTCGGTACAGATAAAACCGGTTAAGCGGTTGCTGTACTCGTTAGTCGAGGCTTAACCGCAAGCCGAGTTCCCTGATATCATCGGAGGTGGCCGCCAGTGTTTTGGCTGTAAACATCTCCTTCAGGTCTTCCCGAACCGTTACCCAGTGGTTGTGAAGGGGGCATGGACGCTGGGCCCCGCAACCCGGCAGGCCCAGAACACACTCGGTAAATACCTTCTCGCCGTCGATGGCTAAAACCACGTCGAGTATGGTTATGCTCTGTGCAGGCCTGGCCAGCAGAACACCGCCCTTGGGTCCTTTATGGCTTTGCAGAATCCCCTCAGCGGTTAGTTTCTGCAGGATTTTGGTGAGAAAATGAAACGATATATTGAGCTCATCGCTCATGTCGCGGATCGACACGTAGCTTTTGTTTTCGGATTGTTTCGCCACATAAAGGGAGGCGAGCACACCATAGGTACAGGCTTTTGAAAGGACCATGTTAGTATTAGCGTATAAAAGAGTGGTTTATCCTGTTTTTACCAGCGCGAATGGTACCATTTTTTTTTCAGCTATTCCAGTGCGCACGTTAAAATACCGGCGGCAGCGCTTAACGCTGCCACCGGATGGCACGGGATTTTTGTGAATTACGCGTTAAGGGCTTTGGGGAACAGAATGTTGTTTTCCAGATGTACGTGCTGGTGCAGGTCGCGTTCAAATGCCTCAAGTTCGGCATACGCAACCTGGTAGGTGTTGCATGCACCCGGCGGCGGGGTGAACTGATTGCTGAGTTCGCGTATCCTGGCCATCAGGGCACCGGCTCCGCTGTGTTCACTCTCCATATTTTCCACAAGTTGCTCAAGGCGGGCACGCGATGCCTCGTCTTTCTGTTTCAGCCAGGCTGTAATGAGCGGAAACACCTCGTTTTCCTCACTGGCCATATGATCGGTCATCTCCCTGCTCAGTTCTGAAAACAGCGCGGCTATTTCAACATTCTCGGGATGTGTTTCGGCGTGGCGGTCCGCAACTTTGTTTATGAAGAAGGGTATCCGGGTAAGCGCCTCGCGTACGTAGGTGTGGTGGTTATCGGTAATGTAATGGATAAGCAGCTCCGGGCTCCAGGCATTGAATCGTGGAACGGTACCGTTTACGGAGGTCATTACACGCCCAAGCTCGTCAAGTACCTCATCGGTGTCCAGATTGTGACTCCTGCAGGCATCTGCTACCGTTTTCTTTCCGCCGCAGCAAAAATCGAGTCCGTACTTTCTGAATACGCCCGCGGTGCGGTAATCGGTTGTTACCAGCACAGCTATGGTTTGGTTACTGATTTGTGATGTGATTTCGATATGCATAGGTCTGTTGTTTTCACGCTGCCGGTGTTTGCGCAGCCTGGTGATTGATATTATAATAGATAAAAGAGTATTATGTCTTAAATATAGAAATTAAACCAATATTAAAAAAACAGTTAGTTGATTTTTTTTATTCGACGGGCAGCCCGGTAACAGATATAAGTTCGGAATTGAAAAAACCGATCAGCCGGTCGGGGTCGGGCACAAGCCCCCTGTCGGCACTCAGGCCCACCATAACCTCCCCGGCATAACTGAACAGGCTGATGCCCAGGCCCAGCGCACCGGTTTTGGGCACCCAGAACATCATCTTGTCGATGGTACTGCCGGCCAGGTGCAGTTTCTTCAGTGGGCCCGGCACATTAGTAACAACGGCCGTAACCTTGCTGCTCAGGTAATCTACGAGCATGTCTTCCATAACGAGCGGAAGATTCCCCATCAATTTAAGTATACCGAGTGCGGCAACCGCTTCATGTGATTTTTTTATCCTGTCCATTTCCGCTTTCACTGCTTCAAGGCGTTCGGCGAATGTTGGCAGGGTTACGGGCAGTATCATAAACACCAGGCCGAAACGGTTGCCCAGTAGCGGATCCTTGCCTTCCCTTCTCAGATTTACGGGTACGGTAACCCTTATGCCGCCGGCATTCAGGTCAATATCATGGTGCAGCAGGTACGAGCGGATGGCCCCGGTCAGAATGGTGAGCAGTACGTCATTTAAGGTGGCGTTGTTGTTCTGCCCGATCTGCTTGAAATGCTCCAGCGGAATCGCATCCGACCATTTGGCCGATTTCCGTACACCCAGCTGCCCGCGGAAGGGGGTATCCAGATCACGGGGCATTAAGCCGATCTTCAGGGCGGAAGCCAGTACCCGGGGTATGTCGCCCGGACCGGCGGCCCTGTCTACAATCTGATTGTTGCGCCGCCCGGTTGTACCGCCCGACGGCGTGAAATTATGCTCGGCCTCTTCTTCATCCGTTACCGACAGCAACAGCCTGATCAGAGCAATGCCATCGCCCAGGCAGTGATGAAATTTGAAGATGAGCGCCGATCCGCCCTCATAATTATCAACGTGAAAAACTTTCCAAAGCGGCCTCGACACGTCAAGCGGCGAACTCATAATGTCGCTTACAGCCTGCTCAAGCTCAGCTTTTCCGTACGGTGCGGGCAGCCCGATGGTCTGAAGATGGTTGTCGGGATGGAAATCGGGATCAGGTACCCATCTCGGTGAACCGAGGGGGTCTGCGGCGATCTGCCGGAACCGGTCATGGCTCATAAGCCGATCGATAAGTATCTGCCTGAGCCTGGGCATATCAAGCCGTTCTTTGAACATCATCAACCCGTTGATCATCATCAGGTTGGTGGAGTGTTCCATCCGGAGCCAGGCTGTATCGACCGAGGCCATCTTTTCGCCGGTCTTGAAGGGCGAAAACGGGTGGTTCCTTATGGTTGAATATGCGCTATGGAAAAGTCGGTCAATCAATACGGGGTCGCTGGTTATTTCGTTTCGGATCATTTTATGCGCCGCAGGCGATGGTGAAAAACGTGTGTATTCTGTTCACATCACAACTTGAGGCCGGGGAGCTCAATACCCACCCTTTCGACCGTCAAAATATGGAATTTACATCCAATAATATCAACGCGTCGTAATACTGCTGTTCGAAAAATGTTTAAATGAAGCCACATCCGGAACCACAACCGGTTACTGATGGGTGCCCATAAAGCCGGGCCCGGTGGTGAGCGGGGTCACTCTCGCTGCAAGACTTCGTCCGAACAGGCCGTTTTTCAGATCGATCACAATTTGCCGGTCGCTGGCCAGCCCGATTTTTTTGTCGATGTAAATGGTGATGCCATCCTGTTCCACAACCTCAAATGCCGATTCGTCGGCGGGTTTTGTGAGTACGACATCAAATTCCCCGTCAGATTTCAAACGGATCTGTACCGGCACATCCTTTTCTGTGATGAAAAGCAGGGCCCCGGGTTCCAGGTAGATTACAGGCATGTTGAATTCCGGTTTAATTAGTGCCATATCGCAGGCATCGGGTTTATGACAGGTGCACGCCCGGTTTTAAACCTGATCGCACTAATCATGCTGGCCGTACTGATCATTTTGTGCCGACGTGTACCTGAACAGGCAGTATACCGAATATAATGCACTATCGGCATCCGGAAAAATTGGCATCAGCCGCCTTTATGGATTGCCGCCATCTGTGGTATTACAAAGCGTTGTGGAATTTACCGGTAATTATGTCATGGAATTTTTCCGGTAATGCAGTCGTGGAATTTACCGGTAATACAATTGATATATTTAACCTGTTATTTCCGGATATTCAATCAGGATGAGAACACAGGCGGATTTTTTCCGTCAGACTTTCCTGTTTGTGATGCTGCGGTACCTGCCTGTTCGGGAAATCCGCCGGCATCCGGCATTCGTGCTTGTTAACCTGACCTGAAACCGATCATTAAAGTCTGCAGATGGCTGAAATTTTTGAAAATGTTTCCCTGCGCAATCTTAACACTTTTGGCATAGAATCAAGGGCGCGCCGATTCACGCGTCCGAAAACGAAAGACGAGCTGATCGCAATGCTGCAGCAAAACCCGGCGGCCGGCCTGGAAAAACGGGTGCTGGGTGGAGGAAGCAATATTCTGATAACCGGCGATGTGGATGCCCTGGTTATCCGGTACGATGATGTAAGTATGGATGTGGTACGGGAAACGGATGAGCATGTGTGGCTCAGGGTTGGAGGCGGACATAACTGGCACGATCTGGTGGTGAGGTGCATCGAAACCGGTCTGGCCGGAATCGAAAACCTCTCACTCATACCCGGTAATGTGGGGGCCGCCCCGATCCAGAATATCGGGGCATATGGCGTTGAACTGGCCGAGGTGTTCGATTCGCTTGAAGCTGTGGAACTGTCGGGCGGCGAAGTGCACGCCTTCAGCAGCGAGGAATGCGGTTTCGGATACCGCGACAGTATTTTCAAAAACCGGGAGAAAGGGCGTTACCTGATCACCGATGTTGTGTTGCGGCTGAACCGCAAGCCGGATTTCCGACTCGATTACGGCGATATACGCAGTACGCTCGATGCCATGGGCGTTGAAAAGCTCACAATCGGGGCGGTCAGCGAGGCGGTGTGCCGAATCAGGCGCAGCAAACTTCCCGATCCGGCCAGACTGGGCAATGCCGGCAGCTATTTTAAAAACCCTGTTATCACGGAAAAAGAATTTGAAAAACTTCGGGGAAAATACCCTGTAATGCCCGGTTATCCGTCAGGAGCCGGCAAGGTCAAAATACCTGCGGGGTGGCTCATCGAAAAAGCGGGCTGGAAAGGCCGCCGGATCGGAGAAACGGGAACCCACGAAAAACAGGCGCTGGTTATCGTGAATTATGGCATGGCGACCGGACAGGAGATTCTTGACTATTCGGCCGGCATTGCCGCGGAGGTAGAATCCAAATTTGGCATCACGCTCACACCGGAAGTAAATATCTGGTAGGCGGTTTGCCACAGGTTGCCGTAGCGCATGTTGCCCCCAAAAACCGGCCGGATCGCTTCAAAAAATGAGGTACGGAACTGTTGCCGGGAACCCTTCTTATCGCGGTTTTCTGAACGCATCGAATATTAATTATTTATAATAAATATAAATAAAAAGTGCTTGTCTGCTGTCTCCCATCAGGCTATCAGAATTCCCCTTGAAATGATCTTGAACATATATTTTTTGCACATATTGCGTTGCCGTTTTTTTCTGTTAAATTGCTACCAGAGTCAGACAGAAACATTAGAAACGAAGTTTGGCTTGAGGTTCGATACCGTCCGGTGTCGGGAGTCTGCGTTAACTCACAGGTTCCGGCGCAAGTCACTTCGGTAGGTGCCGGTTTAAAACGAATGTATCGAATAACAGCCTTTTCCGATTGGGAACAAGAGCTGCGGATCGGTCGCAAAATCTACGGATATTGTGGCTTATACGAGGAAATTGAGTTCGAATAGATCTTAAATCCTCTGCCGGAGACTCCCCACGGGAAAGGCTTTTTTTTTGCCTCTCTTCCCCTTCCGGTATACCCGGCTCTGAAAACAATCATTGTATTTCCCGGTGGATAAATCCCCGGCCGGAACATCGGGCTGTACACTGCCACGATTTGTCCGGCCCTGGTTTGCCCCGATGCAATCCTGTCAATAATGATCAAGTCGAACGCCGGCCGGATTTTTTTTCGATTATTTATTTGACGCCTGTGCACCATATTCACCACCCTCATTTATTTGGAACTAATCTACATAAAAAGGTTACCTGTTGATGCACATGAAGCTAATGAAGATGAGATAATAATGACCTTATAAATCTCATTTTTTATACATATTGTGACCGGGTTTTTTTTCTTTAAATTACTTCCAGAGTCAGACAGAAACATTGGAAACGAAGTTTGGCTTGAGGTTCAATACCGTCCGGTGTCGGGAGCCAAGGGTTAATTCTCAGGTTCCGGCGAAAGCCAACAAATACGACCCGGTTTAAAACGTACGTATTGGATAACAGCCTTTTCCTGTGGGAACAAGAGCTGCGGATCGGCCGCAAAACCTACGGGTTTAGTAGGCCTATATGAAGCGATTGAGTTCGAATAGAATTTGATTCTTCTGCCGGAGACTCCCCGCGGAAAAGGCTTTTTTTATTTATGCACTTCTCGTTCCTCCCGAACATCGCTAAATCGGAAATCGATACGTCTTATGAATCGTTCAATCAAATGGATTCGGATTTGGCCGGGATCGCGACTTTTTGATATCCGATTCATGAGACGTAGCGACCCGGCGATATTCGAT
>RECM01000224.1 GCA_007694035.1 Balneolaceae bacterium
GTCTTGCATCTTGTGTCTTGCGTCTTGTGTCTTGTGACTTGTGTCTTGTGTCTTGTGTCTTGTGGGGAATCAGCAACCGGTATTCAGCGGCAATTACCGCCTTCGCTTGTTAATTTTATTGTCCAGGCTGAACCTGCCGGGGCCGATAATGATCAGGCTCAGGAACAGAACGGCCATTTTACCGGAATGTGCAATGGTAGTAAAGGGGTCGCCGCTGCTTATGTGAAAAATGGTGGCCACAAACATGGTTATAAAAAGGAGGCCGGCCGCAGGGCGGGTAAAAAGCCCCAGTATCAGAAATATGCCACCAAATGTCTCGGCTACAGCTGCCATGAAGCCCCAGAAAACAGGCAGGAACCCGATGCCCATTGTTCCAAATACCTCTCCAACGGTTTCCCATTTATCAGGGCCGCCAAACAGCTTGGGATATCCGTGAAAAATGTAAAATATGCCGATGCCGACTCTGAGCAGTAACAGTCCGTAATCCAGATATTTGATGGTAGGATGCGCCATAATTAGCTTTTATAAGAATTCTCTAATGTAAAATAATACCGGGTTAAATCAAAAGGCCATCCTGCCTGCCATACACGAATGCCGAAAATTAGTATTTCCTAATGTAAGTAATTTCGGTTCATTTTGCATCTCTATTAAAAAACAGCTTCAAAGCAGATGAGCTGTTCATCAAAGCGCATATAAAAAATTAATCAAGGGAGTCATTATGAAGAAATGGTTTATTGCATTCATCATCTTATTTATTGGCGGCATAGTTGAACTACAGGCATCATCACAGTTGCCCGGAGATGAACCTGATGATCCGGTTCTGCCAACGGTGATCACAATTGTTGCCAATCCGGATTCACCCAGGTTGGGCGATTCATTCGACGTGGTTATCAGCACCCCTGAAGCGGAGGGTATCTATTATCTTGAAGCGGAAATTGGTTTCAATCCGATGGCTGTTGAGCTCACAGGTTTTCAGCCGGGTGCGTTGTTTGGTACAGATGCATTATTTGTTGGCGACTATAACGCGGCCAACAGAATCGGTTTCAGCATCACATCAACAGGCGGGGCTTTGTCGGGCCAGGGAGACTTGTTTATACTCAATTTCAGAGTTCCGGAAACCGCTTCTGCGGGTTCTTATAATCTGTCGGTCGTCAGCTTTCAGGCTCGTGATGTTGACGGTAATTTGCTGGAGTCGGAAAGCCCGGCAACGGTTGAGTTTACCATCAGGAGTTTTATCAGCTGGGTGAACCTACAGTCACCAGCCGCGGCATCAATCGAATACGGGTTTTCTGTAAATGTTGAAGCCCGGATAATCGTACCCGATATTACCAGTGTGACCGGAATCAATTCCGACATCGGGGCCTGGATTGGCGTATCGGCCGATGGAGGTGATCCTGCACAGTGGGCCGAAAGTGCCTGGCTGCCGGCAGAATATATTCAGCGGACCGGTTCGGCGCATGTGTACCGGCGCAGTATCGGGCAGGATCTGCCGGCCGGCACCTACTACCTGGCGTCGCGCTTCAACTATGAGGAAGAGGAATACTACTATGGTGGTTACAGTGCTGAGGAAGGAGGCTTCTGGGATGGTGAAACGTACGTATCAGGTGTGCTCACGGTAAACGAGCCGGGTAAAATGACCGTGGTGGAATGGAATTTTAACGACGATTCGAGGGTAACCAGCAGGGGTATATTCGTCAACCTTCAGAGAGAATTTTCACTTGTCGGCGCCAATTTTACCGGGTTTATTACCGGTTCACCAGGGCGGGCAGCAACCAGTAACGGATGGAACGGCAACGATCCCGAAGTCGAAAAATACTGGCTGGCAAACTTCACCACATCAGGTTTACACGATCTGCAGTTATCGTACAAAATGAAGAGCAGTGGTACCGGCCCGAGGGATTTCATGCTCCAGGCAAGCACTGACGCAGAAAACTGGTCGGATCTGCTTGAAGAACCCCTTCAGCTAACCGATAATTTTAATCATACAAGCATAACCGATTTTGACCTGACTTCTGCCCTGTATGATCAGCCATCGGTCTATCTGCGCTGGCTGCTGGTGAGTGACCGAAGGGTTAGCGAATCGGAAGACCCGATCTCGCCTGCGGGATCAAGCCAGATCGATGAAGTAAAAATAACGGGGCGCCCTTTGCTGGCACAATTTCCGTCTGTATGGCCCGGCGATACCAATAACGACGGCACCGTAGACGAGACCGATGTATTGCCGCTCGGTTTTTACTGGCGGGCGTCGGGCCCTGCCCGTGCTGTTACCGGACCATCCTGGCAGGCTGCGCCGGCCGTTGGATGGCTGCCACTGAACGCCACCTACGCCGATACCGATGGCAGCGGGACCGTTAACCAGTCAGACCTTCTGGCTGTAGGGTTGAATTTTGGCAGAACCCAGGGTGTAACTGACCCCGACCCGACCCCTGATACCATTCATGGTTTCATTGCCGGATCCGATTACGGTTCCATTGACGGATCCGGTTCAGGTTCCGCTTCCATTTCCGGTTCAGGTTCAGGTTCAGGATCTGGTTCAGTATCCATTACCCGATCTGGTTCAGGAACAGGAACAGGATCGGCTAAAGGCGCGGTTGCGGGTATGGGCACTGGTGATGGTGGAGATTCAGCTGCAGGCACAAACACATCCGCTCATACAGGCACAAACAACAGTAAAAATGGATACGCCTTAATAGTTGATGCCGACGGGCAAAGCTCATCACCTGACTATACATTCCCGCAGATCGATGAAGGGAAAATGCTTGAAATCGATATTATGACGGCATCCGGCGAAAAACTGAACATTCTCGGCGTTTCCTACACCTATAACATCATCTCGGGAGGGGACCAGGCGGTCGAGGTACGTAATGCCATTCCCGGCAGCTGGGCACGCGATGGTTTCCATCCAAATACCATGCTGCGCTTTCAGAAAAAAGAAGATGGAAACATTGCCGGGGCAGTTGTACACAAGGGGATGGTCCATACAGATTTGACCGGGCACATGCTGTTGTTGAGAATTGCCGCATCGGAGAGCTGGGATGGCCCACTCACACTGGGGGACTTCAGGTTCAGCTATATCGACGCTGAAGGAAATATAAACAGGATAGATCAGGTTAAAGTTGATTTCAGGGTCGTAACGGCAACTGGATTACCGGGGCAACCGGACCTTCCTCAGAAAATCCAGCTCTATCAGAATTACCCGAACCCCTTCAATCCTGAAACCAGAATTCGGTTTGATCTGCCGGAAGCAGCAGATGTGAGGCTTGACGTGTTTACCATCACCGGTCAGCATGTAGCTACCCTGGCCGATGAATTCAGGCCGGCGGGACACCACAACATCACCTTCGATGCGGCCCGGATGTCGAGCGGCGTTTACATGTACCGCCTGAAGGCAGGATCCGTCATTCAAACAAGAAAAATGACGCTCATCAAATAACCCGCAAATCCAATCGGCGCCCTGCCCGTCATGTCGCGCCCAGCCCCGGTTGGCAAACCACGTCATGCCGAGCGCAGCCCCGGTTGGCCAAACCACGTCATGCCGAACATGGTCTGAGCATGTACTGAGCGCAGGCTGAGCAGAGCGAAGCCGGAGTCGAAGGGCGCAACGCAGCAAAGCTGCGTGTAGTCGAGGCACGTGGGAGGCTAAAACCTCCCGAAAACCTCCCGAAAGCCCCCCGGAAACAATGCACCCGGGGGGCTTTTTGCGTCCAAAATTAACCACCTACACCCGCAATTATCCCCAATGATTGTTAAATAGCATTAAATCAATTTGTAATTCGTTGTATTTGAACATTTAATGCGATAGAATGTAAAATGAGTTACGTATTTTCAGGTTGATACGATAAATTGACCAGAATACAGCGCTTGCTCTTTACCGTTAATCAATTCTCCCTTTTCAGCGATGAAATTCAAACTATCATTACGGGTTATTTTGTTTGGCCTTGGGTTGCTTGCAGTGGTCGGCCTCACAGGAATGAATGTCTATTCCCTTTATGCCCTGCATGAAAGTACAATCAACACATCGGTAGATAACCAGAAAAATCAGATATCCGAGTTTGCCTTCCAGACCCGGAACCGGTTCAGAACACCATTGCGCGGTATGCGTGCGCTGGATATGGCCGAACTTCAGCACTTCATTGCCGATGGTAAAGATATTCCCGACAGCCTGCTTGCAATCATTAAAAGGGTTGATGAAGACCCGTTGTTCTCAGGCACATATTTCCTGGGCAGAGATGTAGACCCCTGCCAGGCAAACGAACCGCTGTTGCATTATAATAGGAAATTGGGCCGGATGGTATTGACCGATCACTATCCGGAGGTGGTATGCGACGGCATAAATCTGGCCCGTGCACGCATGAAATCTTTGATCGGGGAGTACCAGTGGAATAACAGGCTCATCCACGATACAGAAAGAAGTATGACGGTGGCCATGATCAATCTTGAAGATCACAGCATAGCGGGCTATCTCAACATTCTTGTGAATGAAGACTATCTGATAAACGAATTTCTGGCGCCCGGTCTGGCAAATTTCGGTAACACAAAAGAAAGCGGCATGACACTATGGTTACACGACTGGACCGTCAATGAAGTGCTGGCAACCAACGATCCGGATGTGGAATACAACATCAAGAAAGTGGAGCAGCTGCAGCGCTTCCCCGACATGCTGGAAAACTGGAACATCAAGATCGCATTCAATGAAAATCCGATAATAGCTGCTTCTAATGCATCCCTTATGCGGAACCTGATCATTCTCGGTGTAGGTGTATTGTTTTTGCTCGGAAGCCTGGTGTTCATCTATACAACGGCCCAGCGGGAGCAACACCTGGCCCGGCGTCAGGCCGGTTTTCTTGCCAATGTAACCCATGAACTGAAAACACCGCTTGCTGTAATGCAGGCAGCCGGCGAAAACCTGGCAGACGGACGTGTAACCAGCCCGGAAAGGTTGTCATCGTATGGGAAACACATTTTTAACGAATCAGTACGCCTTCGCAAAATGATCGAGAAACTGCTGGATGTGGCCAAGAACGAAGCAGGGCAGACCATCCTCAAACTGGCCCCAAACAAGATTGATGTTCTCGTGAAAGACTACCTCCGTGAAAATGAATCGTGGATTCGCGAGACAGGTTTTAAAATTGAATATAAATGCGAAAAAAATCTTCCCATGGTGATGCTCGACACAGACAGCTTTTTCACCATTTTGGGAAATCTTGTTGAAAATGCCATTAAATACAGCGCTGATGATAAATATCTGGGCATCGATATCAGCAAGGACGACAAATTTGTAAGTGTACAGGTTAGTGATCATGGCATTGGTATACCCAAGTCGGCACGGAAGTATGTATTTGATAAATTTTACCGTGTCGAAAATGAATTTACTTCCAACACCAAGGGCCACGGTCTGGGGTTGTCGATCGTGAAAAATCTTGTGGAACTTAATGGGGGAATCGTCACTCTAAAGAGTGTGGAGGGGTCAGGCTCTGTATTCACTGTAAGCTTCCCTGTTATTGTAAAACCTGAATCCGCCTCACCATCGAGAAATAATTTAAAAGAAGTACCCAGGGCAGAGTATGTCAGCTAAAGCAAAAAAAATTATTATTGTTGAAGATGAGCCCAGCCTCATCTTTACCCTGAAAGATACGCTCGAAAATGAGGGCTATGAAGTTCATATCGTGGAAAATGGCCTCGAAGCCATTGAACTTGCCGATACGGTATACCCGGATCTGATGATCCTGGACATCATGCTGCCCGGAGTGAGCGGATTTGAGGTTTGCAAACAGATACGGGAGAGAAAACACACCTTCCCGATTATCATGCTTACGGCCCGCGATCAGGAAATCGACAAGGTTACCGGCCTGAACATCGGTGCCGACGATTATATGACAAAGCCGTTCGGTGTGAAGGAATTGCTGGCCAGAATCCAGGCGCGCCTGAGACGGGCCAACTCCTACTCCAAAGCCGGCCCTATTGATGTGGTAACACTTGGCGACGTAAGAATCGAACTCAACGAAAGCCTGGTGGTTCGCCCCGATAAAGAAGTGGAACTGACCACTCGGGAGGTGGAGCTGATCAGGTTCCTGGTCACCAATGCCAACGAACCGGTTTCGCGGGATTCCCTGCTCGAAAATGTATGGCGCTACGAGTACAGCACCAATACACGCACGGTTGATGTGCACATCTCAAAACTGCGGTCGAAAATCGAGATGCAGCCCGACGACCCGCGCTATCTGGTCACCCTGCATGGTGTAGGCTATATGATGAAGCTTAACTGACCGGCCTGATAGTGATATAGCCACTGCCGGGCCTGTGCGAATATACCCACTGCCGGGTTTTTTACGAACAGGCTTTTTTAGTGCTTCTGCGAAGATGCACACTGCCGGGCTTCTATGGAAAATACCTGATTGGGCGTGAATCAGTTTCCGAAATGGATAACCTGAAGCGGGTTTAACCGTGAAGCCACGCGTGCGGGAATCCATGAGGCCAGGGCGCACAGCAGCATGGTAACCGACGATACGATCAGAAAATCGAGCAGATGCGGCTCGACCGGGGCAGTCGACATGTAGTAATTCTCCTCCGATAACGGAATGATCTGCCAGGTGGTCTGCAGGTAGTAGAAGGCGAGGGAGAGCGTAATCCCGATCAAAAGTCCAGTAATCCCGACGATGATCCCTTCATACAGGAAAATGGCCCTGACCACCTTGTCGCGTGTTCCCATTGCTTTCAGGATGCCTATGTCGCGGGTACGCTCCAGTACCATCATCAGCACGGTACCGATCAGGTTGAACGCCGCTACCACAACCATCACAAAAATGACAAAGGGGATGGTTTGCTCCTGCAGGTTGATCCAGGCGAAAATACTGCTGTATTTCTGGTAGATTGATTCTGAGTACAGGGGGAACGTGATCCTGTCGTCGATCGCCCGCTGAACCGATGGTATGAGTGCCGTATCTGAGACCCTCACATCCATCATGGTAGCCTGCGGTGAGGGTATGTCGAACAGCCTTCTTGCGTGCCGGATGTCGATGAGCACAAACGCATCGTCGAATTCCTGAATGCCGGTCTGGTAGATGCCCGTTAGCCGGAATTGCAGGATTTCCGGAAAATTGTCCGCGCCCGGCATACCTCTGATAGTATAGACCGTAACAACGCTTCCGGGGCTTGCCGCCAGGTTTCTGGCCAGCGACGATCCGATTACAATCCCGGGAAGTCCGTCGGCATCCTCCCGCAGATTGTATTCTCCCTCCGTGATGTAACTTATTATGTCCGACAGGTCACCCGACGCATCAACGCCCTTGATAAATCCCCCATCCACATTTTGCCTCACCTGTATCATGCCCTGGCCGAAGATCACCGGTTGTACGGCATCAACACCGGGCAGGTTCGACAGGAAAACCCCAAGCGTATCGGCCCGTTGAATCGGACGGTCGGCAAATGTTTCAATGGTGATGTGCGCACCGTAACCGAGAATCTTCTCCTGAATAACCGACTTGAAACCATGAACCACCGATAATGCAATGAGCAGCCCCGCCGCGCCGATGGCAACCCCGCCAACGGCCATTATTTTAATGAACGACAGGAAGGAGGAGCCTTTCCTGCGCCCTCTGAAATAACGTGCGGCTACAAACCACTCAAATCGCATGATTGTTTAATTTCCCGGGCCGGGTTCTGCAGCCCGGGTGGGGTTGAGGATTTTGGGAGGCTTTTAAAAGCCTCCCGCGTGCTTCGACTTCGTCCCGGCAAAGCCGGGACTGCGCTCAGCATGACGTTTTTTGAGTAAGCCGGGACTATGCTCAGCATGACGTTTTTTTTTATATCGAATTAATTACTATTCCGCTCTCATATGCGGGAAAAAGAGCACGTCGCGGATTGATTCCTGGTTGGTCATGATCATGGCGAGTCGGTCGATTCCGATGCCAAGGCCCGTTGTGGGCGGCATCCCGTACTCAAGTGCCCGCAGGAAATCCTCATCCACGGCCATGGCCTCATCGTCGCCGGCCGCACGCAGCCGCGACTGGTCTTCGAGCCTTTCACGCTGATCCACCGGATCGTTCAGCTCCGTGAATGCGTTGCAGATCTCCTTGGCATTGCAAATCAGTTCGAAGCGTTCCACGAGGCCCTCTTTGCTCCGGTGTTTTTTGGCCAGCGGGCTCATTTCAACCGGGTAGTCGGTTATAAATGTGGGCTGTATCAGTTTAGGCTCAACGTATTCGCCGAAAATTTCGTCGATGATCTTGCCCTTGCCCATCGAGTTGTCGATGCCGATCTTCAGCTCCCGGGCCACGTTCTTCATCTCCTCAAGCGACAATCCGTTCAGGTCCTTGCCCGTCTCGTTTTTGATCGCATCCAGCATGGGGATGCGGGTAAACGGCTTTTTGAAGTCGATTTCATTGGAACCCACGGTCACCTTTGTAGTACCGTGCAGTGCAATGGCCACGTGCTCGAGCAGGTTTTCAACAAACTCCATCATCCAGTTGTAGTCTTTCCAGGCCACATACAACTCCACCTGGGTGAATTCCGGATTGTGGAAACGGCTCATTCCCTCATTGCGGAAATCCTTGGCAAATTCGAATACCCCGTCGAAACCACCGATGATCAGCCTTTTGAGATAGAGCTCATTGGCCACCCTCAGGTAGAGGGTCATGTCGAGCGCGTTGTGATGGGTGGTGAAAGGCCGCGCCGAAGCACCCCCGTAAATGGGCTGCAGGATCGGTGTTTCGACCTCTAGATAGCCCAGATCGGTCATAAAACGCCTCATAGTCTGTATCATGGCCGAACGTTTGATGAAAACCTCGCGGATGTGAGGGTTCACGATCAGGTCGACATAACGCTGGCGGTAACGCAGTTCCTTGTCGGCAAACGCGTCATAGACGATCTTCTTCCCGTCTTCCTCAACCTCCTTGGCAACAGGTATCGGCCGGACGGTTTTGGCCAGCAGTTCAAAATGCTCGGCATGCACGGTGGTTTCACCGGTCCGGGTTTTAAAAACAAATCCCTTTATACCCACAATGTCGCCGATATCGATCATCCGCTTGAAAATGGTATTGTAGTTCTCCTCGCCTACATCATCGCGGCGGATGTAGACCTGAATGGTGCCTTCGCTGTCCTGCAGATTGAAAAAGGCCGCCTTGCCCATTATTCTCCGGGTCATGACCCGGCCGGCAACGCTCACCCGTTCGGCATCGGAACCCTCTTCAGCCACAAGCTCAGGCCTTGAATGGATAGCTTTCGAGGTGATGGTTACATCAAATTCGTACGGGTACGGGTTTACACCCATCTCCCTGAGTTGTTTCAGTTTTTCGAGGCGGAGGGTTTGCTGTTCGCTCAGCGGAAGTTCATGTTCCTGCTGGCTTTGGGGTTGTCCTGGCTGACTCATTATTGCTTTTGCGTTGCTGAAGGTGAGTAATAGGGTTCTGTCGGGTTGATTGTTTATCTTTGTGATGCACAACAGAGCGGTCAATGATACCAAATTTTGAGGACTTATACCTTGATTTCGTTTACACGGGCTGATATACCACTTATTCCGGAGGATGTCGCATTCGCAATTGCACCATGCGCGGGCAGGGAACTGACCGATACCGGATTGCGCAGCGATATAGCACACAGCCTGTTCAGCCATCTCGCCACCCGGATGGGATTCGGGGATGCGGATATCACTGTCGAGAAAGAGATCGGCGGGCGTCCCGTTGTAATTGCCGGGGATGAGCGCTGGGGTGCAAGCATCACCCATACCCCGGGGATGATTGCATGTGCGGTGAACAGGAAAGGGGAGATTGGCCTGGACCTGGAGCGCACTGACCGGAGCGAGCATCCGGCGCTCAGAAAAAGGATGCTCTCGTCCGGCGACGACCCTGATCTGCTGGACCGCTGCAGTACCATACAGCTGTGGACAATCAAGGAGGCGGTGCTCAAACTCCACGGCAGCGGCCTGAGGGTACCGATGAAAACCGTGGCGCTGATGCCGGTGGATGATGTGCGGAACGATTCAGCGTCGAAGTTTATTCCCGTTGTTAACCGCACCGGAACAGGCGGTAATATGGGCATCGGCCGTAACGATTCATCTGCTGCTGTCCGCCCCGGTAAATCTGAAGATCGTACAGATGCAGATTCAGCTGCCGACAACCCCGGGCAGGTCCGCGATGCTTCAACAGATGTGCTCGTGAGGGCCCGTGTTCACGATCTTGAAGCCCTGGTCTGCTCAGGCAGAATTGATGGTTTCCGATTTGCCCTTGCATGGCAGATTCCATAGAAAAAAGCGCTTCGTCTTTTTGGGTTTATCCCATCTATTCGTATCGTAAAAAACGAGTATCAGAACATATATTACAACTAATCTACAGACGATGAGCATTAAACATTATACCCGCGAGCAGATCACCGATTGCATCAGCAGGCACCATGTGGAGCCGGATCAGCGCATACGCCTGCTGTTTGCTAACGAAAAACTGACGCCCGCCAATTTTGAACAGGCCTGCGCGCTGTATGCGCCTCTGCTTGGCACCCGCTTCGACAGTGTACTTGTGGTTGAACGCCTTGGGTTCACGCACGACCGCCTGCTGCCCATGATCTCCGATTCGGTGATAAAAACCCCGCTTGGAGAAGTCCCCGTAAATGACGCACTCCGTAACGAGTTCTGCGACGAGGAAGATGACTTTTATATCGACGACGTCGGCAACAACGAAAATATGAGTATTTACGATCAGCTGATGCTGCTTCAGTGCGTTTTACCGGACCTTAATGTGGTGAGTGTTCAGATCGCCGAGGAGCGCCCGTCCATTATCCGTGAATTGGCCTACACCATCACCGAACTGTTGCTCGAACGCAATGTGCTCGTGGTTCTGTGCAGCGATATCAGTAACTGTACATCAGACGATATTAGCAGGATACGGCAGATGGTGCGTGACGATGAAATGTCGGCCCTGATGAATTTTTGCAATTCAGGAGCTTCCGGCATGATTGGCCCCGGCCCGTTCCTTGCCGGCATCCTTGCTGCAAAAAGCTGGGAGCTTGAGTTCAAGGTTCCCGATCTGGGAACCCCGGAAAACGGATTGCCTTTCCTGGGAGGCTATGCGAAACTGCAAAGCTATGAAAAGCGGTAGCCAGAACGTATCCGGTATTGCCATTGCTGGTACGGGCTCACTCGGACGTTGCCTGGCCCGGGCCCTTGTTGCTGCCGGCGAACCGCTGCAGGTTATACTGACGCGCGATCCCGGATCGGTTATACTGCCCGAAGAACTCGCATCCATTCAGGTAAGGGCATCCGGCAACGGCCTGTTCAGCCCCTCGCAAGGTCTGCTGCTCTTCCTGGCTGTTCCGGATGATGCCATCGGCCCGTTGGCGGTCAGTTTGTCGAAAACCGGCCAGTGGGAGGGAACAACGGTCGCACACTGCTCCGGTGCGATGCCGGCATCGCTGCTGCAGCCGCTCAAAAGCAAAGGCGCCGCCATAGCGGCATTCCATCCCGTACAGACATTTGCCCCCGGCTCGCGTCCGGAAACCTTCCATAACATCTGCATAAGCCTGCAAGGGGATGATGAGGCGGCGGGCCGGCTTGAACCGGTTGCCCGGGCCCTGGGCGCTAACCCGCTCAGGGTTGACGAGGCCGGTAAACTTAAACTGCACCTGGCTGCGGTCTTCATATCAAACTACCTGGCCGGTCTGATGGAGGCCGCCCGGGAAATCACCGGTGATGTGATCGGAAACAAAATGACGGTGGAACAGGTTCTCGGGCCAATCCACGTTAAAGCCGCTCAAAATATCGCTCAATCGGGCCACCGGCAGACACTCACCGGCCCGATCCTGCGCGGTGACATCGAAACGGTAAGAAAACACCTGCAGGCGCTGGACGATAACCCGGACCTGAAAAATCTCTATGCCCGCCTGGGACTGTACACCCTTCGCGCCGCCAGGGCCACCCGCCGGGAATCGTCCCACGATGCCATCGAACACCTGCTTGGACCAATAGTTGACGATTGACTGCGGGAATTGAAAGAGGAGCAAAAAGAGGAGCAAAAGGCAAAAAGCAAAAGGCAAAAGTTAGAAGGCGTGAGGCA
>RECM01000249.1 GCA_007694035.1 Balneolaceae bacterium
CGTTATACAAACTCAGATCTTCCCTTTTTTATTAGTTTAGTGATTCGCCGAATGTTTTTGAACTGAGCTTCATCATGTCGTGCATCCAGAGATTCGTTCAATTGTTTTAAGGTAGTTGCATTTTCATAGATGGATTTTTCGTCTAGTTTCTTCTTTTCCAGAAACCACCCGACAACTTCCTGCCAACTCCAAAGCATCGTTTTTGCAGTTACGCCGGCAATCGGTAATGGAAAATCACCATCCCCTCTGCCACCTGAAATGAGTTGCTGTACCGACTGTTTACTTCTGTGTAATCGCCTGGCAATTTCAGCACTTGTTACAAAGTCTGATGGCTCTACACGTTTTACACTCAATGGCATTCCGGTTTGCTCTACCTGATGAATGGCTGATATTACACCCTTTTCCAGATTCTCTGCTTCACGGTCAAAATCCAAATACGCAATTCCGTTTCTAAATGATAAAATCGCGTCATCACATCCGGCTTCAAAAAGCGCATCTTCCATTTGGTCGGAGATCCCACCTGATGATTCTAAAACAAGAGTAAATTCATACGTTTTCATAGTCACTTCCTATTTAGCTGTGTGTGCATTTATCTACGGTCCGAATGATTTGTCTGGCATGATTAACGGGTACTCTTGGCGTACTCCAAACCGAAATAATACAGCCCATACGGGATGATTCGGGACATTTCAATCTTCCCCAGGCATGAGATGATTTTCCGGAATCTACAATTCTCCAGTTTTTCGCCACCGCATAATCGATCGCATTCTGTATTTCTTTGTTAGGATGTTTTTTTGCCACATCGAATCAAATTTATGGTAAAAACAAGATAACAAAAACGTTGACCAAAGTAAACGCCTCTAAAAGAGTTTGTATAACAAGCATTTACTGCTGACGTGTTTACGTTAGTTGCTTATATTCAAAAACTAAGCCACGCAGCAGAAATGCAGAGCCGTTAGCCACCCGAATATTTCTTGCTCATTGTATGTTTCTTAAGGGTGGTTCGTTAAATTGATTCCAGATAAATACATTTCGCAAACATGGGTACTAAAGAGAACATTAAAAAACAGATAGATACCCTATCCGAAGGGGATGCTGAAAAGGTGTATCAGTATATGGTTAATCTCAAGGGTAAACCCACACCTAAAAAGCCGTTACCTTCTCTGGATTTAAAAGGCAAGCTTGACGATAAGAACATCCGCAGTCTGGCATATGACTAAGGTTCTTGTTGATACGAATGTCCTGATATATGCTATTGACAGGAAATCAGCATATTACAATGATGCCAGGGCCGTATTGGAAACGGGTGAATATGAGCTATATACCACCTCAAAGAATCTGACTGAATTTCTGGTTGTAGCCACAAAATCTTCCGGTTATGGTTTGAGTACAGACATAGCAATTGACATTTTGGAGAAATTAACAGCCGGTTTAAGTGTACTGTATCCGAATGAGATTTCTTCAACGTTGCTGTCTGAATTAATTCGAAGCTATAGACCCATAGGAGCGAAAATTCATGATTTTGAGATTGTTGCCATTGGTTTGGCTCACGGGGTGATAAATGTGGCGACATTTAACACGAAGGATTTTGCCGGGATAAAAGAGCTCTCGCTTATTAAGGCATAAGCGGTTGGCTAACAATGCGGTTCAAGCGAACGGTGAACAATTTTGCAGTATATTTGAGAGTTCAAAGCCCCGTCGCTTGACCGCTGAGACGTTACCTGCCTGAATTACCCGGAAGGCTTGCAGTAAGACGGTTCAGGCATATAAATGCTAAATGCAAGCCAATGAAAATGGAAACTACCTGTGACATGGCCACTGGAAGTGCCCGGTATCGTGGCACCATTATGGCCTGTTTTCGATCAATTATCATCACTATGATTGGGATCATGGAGCAACATGGATAAGACTGATGAGCACGAGCCGGGCAGGGTGTATGGAATGGCACCTTATTACTATCTTTTTGGCGTGATCGCCTGGTCTTGGTGCTGGCTTGGGCTGGTGGTGTTGTTTGATTTGAAACCCTTCGGTTTTCCCGGATCGCTGATGATGTTGGCCGGCGGGCTGGGGCCGCTGATTGTGGCCACAATGCTTGTGGGTCTGGGTTATCGCGATGCAGCTCCTGACAGCGGGGCCGTTGCCTTTTTGCGCCGGGCCCTGGATCCACGTCGATTGGGCTTGCGCTGGTATGGCTTGATCCTGTTGCTCATCCTGTTACTGGCTTTGGGACCATTATTGTTTGATGTCGAAGCACGGGACGGGTCATGGGCGGCGGGACCCTGGAGCTTTCTGCTTATCGGTCTGCTTTTTGGTGCTCTGGAGGAACCGGGCTGGCGGGGCTATGCCCAGGAGGGCTTGCAGCGTAGGCTGCCTGTGCTGTTGGCAGCAATAATCATCGGGCTGTTCTGGGCCGGCTGGCACCTGCCACTTTCGCTCATTCCTGGCACCTACCAATACGAGTTGGACCTGGGGAGCGGGGCCTTCCTGGCATTTCATCTTGTGCTTATACCCGGATCCATTATTTATGCCTGGCTCTACAATATCACCGGGCGGGTGATTTTTGCGCCGGTGCTCTTTCATGGCCTGAGCAACCTGGCACGGGAGCTGGCGCCCGACACAGCCATTGGTCCTGCCGTGTGGGTGGAAGCTTTGATGGCCCTGGCCGTATTGCTGCTGGCATGGCGCTGGATGATGCGTCCGCACAGCCCTTGATATTCATTGTTGAACCCTGGCATAAAAGGCCCGGTCTCAACACGGACCTGTCGGGTTCCACGGGATTCTGCCTGACCTGATAATTTTAGGCGTTTTTCAGGGTTACAGGTGAAATTATTACATTACAGCGGTTACCTGTTGAAGGAAATACAGATTAAAAAAGAGCCGTTTGCTAAAAAAAACAGATTCAATGCATTCATCCATCCACAGAATCGCCATTATCTTTTTGGTTACTTTCTTTGCCATGTATACAATCAGTTCCTGCCAGAGAGTTGATGATACTGAACCAGTGGGGAGCCAGGATTGGCTGACAGGGGATACCCGCCAAAAACTGGAAACGATTACAGACCACCTGCGGGGCTTTGACATGGCAATGGTTGAGACGGGTTTCCGGTATTCCGAACTCTACTGGGCGGGGCAGGATGGTAATTGGGATTATGCACGCTATCAGATTGAAAAAATAGCTCTTGCCCTTGATCGAGGGCTCGAAAGGAGGCCGGCACGGGCAGCATCTGCACAACCGTTTGTAAATTATTCCATCCCGGAAATGGAAGAAGCGATTGAAGCCGAAGACCAGGAAGTATTTTTGCAGACATTTGAGCTTTTTACCAGATCTTGCAATGCGTGCCATGCTGCAGAAAGTGTTCCACATTTCAACGTAAAAATACCTGAAGCAAGGCAGAGTCCTATTCGCCTGGATTGACAGTGGTTCCACATCTATTCAGTTTTCTGATGAGTGACAGTTACCATTCAATGGCATGCAGGCTTGGCTCGGACCTGATAGCCCGGCCGGTCACGCCTTTATTTGCCTTCGTAATAATAAGCCCGATTATAAATTGAGAACGGTATGAACGATCCGGATAGCCGGTTTGCAACACGCAGTGCCTTTTGGGCAAGCGCTGCTTTTTACGGTCTTATCGTATTTGAGTTCTTCTATATGTTCAGCCCGTTTGCCGTATACCTGTACGGTGTGTATGGCCCCGGCTTAAACCTGTTGACGTTATCGGATTCCACGAGCTGGCTGCTGGGATTTTTCATGCCTCACATCGCCCGCGAAACAACCTCCTTCTTTATTACCTGGCACGAAGAGGCGGGCATGGTTCTGTTCGCTGGTGGTCTAGCAGCCTTTCTGATCGGTGCCGTACAGATTTACTGGAGCAAATTGAAAAGGAGGGGGGCGGTTTCAGGCGGCATTTACCGCCACATCCGGCATCCTCAATACCTGGCACTGATGATTTCAGGTTTCGGAATGGTGCTCATCTGGCCGAGGTATCTCGTGCTTTTCGGGTTCACAACGGTGTGCTTTGCCCACTACTTCCTGGCACGGCTTGAAGAAAAGATCTGCGCAAAAGAGTTCCCCGGCTATGCTTCCTATTTGCAACAGACCGGGATGTTTCTGCCCCACCGGTTTGAGCGCCTGTTTAATAAAATTCCGGCCCCATCGGGAAGGTATGCGAAAATGACCGGAGTGGCCGCACTTTATGCTGTGCTCCTCTTTTTTTCATTCATCACGGCCGGGATGGTACATTCTCACTCCGTCAACTCGGTGTACACCTGGTTAACGCCCGGGGAAGTCTATCTTTCGGTGGGAAGGCTTGAACCGGCCGCATTTGAAGAGCTGATTCAAACCGCCCGGGCCGACTCGTCGGTATCAGCCCGTTTGCAGGGGCATCAGCACCCGGCCAACCGCTTCATCAATTATGTGATGCCCACAGATCTGTACATCTCCGAAGTGCCGATGTACATTCCTGAAGGGCAGACCCCTTCGCACCGCTCACCGCACAGGGAAGATCAGACCCGGTATAAAATCATTTTCAGCATCGCCGATTTCGGTCCGCGGGAGCCTTCAGACGGCCTTCACATAGTGAGGAGAGCCATTCAAAAAACCCCGGTTTTGGAAGTCTGGATTGACCGGATTGCCGGCCGGGTGGAGAAAATTCTGGACCCGCAAACCGATCCGTTTTACGAGGGCATGCCGGTGCCGGTTTTTTAAACGGATTAACCTGATCAGAAAATATCTGGAAACAAAAAGTGTGCAATCTATTGCCGTTTAACAAGTTAATATTCAAATTATGCAGAATATTTTCAGGATCAGAGAAAAACATCAACCAAATGGCAAACACTATGAAAAACCCGGTCAACTGGTTCGAAATCTATGTTCAGGACATGAAGCGAGCCAAATCGTTTTACGAAACAGTACTGAATGTACAATTGGAAAATCTCCAGGTCCCATCCGAAATGGATGATGACGCTTCCTTTCAAATGATGACTTTTCCATTTGCTGATAATGAGCCCAACGCAAGCGGTGCTCTCGTGAAAGCTGCCGGTATGGAACCGGGCGGTAATAGTGTCATGATCTATTTTACCTGTGATGACTGCGGTACTGAGGAAAGCCGTGTGATGAAAGCAGGCGGGAAACTGCTGAAAGAAAAATTCTCCATCGGTGAATTTGGGTTCTGCTCCATCTGTATGGATACGGAAGGGAATACGTTTGGCCTGCATTCAATGAGCTGACAGAACGGTGTGACAAAACAGTTTGGGAAAACGGAGTGTCTAAAAAATGAATAAATTCAAAATTGAGGTAAAGTGGGCGTTTATTTTTGTCGGAATGATGCTCACATGGATGATTCTTGAGCGTTTGGCGGGGCTCCATGGGTCAAATATTGACAAGCATGCCATTGTCACGAATTTCATTGCCATACCCGCGGTAGCCATTTATGTACTGGCACTGCTCGACAAGCGGAAGACCGATTACAACGGATCGATGACGTATATGCAGGGATTTATGGCCGGCCTCATCATTACGGTTATTGTAACCATATTCAGCCCTCTTATTCAGGTTCTGGTAGCCTGGGTGATTTCCCCCGACTATTTTGCCAACATGATTGAGTATTCTGTTCAGGAAGGAAAAATGACTCAGCAGGAAGCCGAGGCATATTTCAATCTGCCGAGCTACCTGGTTCAGGTACTGATCGGAACGCCGTTTATGGGATTGATCACTACGGCAGTCGTTGCTCTGTTTACCAGGAGGGAAAAAACGTAACAGCCGGCCGGTTCGGCCGTACTTTATTTCTGAAACAAACTGGCAGGTGTAACCATGTTAAAAATATGCACAAGTCTCTACCTGGTGTTAATAACCGTTCCGGCATTCAGCCAGGTATCCTTGCCTTATTTCCTTGAAGGAACCTGGAAAATGGAGAACAGGGAGATATATGAAGTTTGGGAAGCATCGGAAAACGGGGAAATGAATGGCTACTCCTACAGAATCAGGGATGGTAAAAAAGTGATAACCGAATACCTGGAAATTAAATACCATAATGCTGATGTGATATATACTGCCACGGTTCTGAATCAAAATGAAGGCAGGGCAATTGATTTCGTATTAAACAGGCCCGACAGCCTCAAATGGTCGTTTGAAAACCCGGAGCATGACTTTCCCCGGGTGATTACATATCAAAAACGATCGGATGTTGAAATATATGTTCAGGTTTCGGATGGCGGTGAACGGGGATTTGCCTACATGATGTACAAAATCCCTGATGAGGATTAAAATTCACTCCTACAGAACAGAAGCCTTACAGACTGCTTTAAAACATTTGGTTGAAATGGATCGTAATGAAAGTCAGTGATGCCATTACCAGGCAATAGTATCATTTTACTGACCATCTCTTCCAAAGCATTAATATGAAAATGTCATGAAATTATTCAGTAATCATAAAATCTGGTGGGTGCTTCTGCTCGTTGCCACTATTATCGTTTCGTTCATCACATCGCAGCATGTTACTTTTTCCGGATTGCTCGTTAGTGTAGCAGGCCATATGGCATTTTCAATCGGTGTCGCACTCATTCCCTGGCTGGTTTACCGGCTGTTCGGCAGCCCACTATCAACCGTGCAAATGATGGCGACCATCACCGTTGGATGGCTTATCCTCGCCGTGGCAAATCTGACGGTGATGCCGTAGCAGAAATTGAATGGTTGAAAAGATATTCCATACGGTTCTCTTCAAGTTGCCGTAAATATATTCAGGCCGGCTCTACGGTATACCGTATCCTCACTAATGGGCCTTCTATATAATATTTAACAAGTCAGAACGACTTTCGATTCATCTCGTGGTGTCCACCCTCATAAGGTGAGCACCAGGTCGAACAGATCGGGGGAGCCGTTGCGCGAAAGTGTGTCATATACCGCGCCGTCGCGGGAGAACAGGTACATTTCGCTCTTTACGGAGATCCCTGTAAAAGGCCGTAGCAGACGAAATAGTGGGTCCCGTTCCTGTGCCTGCACGGTGATCAGCGTGTAGTCCGATCCCCGGTACGTGTTGTTCACGTGCCGGAACAGCGCCCCGAGCGCGCCGGGGCAGTCATCGTGGGCATACATCACCAGCGACAGCTGCCTGAGCGGTTCGTGCAGCCTCACCGGTTTCGGCGCTTTCATGAAGCATGACAGGAACCGGAGAAAAGTTGAAATGGTCCGTATACCGTATGTCAGTTTCAGTACTTCGTAACTTTTATAGGTGTGTTCATCCCAAAGCGCCGTTATGGCCCGGATCTTCCCGCCCTCCTTTGCCACAATAAACCGGTCGAGCGACAGTCCGTCTATCGTGCCGAGATACTGTTCAAACCTTGATTCACCGATTACAGGTGCCATCCGGAACCCGGCCGCGTAGTTCCGGTACAGGGCCAGCAGTTCGGGGATGTCGGCCGGGGAGGGCACGCCGATCTCAAACCGCGGGTCCGGCCGCATCGTCCGAAGCGGGAGCATGTTGAACACCCGGTTATCGCCCAGGTGGAAAGCTTTGGGGATGCCCGCCCGTCCACTGGCAAATATCAGGGAATTCTGGTTGTGCTTCAGGAAATTGGCGATTACCATATCTGCATCGGTGGCCAGCACGTGGTCGATAGCCGCCCGCACCAGGCGGAAAGCCGTCCGGCCCTTCCGGAATCGGGGATCCACCCTGAGGTCCATCATGAAGGAAAGAGTGCAGGGTGTTCCAGCCAGAACGGCAGGGAAATGGACCACTCCAACAAGACCGATCACCTCCGAACCCAGGCAGGCCACATAATGCCAGGAATCCGGGTCCAGCAGCCGGTGCAGGGAATTGAAGCGGGGCGTGCGCTGCACAGACAACGAAATGATGCCATCCTGATAACACCGCCGCGACAGCTGCATGATCTGTTCGTTATCGGAATCTTCGGCGGGGCGAACCGTGATTGTGTTCATAGGTTGAAACGATGTGATTGGGAGAACATAGCAAATTTATGTGTAGATTTCTGCCAGGGGATTTGCAGAGCAGTATGTGATAAATGCAGCCACTACTTCATTTTGGGAAATTCCATGATTAACTTCTGTGAAAAATCCCGTTACGGTTCAAATCTATTTGTTGCTATCTGTAACAAAGTTAAGCACGGTATAACAGTGGGCGATATCAGCCCTTTGCATTGTGATTGCCTTTTTGTATTAACATAAAGGTGAGGTAAACCGTAATTACAAAAAAAATCAGTCACTTATGAAAGTATCAGCCTCCCTTATTTTCGCCCTTATTTTCTCGGCCATAACCCTTTCGGCGCAGAAATTCGACCGATTGGAATCGGTTATTACAGTTGGAGAGAGCGTTCACACAACCCTCCCAGCCACCGGTATACACACTTTTACGATAGTGCTTGAACCGGATTATTTTGTGCACGGATTTGTTAACCAGGAATCTGTGGATGTAGTGGTGACTATTTATAATCCGGAAGGAGAAAAAGCAGCGGAGTTCGATGGACCTGCCATAGGGAAAGAGTTCTTTCAGTTTACTACCAAAGCCGGTGGGGTGTATCGGATTGAAGTGAGGCCGTTCGAAGAGGACGAGGGGGACTATTCGATCATGGTTTCCATCGCCGAACCGGTTGCTACCGATCCGGCCGCACGATTGAACCAGCTGATGATTGAGTATACGGGAGACGACGTTCCTGGCGCGGCCGTGTTGGTGATAAAGAATGGGAAACCCGTTTTCCGCAACTACTGGGGCATGGCCAACCTGGCATACGGCATTCCGATGAGCGACACCACCTTGCACAATATCGGCTCCACGTCCAAACAATTTCTCACATTTGCGCTGTTGCTGCTTCAGGAAGAGGGGAAGCTCTCTCTGGATGTTGATGTGCGCGAATACATACCCGAACTGCCCGATTTTGGCCACACCGTTACGCTCAGGCACCTGGTGAATCACACCAGTGGATATCGTGAATTCATCAACCTGATTGCCATGACAGGCCGGAATGTGAGCACCGAACTGGGTATTGAAAAGATAATCGGGATTGTTCAGCGTCAGCCAGAACTTCAGAATGAGCCGGGAAGCGAGTTTAATTACAACAATACCGGCTACGCGCTTATGACCGAAGTAATTAAAAGGGTTACAGGCACGCCATTCCCGGAGTGGATGAAAGAGAATGTTTTTGATCCGCTTGAGATGCACCACACGGTGGTGCGGACAAGCCCGAATCAAATCGTGCCAAACCGGTCGGTTGGGTACTCACCCGGAAGGGAAGGAAGGTTTACCGAGGCGACAGATCTTGGTGGTGCGGCAGGTGCGGGAGGCATCCACACGACGATGGGCGATCTGGCCAAATGGGTCAGTAATCTGATCAACCCGGTGGTTGGAACCGCGGCCATGATTGAGGAAATGTCCACGCCGTTTGAATTGAACGACGGAACATTTACGCAGTACGGACTCGGCCTGTTTGTTCAGGAATTCAAAGGGTTGCCCTATTTCCATCACGGCGGTGCAGATATAGCACACCGGTCTATGTTGATGGTGTTTCCAGGCATAGACGCAGCCGTGGTCACGCAGAGTAACCTGGCCACTTTTAACGGCGCGCTCACGAACCGGATCGCGGAGCTTTTCCTGCAGGAATACCTGGAAACGGTTGAGACGGTGCAGGAACTGGATGAGGAGGCCGACAAAGCCGGAAATGAGGCTGAATTCGAATATGAGATTGAGAAATTCGACCATCTGGCCGGACGGTATGAACTGGCAATTATGCCCGGGTTCATCCTTACCTTTTCGCGCGACGGCGACCGTATCTATACTCAGGCCACCAATCAGCCGGAAGTGAATCTGATGGCGATGTCCGATTCGACTTTTAGCCTGGCCGGTGTGGACGCATTCATCACTTTCCACCTGAATGAAGATGCCACTGCCGATTCCCTCACCCTGCATCAGAACGGAAACCACATCGCCAGGAAGATAGCATTTACACTGGATCTGGATCAAATGGCGGAGTATACCGGGCGCTACTTCAGTGATGAAATTGAAACGCTCTACACAGTGGTGATGAAGGAAGATACCCTGGTTCTGAGGCACTACCAGATGTATGATGACCTCGAGCTCACCCCCACCACAGAAGATACATTCGGCTCCGGATTTCCCATTTCTTCGGTCCGGTTTGTGAGGGATGAAAACGGACAGATTACCGGCTTCAAGGCATCCAACGGCCGCACAAGGGATGTGCTGTTCGGCAAACGGGATTAGAGCGACAGCCACCCTTTTATTTAAACTTATTGAAGTTGTTCAGCAATCTTAAAAAAATTCCTGGAATGCTGACTGCGGCTAACCGAATTCTGAAATAGTGCTGATGTTTGAAATTTGTAACTACCCAAAACCTGATTTTTTGTGTATGTTCATTTCGTTTGATCAACACTTGTGATCATTTTGTTTTAATTTCATTGATTGATCATACCGGGCCTGAATCACATAATGAGCCCGGGATCATTGCGGTTCAACTGTTCATGTTCTTGCACGACATCCAGCCACCTTATATTAATAAAGGAAACCGACCTTGATACTTGGAATTCTTGACTGGGCCATTATTGGCCTGTTCTTTATCATTCTGCTTTCCATCGGCTATGTGGCATCACGTCAGGCGGGTCAAAATACCACCAACTTCTTTCTGTCGGGGCGGAATATGCCATGGTGGGTACTGGGTGTGTCGATGGTGGCCACCACCTTCTCGGCCGATACGCCCAACCTGGTTACCGATATGGTTCGTACCGGCGGTGTGGCCAGTAACTGGCAGTGGTGGGCCTTTCTGCTTACCGGCATGCTCACCGTGTTTGTATACGCCAAGCTGTGGAACCGTTCACAGGTGATGACCGACCTGGAATTTTACGAACTGCGCTACAGCGGCAGGATGGCCGCGTTCCTGAGGGGTTTCAGGGCAGTGTACCTGGGTTTCTTTTTTAATGTGATGATCATTGCGACCGTCTCGCTCGCGTTCATTAAAATTGCCGCCGTTATGCTCGGCCTGCAGCCCGGTACCGCGCTGATCATCGCGTCGGTTATCGTTGTTTTCTACAGCGGCCTGGGTGGTCTGAAGTCCATTTTGTGGACCGATTTGTTCCAGTTCTCCTTCGCGATGGCCGGAGCGGTTATCGCCGCCATCTATGTGGTCGGCTCGCCCGAGGTTGGCGGACTGGCCAATCTGTTTGCCCATCCCAATGTGTCCGACAAGCTGAGCCTGGTGCCCAGTATCTCGCAGCCTGAGCTATTTATCAGCATTTTCCTCATTCCCATTGCCGTTCAATGGTGGTCGGTCTGGTATCCCGGGGCCGAGCCCGGCGGGGGCGGTTACGTGGCACAGCGTATGCTTGCGGCCAAAAATGAATCACACGCCGTGGGTGCCACCCTGCTGTTCAATTTTTTCCATTATGCCCTGCGCCCCTGGCCCTGGATCCTGGTCGGCCTGGCCTCGCTTATCGTATTCCCCGACATTGCCAGTATGGCGCGGCAGTATCCGGATGTGCCGGCCCAGTACATGCAGAACGATTTTGCCTATCCGGCCATGCTTCGCGAATTCCTTCCCACAGGGCTCCTCGGGCTGGTGGTCGCCTCCCTGATCGCCGCGTACATGTCTACCACCGCATCCCAGCTCAACTGGGGTTCCTCTTACCTGGTGAACGATTTTTACGGACGCTTTTACAAGCCCGACGCCACCGAGAAACAGCGTGTGCGGTTCGGCCGGTTCTCGACCGTAACCCTAATGTTCTTCTCGGTTCTGCTGGCACTGGTACTTCAAAATGCCCTGCAGGCCTTCCAGTATATCCTGATGATCGGGGCCGGAACCGGCCTCATCTACATTCTCCGCTGGTTCTGGTGGCGCATCAACGCCTATTCCGAAATTGCCGCGATGGTTGGGGCGGGCACATTCTCGCTGATCTTCATCCTGATCGAAAACTTTCAGATGGTACGGCTCGACGATGGTATGGTGGATGTGTTTGGCATGATAACCAGCATGAGTTACTGGAATGTGATCAAGCTGCTGGGAACCGTAATCCTCACATCGGCTACATGGATCATTGTAACGCTGCTTACCAAACCTATCGATGAAGAAACCCTGCGCAGTTTTTACCGGAAAATCAGGCCCGGAGGCCCGGGCTGGAAGCGCGTGGTACAACGCGCAGCGGCAGAGAATGTTGAGCTGATAAAAGTGGAAGACCTGAAATGGGATGTTCCCACGGGCATTCTCTGTATGATATTCGGTACGATGTCGATCTACAGCATGCTGTTTACCATCGGGAACCTGCTCTACGCAAATTACGCGAGTGCGATCTTTCTCGCAGTGATTGCGCTCATTTCAGGGTTTGCATTGACAAGATTCTGGCATAAACTCAGGATGGAATAAAAACCTGAAATCATATTTTTCTTTAAAAACATAATAAATGAAGAAACCTGCACTGCTAATCCTGGCCGCAGGGCTGGGAAGCCGCTACGGCGGCCTTAAACAGCTCGAGGCGATCGGCCCGGGCGGAGAAACCATTATCGACTACTCCGTATTTGACGCCATCAGGGCGGGATTCGGCAAAGTGGTTTTTGTGATTAAAAAAGAGATGGATGAGGCGTTCAGGGAACAGCTGCTCAACCGGTTCGATGACCGGATTGAAACGGAATGCGTGTTTCAGGACCTGAACGATCTGCCCGCAGGATTTACCGTGCCGCCGGGCCGGGAGAAACCCTGGGGCACCACCCACGCCGTGTTGACGGCAGAAAAGGCGGTTGATACACCTTTCTGCGTGATCAATGCCGACGATTTTTACGGATACGACGCGTTCCGGCAAACGGCCAAATTCCTGAACAGCCAGGCAACCGATACCCGTTACGCCATGGTAGGCTACCGGCTGGCCAATACGCTGTCGGACCACGGCACTGTCTCGCGCGGTGTTTGTGATGTAGATGACGACGGCAATCTTCGGACGATAATCGAACATACCAAAATCAGCCGGGAAAACGGATCCATCATCAGCCACGCCCATGAAACACCCGTCATCTTGCAGGAAACCAACCTCGTGTCAATGAATTTCTGGGGTTTTACCCCCGCGCTTTTCCCCCTGCTCAGAAACGAGTTTGTCGACTTTCTGAAGAAGAATTCGGGTGAGCTTACCGCCGAGTGTTATCTTCCTGTGGTCGTCAACCAGTTCATTCAGCAGAAGAAAGTGAGTGTGGCTGTGCTCGATTCCGACGCAGACTGGTTTGGAATCACCTACAACGAAGACAAGGAAGCGGCAAGGGAGAACATGCTACAGAAGATCAAGTCAGGTGAATACCCCCGCAATCTGTGGACCTGAAATAGTTTAGGTCACCTGCGGCCCCAAAGTACAACTCATCAGAATGTTCACAAACCGTGGCGATTCTTTCGTATGCCGGGAAATCCGGGCAAATCCTGAACGAACGCCGGGGAAAATGGCCCCGAAGCGGGACCGGGAGAATGGCCAATTCAATTGTATAGTGAAAACGTTGCCCGGATGGTCCGGTTAATTAACATTAATTGGCAGGGCAAATTATTTTGAAGCCGACCCATCATGATAACCTCAGATATTTCTTCCGTATTGCGCCATTTTAAAACAGAGGGCAGCCATGCGCACGCACGGCCGTTCGGTTCGGGCCATATTCATTCGACCTGGCTGATTGAAGCCGGGAATAAACACGATCCGGACTACATCCTGCAGAAGTTCAACAGCAATGTTTTTCCCCTTACGGCCGAAACGATGAACAATATCCGCCTGGTTACCGGCCACCTCCGGCAAAAATGGGGTCCCGGCAGCGGTTTTGAGGTACCGGAACTGATTGAATGCACCGATGGCGGCGTGTACCATACCGGTTCCGATGGCGTGCACTGGCGGCTTTACCGGAGGATCAATCCCGGTATCAGCTACGACCAGGTGCCCAATGAAAATGTGGCGTACGAAGCGGGGAAAATTTTCGGGAAATTCATCGCGTACCTCAGCGATCTGCAGCCGGATAAGCTGAGTGTGGTAATCCCCGGTTTTCATTCGGCGGAATTGCGGTATGAACAGCTTCAGACCGCCGTGAAAAACGATCCGGCAGGGCGGAGGGCGGAAGTGGAAGCCGAAATCGCGTTCGCCGGGAAACATTATGATGCCATGCTGGAGCTTCCCCGGCGGCAGCAGTCAGGCGAAGTGCCGCTGCGCGTTACCCACAACGACACCAAGCTGAACAATGTGCTTTTTGACGACCGGGGCCGCGCCGTTTCCGTTATCGACCTCGACACGGTGATGCCGGGGTTGTCGCTCTATGATTTTGGCGACCTGGTCCGCACCGCTGCGGGGACCGGCGATGAGGATGAGGCCGACCTGAACCGGATCGGATTCAACAGGGCACTGTACAAAGCGATTGAAAAAGGTTTTCTGGAACAGACCCGGCATTTCCTCACACCGGCTGAAACCGCTCTGATGCCGCTGTCGGCACGGTACATGACCTGGATCATGGGAATCCGCTTCCTGGCCGATTATATAAACGGGGATGTCTACTATCAGACCCATTACCCGGGCCAGAACCTCAGGCGCTGCCGGGCGCAATTCCGCCTCATGGAGACCATGGAGTTCTGATTCAGATTATTTTTGTGGTTCCGCCGCGGGCCAGCTGGATGTCCATCGCGGGTTTGTTGGTTTCCCACGCGCCCCTGGTGAAGTCGGGGATATCCACCGACGCTGATCGGTTGGCAACCGATTGTTCGGTGAGCGGCGCGATGGCGCTCCACAGGGCCGCATCGTACACATCGATCTCGAGGGGCAGGCCGTTGCGCAGGCAGTCTACCAGGCGCCAGTCCATGATCGTATCCATGCCGCCGTGCCCGCCCACCTGCCGGGCCATGTCGCCTACGCGTTTCGTGATTTCGGGGGTATATTTTTCTTCCAGCTCTTTCAGGGCTTCATCACCAAGCCAGCCGGTGTGGCTGGTCGAAATACGACCGGGTGTGGGCCACTTCTGGGCTGTGCCCTTTGTACCGCTCACCAGGAATATGCGGGAATATGGCCGCGGTGAGGTCACGTCGTGCTGGATCATAATGGTCCGGCCTTTGTGGGTTTTGATCGTGGTGGTGTTCATGTTCCCGCGGTAATTTTTCCCCACAAACGGTTTCCACATGTCATTTTCTCCGGCAAGTTCACGGGCACGGTCGGCCATCATGAAATCTTTGCTTGATACCGACACCAGGTAATCCATTTTGTCGCCGCAGTTGATGTTCATCAGTTTCGACATGGGCCCGATGGCATGCGGCGGATAGAGCAGTCCGTTTCTCTCCGAATTTTCCCTGAGCCGCCACAGGTCGTGGTAATAGGTTTCCGAAAAATTCAAATCCATCAGATCGTGGATGTAGGCGCCCTCGCCGTGAACAATGTCGCCGAGAAAACCCTGGCGGGCCATGTTCATTACCATCATCTCAAAAAAATTGTAGCAGGTATTGCCGAGCATCATGCAGTGTTTGCCAGTCTTTTCGGATACCTCTACCAGCTGCCAGCACTCGTCGATGGTTTTGGCCGCGGGCAGTTCAACGGCCACGTGCTTGCCGTGCTCCATGGCATACACACTCTGTTCGGCGTGCTGGTCCCAGGGGGTACAGATATAGACCAGGTCCACATCGTCGCTGTCGCACATCTCCTTCCACGATTCAGCCCGGCCTGAATACAGTTTGGGTGTGTACGCCACGCCATTGAGCTCCGAATTCGCCCGTTGTACCCTGTCGGTTTCTACATCACAGATGCCGGTAATCTGTGCGCCTTCTATTCTGGGGAGGCGCCGAACCGCGCCCGCCCCTCTGTTTCCAATGCCGATGAGCCCGATCCGGACCGTCTCAAGCTTGGGTGCGGCATGCCCCGACATGTTATAGGCCTGCCTGCCTGAAAGTGTGTAATGCTCTGGCAGCATTCTTTGGATAGAAGATCCGATGAGTCCCGCTCCGGCCAGCCCCAGGGAGGCCTGTTTTAGAAAATCACGACGATCCATATGGTTTCCCTTTAAGTTTCGTTTTGTTTCGGTTGATTTTTAACAAATCATTTTTCTATTTCATAATAATGCTATTTGACAAAAAATTAAATCAGGTTCTTATCAATTAATCCGGGCAGTTGAACAGACCTGTACGGGTTGTTTCCATCTTGCTATATTACTCAGCCGGAATGCATTTCAACAACCCGGCCAGTAATTTCAATACCAATTCATTGAATTATATGAGCGATGAAATAAGCCACCGCTATCTGGCATTGCTTCGGGGCATCAATGTGGGCGGCAAAAACATCATCAAAATGGCTGAACTCAGGGCCTGTTTCGAAGCCATGGGGTTTACAGGTGTTATAACCTACATCCAAAGCGGCAATGTTCTGTTTTCATCTGATGAGTTGGATATGTTCAGGCTCACCGGGGACATTGAAAAGCGGCTTTCGGCCGAATTTGACTACAAGTCAAAGGTTGTTCTGGTCAGCCGCGGGCACCTGGCATCGGTGGTTAACAATGCGCCCACTGGCTTCGGCTCGTACCCGGCCGCGTACAGGTACGATGTGTTGTTTCTCAAGAATCCACTTACTCCCGAAGAAGCGATGAACAGTATCCAGACAAGGGATGGTGTCGACAGTGTTTGGCAGGGAGAAATGGTGCTCTATTTTGCCCGGCTCATCAGCAGGGCGGGTCAGAGCTATCTGAATAAAATTATCACTCTGCCGGTCTATAAAAGCATGACCATCAGGAACTGGAACACCACAACCCGGCTGCATGCCATGATGAACGGAGGGGTTTAGCCGGATCAAGCCTGTAAGAAGGACCCGATATCAGAAAGTTATTCTGACAGCAGCACCGTGATAGACCGTTGATCTTCCGGAATCAGCAGGATCATACAGTACCGGTATTATTTCCGCCTTGCTCCATGTGTTGGGTTGCACGAAAGACCCTATGATCTGGTAATAACTGGATTTAACAGGTTAATATTCAACTTCAAAATCGGAGTAATAATGAAAAAGATCTTCGAATAGGTACTTGAAATTATACACATATGGATCGGCGTATATATATTTGTATAGCTAATTTCAGCTGTACCTAACAAATTTGGTTGGTAGGTTAGTTAGGACATGTTCCCCAAACTGGTTTATTTTCTGGAGTGAGGGGGCTATCTTCAGAAAAATATTCAGGTTCATCCAGAATATTCAAGACACACCAAAGGTTAATTGGGTGGTTGAATTGACTATCCCAAAACATCCCATCCATATTTAACACATTACTGACATGCCAATGCCCAATTGGCTGGTTGAATTGACTTGCACTGAACATCATACTCATACCCCTTACATTACTAACATCCCAATGCCCAATTGGCTGGTTGAATTGACTTGCACTGAACATCCCAGCCATACTCGTTACATTACTAACATCCCAGTTCCCGATAGGTTGGTTGAAGGGGCTTCTCAAAAACATCGCATTCATATAGGTTACATTACTCACATCCCATTCTCCTATAGATTGGTTAAAGGGACTTTCGTAGAACATGTGTCCCATAGTATTAACACTACTCACATCCCAGTCCCCAATGGGTTGGTTGAATTGGCTTCCCAAGAACATCTGACTCATATTCGTAACTTTACTCACATCCCAATCCCCGATGGGGTTGTTGAATGGACTTTCGTTGAACATATCTCTCATGAAAATCACACTACTTACATCCCAATCCCCAATTGGCTGGTTGAATTGACTTTCATAGAACATACCTTCCATAATCGTCACACTACTCACATCCCAAACATTTATGGGTTGGTTAAAGGAACTCGAAAAGAACATATGGCTCATCACACTCACATTACTCACATCCCAATTCCCAATTGGTTGATTGAAAGGATTTCGACTGAATATTGCACTCATATCTGTTACCAAAGAAACACAGACTTGGGTTAAATCTGAACCTTCATCTAATCGTTGAATCAGTAAGTCTCTGTCTACTGATTCATACTCAATACCATTTACAATTCCTTTTTCACCAACTTGAGAATTGGGACATTTAATAGTTATACCGTTGGAATCAAGGTAAAATGTTGATTTTTCACTATCGCTTTTCGATGAACAACTTAACCCGATAGATAAGATTAGAACAAAGAGAACCAAAACCCTTGTTTTCATTGGGATAGAATCAGTAATTAATAAATAACACATTACCTAACTGTTATTATACCTAAAAAGATCCAATTATTGAATTTCTGTTGTTGTTCCTTAAATACCGTTCAGAAGGTAAGGGGATTGATTGGGTTAGTTAGTAGGACACGTCCCTACATATGGATTTAATAGTTTCACCTACTGTTGCTGATACAATAGTGGTAAAAATATTCGATAAATTCGAGATGGGCTGAAATTGTTACGTATGTGTTCGAATTACTTCAAGGGTAACAAAATCATCATTTGTTTGTACAAATGTATGTACCAATAATAAAAAAGCCTTGCATCCCAAAGGGTTACAAGGCTTATAGTGGCGGGGGCAGGATTCGAACCTGCGACCTTCGGGTTATGAGCCCGACGAGCTACCAGCTGCTCCACCCCGCGGTGAACTGAAATCGTTTTAATTTCAGAATGTCAAGATACGGACTTATAACAGCCATTGTCAAAACAATTATCTGAAATCGCTTTATTTTGCCGCTGAGCGCTAAAACCGGTATCTTACAGCATTCTGATCTCAGCCGCTGATATATAGTGAAATATTAAACCGTTAACCTTTTTTGTAATGACCGTAAAAACCGCTGCTATTGAAGCAAACTCCGTACATGAAATTCTTGGAAAACACCTGTTAACCGACGGATTCGACATGGTTCTCGACCTTGAGAAAAGCAAGGTCCCCTACCTGTACGATGCCAAATACGGCAGGCAGTATCTCGATTTCTTCACCTTTTTTGCTTCAAACCCGGTGGGTATGAACCACCCCAAACTGCACGACGAACAATTCCGTGAAACCATGATGCGGGTTGCTATCCACAATCCGTCAAATTCCGACGTATATACGGCCGAGATGGCCGCTTTTGTCGATACCTTCAGCAGGGTGGGAATACCCGATTATCTGCCTCATGCTTTTTTTATTTCCGGTGGCGCACTTGCCGTTGAGAATGCCCTGAAAGTCGCTTTCGACTGGAAAGTGCAGAAAAACTTTCAGAAGGGCTACCGCACCGAAAAGGGGCATAAGATCCTCCATTTTGAGAAAGCGTTCCACGGTCGTACCGGTTATACCATGTCGCTCACCAATACTGAACCGGGCAAGGTGGCCTATTTCCCCAAATTCGACTGGCCCCGTATTATTAGTCCGGCCATGAAATTCCCCGTTAATGAAGCCAATACGGCATCGGTCGAGGAACTTGAGCGGAAAGCGCTGACCCAGGCCCGCAAGTACTTCGAGATCTATAAAGACGATATCGCCGCGATCATTCTGGAGCCGATTCAGGGTGAGGGGGGCGACAACCACTTCCGCCTTGAATTCCATCAGGCACTACGCAATCTTGCCGATGAATTCGAAGCGCTGCTTATATATGATGAGGTGCAGACCGGAGTGGGCCTCACCGGAAAATTCTGGGCACATGAGCATTACGTGAAGCCCGACATACTGGCATTTGGCAAAAAAGCCCAGGTGTGCGGCATACTGGTAGGTACCCGGATCGACGAACTGAAAACCAATGTGTTTAAAGTCTCCTCCCGTATCAACTCAACATGGGGCGGCAGCCTGGTCGATATGGTACGCTTCCAGCGCTACCTCGAAATTATTGAGGAAGATAACCTGATTGAAAATGCCCGCAGTACTGACGACTACCTGCTTGCCCGTCTCAAGGATTTCACCGACCGGTATGAGTATGTATCGAACGCACGCGGAAAAGGGCTGATGTGCGCTTTTGACTTCCCCGGCGACCACGCCCGCAAAGCCTTTCTGAATGCCTGCTACGAAAATGGCCTGATAATGCTGCCGTGCGGCACACATTCCGTAAGGTTCCGGCCACCGATCACCATATCCAAAGAGCATATTGATGAGGGAATGGAAATCATCGAAAAATCCATTGAAGAAGCGATGGGTTTGTGCCCGATGATTAAAATGAACAATCCAAAAAGCCGGAAAATGCAGGAGTTCCTCACCGATTAACCCGTCACCCTGAGCAGATAATTTCGGGGCTACACTATTTGGATGGTGAAAACATCTGTGTTGGTAGTATGCTTCGAATCAGGGAACAAGTGAACATGTGAACAATTGAACCGAGAAGTGTTTTGGGAGGATGTCACCGGTATCATGGCCTGAGCGCAGTCCCGGGTACCGGGACGAAGTCGAAGGGCGTGGAGGCTTTCCATAAAGCCTCCTGATGCTCATGATTAATGTAATTCCGATCAGGGCCCAGGCAAAAAGCAAAAGGCAGAAGTGGGTGGCAGAAGGCAAAAAGCAAAAGGCAGAAGTTAGAAGGCGTGAGGCAAAAGGGGGGGGTGAGCAAACCCCGAAAACTACTTCCCCATTCTCCACTTCCAAACTCAATTGCTCAATTGCTCCGTAGATCCCTAACTCCCAAACATGCCTGTTCAAAAATCCCGGTAAATCCCGGGATCATGCACAAAACCCCACTTCCCCATCCCATATTCTTCTGTTCTTCTGTTCAACTGTTCAAAAGCATACCAACACCACCGCCATTGCCTCCTCTCAAAATCTGCCATTTCCATCCCCCCGGCTCACACCATCTGATGTGATTCCGGTTGAATGGTGATCTCGTTGAGCACCGAATGCACTGGCTGGGATACTGCGTAGTATACCGCTTTGGCCACTTCGTCGGGCGAAAGCATTTTGTCTTTCTGTACTCTCATTTCAATGGTATCGTTCTCCCAAAAGGGGGTATCTATACCGCCAAGATAGAGCAGGGAAAATTTGATATTTGACCTGCGGGTTTCCTCGATCAGGGCTTTGGTAAACCCGGTTACTGCATACTTGCTTGCAGAATAGACAGACGAGTTTCGCATCACGGATTTTCCCAATACACCAGGGAACATAATTACGCTGCCTTGTTTTTCGGTAACCATGTGTCGCAGTACCGTCTGGGTAACCAGAAAAGTGCCGAATATGTTAATATCAAAAACCCGCTTGGCATCCCTGGGATTCACGTCCAGGATGGGCTGAATCAGACCCTCGCCAAATGCGTTCACCAGCACATCGATTTTGCCGAGCTCCTTTACCACGGTTTCAACCATGCTGGCAACCGAGGAGTGATCGGTTGCGTCAAATTCGATAACAAACGCCTCGCCGCCGCTGTTGTTGATCTCTTTGGCTGTTGCTTCAGCTTTGACCTTGTCACGTGCCGCCAGTACAATCCTGGCTCCGGCTTTCGCGAAAATTCTGGCACAAGCCGTGCCAACTCCGCCGGATCCGCCGGCGATCAGAATTACTTTGTCCTGCATAATAATTGGGTAGGGATAAAAAATTTCAATGATGGGGTATTGTTTACGCCATTCAACAGAACCGGCCCGATAAACATTCCACAATCCCTGATTAACCCTTGCCACCACAGAACAACACTGTTCGTCTTCATCCGGCGCTGTGCTTCATAATGCGATCATCCACTTCAGAACCCAGAATTAACAACCACATCAGCCGACACACCGGCCCTGGCACCAAACAACCCAATCCCTCCCTCCACATTCCAGAGTACGTTTTCGATCTGCCCTGGCGAGATGGTGCCTCCGCCGCCCTGCTGGGTCTGCAGCGACCGGTAATAGTCAAAAATGTTGTCATCCACGGCGTAAATAGTGAGCCGGTTTGGTCCGTAGTAGGCGATGCCAATCCAGGGATACCTCAGATCGATGGTATCATCGTCGTTCACGGTATAGTTACCTTCGTTGATCAGGCCTGAGCTTACCTGTATATACTCTTCGGGTTTCCCGTCGCGATCGGCCCAGAACGGCGTGAGGGGAAAGTTGTTGGGATCAAGTGCTGTTGATGAAGCCACGAATATATTCTGACGACCCGGGAAAAAACTGCGGGTGAGTTTGAACTCAAACTGAATATCGGACTGATAAACCGTTTCGCCGACATTGAGGCTTACAATTTCAAACTGCTGCGGAACAATGGTGGATGCGGTTATACGGTCTTCCGGCCGGTCAAGCCCGGTAACTTCCAGCGTATACGCTCTGCCGGAGAGGATCCTGGAATCCCGGTCGTCGGGGATGTAAACACCTCTGAGCGAGGATTCGGTGTAGGTGTACTCTGCAGCAGGGCTGCCATTTTCTCCCGTCAGCCGTATAACAATGTCGGCGCCTGAAATGGCCACCGCTTCAAAAACATAGGTCTGACTGAGTGGAATGGTACGTGAAAGCCGGACTTCAGGCAGAGTTTCTCCGGCTGTAATGAATGCTTCGACCACGTATTGTTCGACGTAATCATCCTGCTTGTATACCTCACAGGCCGGGATGATCACGATAAGCAGGAGCAGCAGGTATGGTAACGTTTTATTCAGCATGGGGATGTTCAATAGCTTGGAAAATCAGAAATAGATGGTGTACGACAGCGAAGGGATAACCGGCAGAAGGGGTACCTCCGTACGGCCGGGCGGATTTTCGTCGAGTTCGAAATTATAGAACCAGATGTTACGGCGCGAGTAGGCATTAATGACCTGTATTTGCAGTTCAGAATCGCCCAGGCCGAAAAATGTGCTGTAATAGGTGGCACTCAGATCGAGCCGGTGATAGGCAGGCAGCCGCGATGCGTTTACCCGGCCAACGGTGAGCGGATCGGTGGGCAGTGTACCGAACGGGTCCCTGATGCGTGTTCTGCCCAGGGGTTCGGTATAGGCCTGCCCGGTAGCATAACTGAATACGGATGTGAGCATCCATTTGCGGCTCAGGTTATAGTTCATCACAACATTCATATCGTGCGTTCGGTCGTATTTTGGCGGATAAAAATTGCTGTTGTTGTAATTCTCAAATTTCCTGCGTGTATTGCCGTAGGTATATCCGATAAAGCCGTTAAGCCGTCCGGTGGTCTTTTCAAGCAGCACTTCCAGCCCGTATGCATAACCGGTGCCGAAACGGAACAGGTCGGCATAGTCGAGCCCGGCGGCATCGGGAATCCTTGGGTCGAGTTCAAAAAGGCCCCGCATAGTCCGGTAATAGAGCTCCACTTCCACATTGTAATTTCGCACCGGTGCATATTTCAGACCGAGGCCGAACTGATCGCCCCAGGCCGGTGCCACCCCATCGGCGGTGGTAAGCCATACGTCGAAACCGGAAAAAGCTTCGTTGGTGATCAGGGTGAGGAACTGATGGTAGCGCCCGTAGGCCGACTGCAGTTTTAGCCGCGATGATACCTGGTAATCGACCGAAATTCTCGGATCAAGCCGGAAGTAGTCGCCCCGGGTAAAATAATTGCCCCTCAGCCCGGCAGTTACGGTCCAGCGGGTATGGGGGCGCCACCGGTCCTGTATGTAAATGGCCGCGTAACTGGTGCGGATATTTGAATTCAGTGTTTCAAGGCCATCGAAACGGTCTCTGAGATCGAGGGCCAGATTACCCGCCCAGATACCCGTACGCACGGAATGTTCACTGTTTGGCATCCATTCGAAATCGCTCTTGATTGAGTAGTCATTAACGGTATTGGAGCGCTCAAACGCAGTGCCTCCGAATTCAAACCGGGGGGTACTGAAATAGTTCGATCCTGTAACCGTAAAATTGGCAAATACCCTGGGGCTCAGAATTCGGGTCCATGTGGAACTGAGAGTGCGGTTACCGTAATTCAGGTTGAACCGGAGATCCTCGCCAAAGGGGAATTTTACGTCATCGACACCCGAGTAGAAAGCAATGCTCACCCGGTTGTTTTCGTCGGCATCAAAATTCAGTTTTCCGTTGATGTCGTAGAAGTAGAAACCGTCGGGTACTGTGTCGACCTGGTTCCGGAGTACGGCCAGTACCGGCTCCAGGGTCGACCGGCGGAATGCAAGCATGTAGGAGCCTTTAGAGTAGGGCCCTTCGATACTGGCCCGTGATGAGAGCAGGCCCATGCTGAGTGTGCCCGCCATCTGGTTGCGGTTACCGTCCTTGTTGTAGATATCGACTACCGAACCCAGGCGCCCGCCATACTCGGCTGGATAGGCCCCCTTGTAAAGGCGTATATCCTTGATGGCGTCCGGGTTGAAGGTCGAAAAAAAACCAAAAAAGTGAGTCGGGTTATAGACCGTTGTACGGTCGAGCAGGATGAGGGTCTGATCGGGGCTGCCTCCCCGGATATACAGGCCGGAAGAGAAGTCGGATGCGGCCTTGATGCCCGGCAGCAGCTGAATCGACCTGAAAACATCAGCCTGCAGTACCGCCGGCACCTGTTTCACCAGTTTTGTGGTTACCTGCGCACTGCCAATGGATTGGCGTTCATCGGCAAAAGCATCGGCTTCCACAACAAGCTCCTGCAGGTACGTATCACCCGGGGTGAGCTGTATGTCCATCCTCACGCTCTGGCCCGGTTCGAACTCGATATCGCGCTGAACATCCTCATAACCGATAAACGACCATACAACCGTATAATTTCCGGGCCTGATACCGCTGATTATATAATAACCCGAATTATTGGTTACCGAACCCAGGGTGGTCTCTTTCAGATAGACGTTTGCACCCAGAATGGTTTCCCCGGTCGTGCTTTCCGTAACATAACCGCTGATGCTGGCCCTTTGCTGGGCCAGGGCATAAAACGGCAACATGGTGATCAGAACTATCAGGCTGACAAAGGTCCCTGCTTGATGTAGATACATTTTCAAAAAAAATCCTTGAATAACAGTTGACAAACAATTTACGAATCTGACGCACCAGATGAACACACAATCCGGGCCTTATCATTCGCGTTCTCATAAATAATTGCCGCACAACGTATATGGTGACCACAGATGGAATACTGCCGGCGGGTATGCAACTTTCGAATCATACCGTACGTAATTCAGCGTATATTGTTTAGTGTATTCTTTATAAAATGCGGATATTCCTGCAAAATCAATCTGAGTACAAATTCCGGGAATATCCGGACAGATCCGGAAAAACTTTTTTATCTGAAGCATCATGAAAAGACAAAAAAAATCCATGTTTCTGGCTGTTCTGCCAATCCTGCTTGCAGTGAATATCATAGTTGGCCAGACATCGGTAGAAATTCCAACCCGACCGGTTGTTTATGTGATTGATGTGGAAGGGCTAATAGACAACGGCCTGCATAAATACATACAGCGCGGGCTGGCTACGGCCGAGGCAAATAATGCCGACGGCGTGATTCTGCACATGGATACTTTTGGCGGCCTGGTTGATGCCGCCGATAAAATCCGGAAAAATCTTCTTGATTCACCGCTAACCACCATCACCTTCATCGATAAAAATGCAGCGTCGGCCGGTGCACTCATCTCTCTTGCCACCGACTCCATTTTTATGGCTCCGGGCGCATCTATCGGGGCAGCGACCGTAGTGGAAGGGGGTTCTGGCGACAAAGCGTCCGAAAAAATGCAGAGTTACATGAGGGGCCTTATGAGGGCAACCGCCGAGGCCAAAGGCCGGAACCCGCAGATCGCTGAAGCCATGGTCGACGAGTCCATCGAGATTGAGGGCATAATAGCCGAAGGAAAACTGCTTACCCTGAGTACATCCGAAGCAATCAATTTCGGGGTAATCAACGGATCGTTCAGGACCAAGGATGAAATTCTCGCCCATATGGGCTGGCAAAACGCGGAAGTTGTTCATCTGCAGGAACTGTGGCAGGAGAGTGTTCTGCGGTTTCTGACCCACCCGGTTGTTAGCAGCATCATGATGCTGATGATGCTTGGAGGGCTCTACTTTGAGCTGCAGTCGCCGGGAATAGGTTTTGCCGGAATGGTTGCCGGCGTCGGAGCAATGATGTTTTTTGCGCCATTGTACATAATGGGCCTGGCACAGAGCTGGGAGATAGTCCTGTTTTTTATCGGGGTGGTATTGATCATTATCGAGATCTTTTTCATTCCGGGATTTGGTGTTGCCGGCGGGCTGGGTATATCACTTGTCATCTTTAGCCTGGGTGCATCACTCATAGGGAATGTTGGATTAAGGTTCCCGCCCATGGAGCATATAAGTATGGCGGTATGGACGCTGACCATAACCCTGGTGATCGGAATACTTCTGCTGATGTCGCTTGCACGGTATCTGCCACAGAACCAGATGTTCAGCAGGCTGGTCCTGATGGAGTCGACCGACCGGAATACGGGATATACATCCGCAAAAAGCCTTGATGATCTGCTGGGAATGGAAGGAGTTACAATAACTCCACTCAGGCCTTCGGGCATGATATTGGTCGACGACAGAAGAGTGGACGTGATATCGGACGGCGAATTTGTTGAAAACGGAGCACGCGTACGTGTTGTCGACACCGGAAGCAGCCGTGTGGTTGTTAAAAAGATATAAGCGGAATCCGGTTTTAATTATCTTGTAAAAGCCACTATTTTTTAACCGGAAATAATGCGGCATTTGTTAAATTGTCGGGCATATATTTTTGGCTGCTGAGCAAATGCATGGCATTGCCATCAATTACGGGTTTTTTATTAATCTTTTAATTTCACAATCATGTTCGAAACAACTTTTGGATTGATCATACTGGTTCTGGTAGTGATCTTTCTTTTCATGTTCTTCTATTTTGTTCCTGTAGGACTGTGGATCACGGCCTTTTTCTCAGGCGTTAGAGTATCCATCGGGGTACTGATCGGGATGAGGCTGCGCACAGTGCCGCCGGCTCCCATCATTAAGGCGGTCATTACCGCGACCAAAGCCGGCCTGGTAATTGATATAAGTAAGGTAGAGGCCCACTTTCTTGCAGGCGGAAATGTTCAGAAGGTAGTGCAGGCCCTGGTTTCTGCCGATAAAGCGAATCTTGGTCTGTCGTTTGAACAGGCTACAGCCATCGACCTTGCCGGCCGGGATGTATTCGAAGCGGTTCAGATATCCGTAAACCCGAAAGTGATTGAAACGCCTATCATCACCGCTGTTGCCAAAGATGGTATTCAGGTGAAGGCCACCGCAAGGGTAACTGTAAGGGCCAACCTTGAACGCCTGGTGGGTGGTGCTACAGAAGAGACGATCCTTGCCCGGGTGGGTGAAGGTATTGTTACAACCGTTGGTTCGGCAAGAGATCACAAAGAGGTTCTTGAAAACCCCGACCAGATTTCCAGAACCGTGCTTCAGCGCGGCCTCGACAGCGGTACCGCATTTGAGATACTGTCCATCGACATTGCCGACGTGGACGTGGGCAACAACATCGGCGCAGCACTGCAGACCGATCAGGCCGAAGCCGACCTGAAAGTGGCCCGTGCCAAAGCGGAAGAGCGCCGGGCAATGGCCGTTGCCGTTGAGCAGGAAAACAAGGCAAAAATCCAGGAGATGCGTTCCAAGCTTATTGAAGCCGAAGCCCGCGTTCCGGAAGCTATTGCCGAAGCATTCCGCAGTGGTAACCTTGGTGTAATGGATTACTACAATATGCGCAATGTAATTTCAGACACCGACATGCGCCAGTCGATTGCCGGTAGCCAGGAGAAAGCCATCAAGCGCGATCAGGACGATCCGGGGCCGAAGGGCAAAAAGTAGTCGTGTAGCGAAATAATTTTCAATAAAAAAGCCGCTTAAAGCGGCTTTTTTATTGTGCAGAAACCCTGTCAGCCGGGTTCGAATTCAGTTTTGTGGATACTGATTCCTGTTTGCCGGATATCCTCAAAAAACTGATTTTTATCGATAACAAGCTCGGGAGGTCTTGCGCCACCCGTTGCCGGAAGCATATTGCTGGTCAGCTGCCGGGCAATCAACAAGGCCGGTATTGCGGTACAGGCCATCTGGGCGCTCATGTCGTTCTTATGGTCGTATTGGTGTACAATTTCGTAGTTCATTTGCACGTGCCGGCCTTCTTTAACGCCTTCAACGAGTACCTTTGCGAGCACAATATCTTCCACATTCTGTGGCAGGAATTTCTGAAGCTGCCTCACAAGCAGTTCGCGGTAGGTCAGGTTGGTCCGTACATCGATAATCTGTTTTGATGCAAGCCCGAGATTGATCAGAGTCCTCATGATATCACGGTGCCCGGGGTACCGGAGCGTTTTGAAATTGAGCTCGTTGACCCTGCCGTCGAGATGCCTTACCAGCGATGATGACTGCCCGCTGGTGTAGAAGGCCTCAAGCTCACCGATTTCGGGTTTAGTGGCAAAAGTCATGCTTTCGTAACCATCAAGCGAATTCACATGCACGGCTTTACCATTTTCTATCACACAAGCAGGATTCATGTACTCACTGAGCAGCCCCTGTACGGAAAAACTCAGATAATAGTTAAGAGGGGGTTCCGGGTTAACAGGCAAACCGGCTGCCCTGATATGGATTTTCCTCACACTTTCGAACTGTTCAAAAGCTTTCAGAACAAGAATGTTCAGAAGGCCGGGCGCGAGACCGGCGTTGGGGATCAGCCAGATACCCTCAGTGGATGCCTGTTCGTGCAGGCTCATCTGTTTTTCGAGTACTTTGTCGTCTGCCCCGAAATCGATGTAATGGATGCGGGCCTCAAGGGCAAGCTGTGCCAGATCAAAATTGTTCTTGTGGGGCAGGGCCGATATAAGACAGTCGAAACCCTTAATCAGGCTTTTTACGGCCACCCGGTTTTCTATGCCCAGGCGGTGCGTTCTCAGTTTGGTACAATCCGACAGGTTTTGGCTTATCGCATTCAGAATGCTGCCGTTTCTGTCTATCAGGATTACGGAACTGGTACTGTCGTCGTTACAAAATAGTTTGGTAAGTGCTGTTCCCACAGCACCGGCGCCGATAATTGCAATTTTCATTGGTGAGTTCTCTCGGTACTCCTTCAATTAATGTATGCTGATTCAATAATAAAATGAACCTGTATTAGTTGTATATTACGAAACAGTTAAAATACAGCTATTTTCAATGATGATACAGCGGTTTTAACGTGTTTTGTAATACCTTGTTCTTTGATTCGTTGTAGAATAAGCACTTGGGGATGTACTTGGTTTCGACGGGCTGAGTACTATCACAGGTTGCATGCCGAGTTTACCCCTTATGTACTCGTAAAAAAACCTTTGGGATACTTAATTGTAAAAGGCAACTCTTACGATTACCGAATGGCTGCCTAACAGCCGTTCCGTTCTGTCTGCTGCCCGCCCGGCGGCGGTTTGCAGAGCGACGCTAATGCCGGGCTGGCAACAACTATCGGCTGTGTAGTTGGTGCGAGAAATTAGCAGCCTGGCTTCAGGGCGCTGTGCTGTCCGGCTACCCCTGAAGTAAGATTCAACCCGACAGATAAGCATGTAGACGCTTGCTGGTTTGCCTTCCCGGACCCGGGTTCGACTCCCGGCATCTCCACCATATGAAAAAGCCTTTGTAATGATCCATATTGCAAAGGCTTTTTTTATTGATGGAAACATTTAGTTGGAAATGATGAGTTCTCGTTTCATATGGATGATAATTTTTTCAATATTTCAGAAGCTGAAGATAATGTGAGCAGTCTTTTAAAAGAAAAAATTGTTGACCTTGAGATACAAAGAATTTTAAGGGTTCAAAGGAATAATGAATTATTTTACTTAGATTTTAGTGTCGAACAATCTGAAATAAGCGATTATTTGCTTGATTCACATGCAAACCATACAAAACCACAAAAAGAAATTATTCAGGTTTACGACAGTAACTTTAATCTTTTGGGCTCAAGTCGAACATCAGATATTGGTAATAAAGATGGCAATGTTAGACTATTGAGTTGTACCTCAGATAATGTTTTGTCGTGCGTTGAAGATCATTGTGAAGATGCTGGACCTCTTTTATGTGCGGGCTGCCTTGTAGGTTGGAAATGGTGTTTAACAACATTGACAGTTATATGCGCAGCTGAGGTAGCATTTGAGGTTGAACGTGATATATATTGTGAATAATAATAAATAAACGGTTTATACTATGAATATGATTGCTTTAATTCTTTTGATAGTACTGGTTGTATTTGGATATCGCATATACCAGTTAAAAAATTATCTAAATGAACTTGAACATTACAGTGACTTAAGATTGATTCTCCCCCTAGGATTTTATATCAGAACATCTATTGGAATGTTCTGCCTAAGTTTATTTTTAATAGCACTTAGTCCTGTTCCTGCCCTTTATGCAGTTACAGCTGTATTTGGTGTCTTAATTGATACTCTATTTACTGTTTTATTTTATTCAGCTAAGTATAGTAGGAAGCATGCCAGTTCTTCAATGGTTCATGCATGATAAGAACTTCTAACACCGGTCAGACATCTTATTGATGGTGTGAGAAAACCATTTTTTAAAATACACAATTCATAAAGTGCACAGGGTTTTATTCCTTGTGCACTTTATCTTTTATCTATACTTCATAATATTCACTACTTAACGAGGGTAAGCGATTGAAGTAGCTTGAGATAGTTGACTGACCCATAAATTATTTGGCAATTAATATCATTTCGGTTTTGCTGTGATCAACCATGCCGGTGAGTAAGTGGAAGATATATGTAGATTTTGCTGCAGTACACTTTAAACGAGATCCATAGAATTGGTTTAATAGCCATACCCATATATCAAAGTGATAAATGGTTATAATAGACCCATTCAGACCACCATATTTCATTCGAGATTTGCCCGTAATAGCTGTTTGACCGATTTGGTGAATACTGTTTAACCAAAGGGTTCAGAGCGCTTAGAAGCTAAATTCGAGGTCCTTGATGAAAGTGCTTCTTCAGCAGCCTGATTACAGTGTAATAGGTGGGTCTACTTCCAAGGAATTAATCACTTGGATTAATTCATCAATATTGCCAAAATCAATCGGTACAGCTCTATTCTTATCAATCAAAAGACTATTCCCTCTTGTTGTCGGTTCATTCCAATACTTTTCAGGATGATCCAAACACGCAACAATTCTTTTATTTTTCTCCGCAAATCCAACGGTATGCATAGTTCCCCTTTTAACATCAGTTTCTACAACTACAATACAGTTACTTAGTCCAGCTTGAATTCTATTCCGTTGTACAAATGAATTTTTAGACAAGTTATCCCCCACAGAATATTCTGATAGAAGTACTCCACTGTATTCCAGCAATTTCTCAGCCAGTTCGATATTCACCTTCGGGTAGATCCGATTGAGACCTTGTGCTAATATAAAGTAGCCGGTAATCATGGCCCGCTTAATGGCACTGCAGATATGTCCCTTTTCGGATATCCGGAGAGGGCAGGGAAGGTGCTTTTCTGAATCTGTTTGTTATTACTGAAAAAAATAAGGTAACGGAATAAAACAAAGCTATATGAAAGTTTCAAAATAGTTATATATTATTTCATGTTTATTGTTCCTTGTTCTAGCCCGTAATAACCTATAGTGCAAATCCCTAAATGCCAACCCATGAGTCGATTTGATTACACCAAAATTATATTAGCAACACTTGTTGCCTGCCTTGCAATGCCTGTTTTTAATCAGGCACTTACCCGGGCCCAGACTGTATTTACCTACACCGAATCGGACGAGATCATTGCCAATCCGGAGCGGGGCCTGCAGAAATACTCCATAACCAACAATACCTATTACACATCGGAAAACTACTCCAATATCAATGAAAGTACTCTGACAGGCTGGAGAACCGGCCCTGAAAAGGTGACCGTGATTTACCGGTATTTTTTGCTCGGCAATTTCATGGATACAGTAATATCCGAAACGTATCTGAACAATATACAGCTCGACTTCGACCGGATCCGCAACGCCGGGCTGAAGGTGCTCGTGCGTTTTTCCTACACCAACCGCCAGTCGACCGCTCCCCAGCAGCCGGTTAAGGCCATGATCCTGCAGCATATTGAACAGCTTGGCCCGGTGCTTGAGCGGAACAAAGATGTGATTGTTGCCCAGCAGGCCGGTTTCATCGGTACCTGGGGCGAATGGTATTATACCAATTCCACCGAATTCGGTACCGATGGCAATATCATTCCGACACAGTGGCAGAACAGGAAAGAGGTGGTAGATGCCATGCTGGCCGCCACACCATCCGGGATACCCCTGCAGGTGCGTTACCCGCAGGCTAAAATTACCATGTACGGAACAACGGCACTTACCGCTGAAACCGCCTACTCCGACAGCCCCCAGGCCAGGATCGGTTTTTACAACGATGCCTTCCTGAACGTTTGGGGCGATATGGGTACCTACAGAAATACCGGACAATTTGGTAACCCGGTTGGTACCTCCGACTATGAGTTTCTCGCCAATGAAACACAGTACCTGCCCATGACCGGCGAAACGAACGGATTGAATCCCCCGCGCACCAACGGTGATAATGCCGTAGTGGAAATGGATCTGACCAACTGGTCGATCATAAACCGCGACTACCACTCCTCTGTTATCAACGGGTGGATTGACTCCGGGCATTTTGAAGTGATGCTTAAGTACCTGGGGTACCGTTTTGTTTTGAGAAAGGCCACATTCGAGCAGAATGGTGAAAATATTGACGTAACGCTTGCCATGGATAACACAGGCTACGCCCGGCCATTTCTCAAACGCGATGCGTGGCTTGTTTTCCGCAATTTGATTACCGAAGAGGAACAATCTTTCCCGGCACCCGGCGATCTGCGCACCTGGCACGGCGATTTTGATGTGGTAACTCCTGTAGAAGTTTCATTGCTCGACGACGGAATCTATGAGGTTTACCTGAGTATACCCGACCTTCATCTTGGCGACCGTCCGGAGTATGCTATCCGGCTGGCCAACGAAGACGTCTGGGATCCGGAAACCGGCCGCAACCTGCTGGGATACATTGAGATTGAAGATTCCGCGCTGGCCGTTTCCATTGAGGAGGATGTATATCTGCCCCAGGGGGCGCTGCTGCATCAAAACTACCCCAATCCGTTCAATCCCGGCACAATGATCGCTTTTGATCTGGCCGAGAGTGGCCCGGTGCGGATCACCATCTATGATATTACCGGGCGCTTGATAAAGGAGCTGCAGAACGGTGTGTTTCCTGCCGGGGAACATGCCCTGCGATGGGATTCATCCGGCATCAGTTCGGGCATATACCTTGTGAGGCTTGATGCAGCCGGTTTTTCGCAGACCATCAGATCAACCCTGTTAAAATAATCGGCCGCTCTAACGCAAATAAATTTGGTTCAGCGTACTGGCGCCTGCCCTGCAGATGGTTTGGTTTTTGTGGCTGCATCCTGATCGGCAGGGTATATTCCTGTACCTACAGATATACATTAACGCCAAGTTTAAGGGGCACATAGTGCGTTCGCGTACGCGGTGTGTATCCGTAACGGTAGCCAAGTTCGGAAAAGAGGCTGGTTGAAGGCCAGAAGCGCATTTCCAGTCCACCGGTCAATCCCGCCGAGAAGCCCGATTTTGAGCTGCCGGGTGCAGTCAGTTCCTGACCGTTTTCCCCCACATTAATGTCGCCGATCTCTACATACATCATGCCGCCGCTGATGCCGGCATACAGAAGAAACTCTCTGTTCAGGGGAAGAAAGTAGAGGGCCGCCCCCGACAGGTTCATGGTACTTGAGGTGTTATTGGTGATTTTGTACTGACTTTCCGGGTAATTGTTTTGCCCGCGGAAGCGGGCCCTGCGGAATGAATACATGCTGTAATCTATTTCAGCCCTGAGCTGAATGTTTTCAGTAATGAAATAGCCGGTCTGGAATCCGGTGATGAATCCGATACCCCAGTATTCGGTGAGCCGTTCCGCCCCTGTTGGTACAACAGGTCCCGTATAAAAACCAAGGCTGAAACGGGGGGCGTCATCTGTAATGCCAGCTTTTGATGAAAAAGGCATTGAAACTAGAAGTACGACGATGGTTGTAAAGTAAAGTGTTTTCATGAATGGCTGTCTGTGTAAATACTGTGGTAGCAATAATATTGACAGGGGCGTTAGTGTGCAAATGTTAAAATGGCACGGCCACTTTAATCCGGTAGTACAATTCATAGTCACTACCGAACAGCTGCTGTACCGGCTGGGCGAACCCGATGGCATGCTTGAACTGCAATCCGCCGACCGACATCAGGTTTTTTAGCTCTGCACCTGTTCCGGCTCTCTTAATGGCCACGTCGTAATCGAACGCCCCGGTCCACACAATGCCTGCATCCAGGAATGGTGCCAGAACCACACCGCCAAATGCGGCAAACCCCAAAATCCGGGTCTGCAGATTGGAAATGATCGGCATACGGTACTCCAGGCTCGTGAACAGGAGCCGGTTACCAATCGCATAATCACTATACCCCCTTACGCGTTCGCCGTCTCCATACAGTATGTCGCGGTTCAGGCCGGGCAACATCAGCGAGAGGTCACCAAAGCGGGTAAGCCCGAAAAAATCCTGGTTCAGACTTCTTCCTTTCTGAGCTATTGCACGTCCGTATAGATAAATCCGGTGATTGGCCGGGCCGGAGAATATCCGGTATGCCCTGAGGTCGGGTCGTATATATCTGGTGTCTCCGCCGAATACATAACCGGCACCTTTTACCTGAAAACGGATGCCAAACCCGTCGAGCGGATGCAGGGCCAAAAACCTGTACGGTCTCTGCTGTGTTGTGCTGAACCAGAAGCTGAACCTGGCTTCACTTGCTTTTTCTGCGGCATCCAGGCCGGCAGGAATCGAGGATAGTTCGCGTGTCGGTTCTGTAGTGATATAGGCCAACAGGCCGCCAATGGCCGATTGGGTATAGCTTATATTGAACCAGTCGAATGGCAGTCGGAAGCCTGTTTCGCCGCCTGAATAGCGGCTGAAAAGCAGATCATCCCCATAAAACCGGGCATTGTAGGCCCGATGGTACAAATTCAGGGACAGTGTGGGAGAAAGCTGCCGGTTGATGTAGCTGAATGCTGCAAAGCCGCCATCCAAAGGATCAATAACTGAAATGCCAAGCCCTCCTACAAAGGTGTGCTTGCCCAGAGGTTCGGTGAATACTGTGAAAACGGCCGGTCCCCAGTCGTTTCCGCCTGCATAGTATGGGAGGGGGATGGTTACCACATGGTCGATGGTACACCAGGAACAGTACGGCCTTCTGGCGGTGATCAGACCCTGGTCAGGGCTGATATGCTTTGGGATTTCCGTTGGAGGCCGGTGCTGTGTCCACCCGGTGTAGGAAGGGTTGATTACAATTTGGGTTTCATCAGCACGGGAACCGGCATCGATTTCATAGATGTAATTCCTCGTTTTTGTATCGGTTGCGGTAATGATCATCCGCCCTCCGGGGAACAGCGAATCGGCCGGCAGCCAGCTATGGGCCGAGGCTCCGGTGAATTGCCGGGTAACCCGCTCTGAGGGATGGTCGCCGGACGGATCGGTTACAAAAATATTGGGTACCTGATCTCTGAGGCTGGTATATGCCAGCATCAGGCCATCCGGGCTCCAAACAGGCATCCGGTTGTCGCTTTCGGGATCACCGATGGCATGCCAGGTATCTGATGCAGCATCAAGGATCACGATCTCGCGGTAACCCTGCTCATCAAACCGGCTGAAGGCCAGCCGTTCGCCGCCGGGCTGCCGCCTGAGTCCTGCAAGCTGTACATCACCCTCGAACCCGGTTAGCTGTACTTCATCGCCGGTTGTAATATCGAGTATGAATATGTTGCCGGTACCGGCTTCTGAACCGATGAATGCAATTCGTCCGTCGGGCATCCATTCCGGATAGGAAGCCCGTCGGTTATATGTAAGCTGCTCCCGCCGACCCGTAGGAACGTGTACGCGGTAGAGTTCATTTTGCAGGCTTCCATACCGGCCCCTGGTAATGCGATGATAGGCAATCCACTCTCCATCTTCATGCCAGCTCAGATGTGACCCGATGGCCCCATCGTCGAGTGCCCGCTGAGCGCCATTTTCGGTGTCAACCCACCATAGCCGGCGCACAGGCTGTTCTACAGATGCGAGACCCACCAGGGCCATGAACCTGCCGGATGTATCGAATTGCGCGCCGGAAACCATTCTGGCAGGTAGATTCAGGGGATCGGAGGCCAGGGAATCAAGCCGCTCCATCTGCCCGGCCATGGTATTGTAGTAGATGGTCATGTGCCGGCGCCACCGGTCTTCGAAGGTGGAGTAACTGTCGCCGGTAACGCTTTCGAATGCGGTATAAAAATGGTGTACTTTTCCCAGGCCGAAAAGGGTGGGCTTGCGGTGGGCAAGCAGTGATGCAAGGGTGGAGTCACCGTACTGTTCGGCAAAAAATCGCAGCTGGGAGTTGCCGGTTGCGTACATCAGGGCACCATCCCATACCGACTGGCCGGCCCGGTAGTCGAGGTTGTTGTCGTAGATTGCGGTTCTTAACCAGCTGTCGCCCCTGAAAGCATCCCATTTTTCAGTCTGGTATTGGGCCAGTCCTTCGGCCCAGAATAAGGGCATGGGATCAGACAAGATGAAATCGAGTGGCCAGAAGGTTCCCTTTACCGCCTGGAAATGGAAAATGTGCGCCAGTTCATGGGCAATAACCTTGCGAAGCCATTTTGCCTGGCCGGTCCAGCCTGCCGCCACATCGTTTTGATTTACCCAGATATTGGTGTAAAAACCGCCGATAGGGGCCGCAAATCCGTTAATGATTTCATCCTCGTCCGACAGGTATATCCGGATTTTATGGCTGAAGGTTACATTCAGATTTTCAGATAGTGCCTGGTAGGTTTCCTCGGCAATGGCCGCCGCTTCTGCTTCAATGCCTGCCAGGTGTTCCGGGTACATAATCAGAAAATGCTCCGACTCGGCCTGCATCCATTTCAACTCGGGGTGATTCCGGTCGTTATACATACTGAAGCCCTGCCCCAAGGCAGAAACGGCCAGGCTGCAAAGTCCAATAAGTATCAAACTGAAGAAAACGGATCTCATACGGTTTTTCTCTGAACGGATTTTTTCTGACAATTAACCTGTAACGCCCAAAGGTATGGGTTTGTAACGAAAAAAAAGTACATACCCTGCATCACATCAATATTACGTACTGCCTGGTTCCCCTGAAACTTCCGTATTGGTTTTCCCCGGCTTGTCGCAATTTCAGTAACCGGCAGCCCACCCGTCTCCGCATTACTTGTACAATCTTCAGTTCTCTGTATCTGCTTTACGCTACACCTGCACGTTCCCTGCACCACCCCGTAATATCTGCAGCTGTCAGTTACCCGTATAACCTGTAATGTCTGCAGCTGTCAGTTACCCGTGTCAACTGTAACATCTTCATACATTTGTTCACAGGTTCTATACTTCCACAGTTCAAAGCCTCCCGGAAAAATAAAACTCAGATTCAAACCGGTTCAACCCGGATCCTCAATGAACCCATATTCTTTCATTCCTTCAATCACGCCGGCAGCATAATTTGCTTTCGCGAAATAGACCTGCCGGTTGCCTTTCAGCCCGGCCAGCTCGTCGCTGTAGTTGCCGACTACTATGGCCGGACGTTTACCCTGCAGCATCTCCTCGTCGTTACCGGAGTCGCCGGCCACCAGGATGCGGCTCTGGGGGATATCCCATTTTTTGCCGAGATAGTCGAGCGCACGCCCTTTGGAGGCGCGTTGGGGGATCATATCAAGAAAGGCCCCGTGTGAGTAGATCAGCGAATAGCGCAGTTTGGCCTCGGTCAGTTTTTGATGGATCAGCGCAATATGGTCTTCGTTGTAGTCCATCAGATAGCTCAGTTTGAACGCTTTCTGGGCTTCATCCTCCTGCGGTTCCAGGAAATCAAGTTCAGCGAGCACTTCCCGGATCATCTCCGGCTTCCACTGATAGGAGATGTGCGCCGCCCAACCCTCATCAAACTGAAGGTTGTCGAAGTCCTGGCCGTAGTGTATTTCCGTGCCAACCGACGAGATGATTACATCGGGGCGGGGGAGGTTTTCAGCCTCCACGATTTCACGTATCAGTTCCAGGCTCCGGCCGCTGGCAACCCCGAAGCCAAACGACTCGCGGTTGGTGTTGATGATGCGGGTGAGCTTCCTGAGTGCTTTATCATCGCCTGTAAGTGTATTGTCGATATCGGATATGAACAGCTTCTGAATAGATCCGAAACGTGAAGCAGGCGATTTTTTGATATCGTTGCCCGATTTTTTCATGGTTTTGATGGCTTTTTTATAACCTGCAACAAGTGACTTTGCATGCGATTCCCAGCTGTAGTGTTTTCTGACCCCCTGAATGCCATTGTTGGAGTAACTGCTCCATTTATCGTCGTCGATAAGTATGTCTCTGATGGCTTTTGCGATATTGTCGGGATCGCGTGTATCCACAACCAGTCCGTTCTTGCAATTTTTCACGATTTCGACAGGCCCGCCATCGTCAGGCCCTACGATGGGTACTCCGCTGGCAGCGGCTTCGATCATGGTGAGCCCGAACGGTTCGTTGAATGCGGAGTTCACGAAAACCCCTTTGGAACCGGCGGCCATGCGATAGAGTTCGGGTACCTCGTAATTTGGATCGTGCTTTTTGGGGATGGCCATTTTGCCGTAGAGGTCGTACTTGTCCATGAGCAGCAGCAGCTCGGTAAGCACATTGCTCTCATTATCGTCCATATTGTCGATTTCCTTGCGGATACCGGCAAAAATGGCGAGGTTGGCCAGGGCCTGCAGCTCCTTGTGGCGGCCGTATGCGGTAACAAGGCCCTGTATATTCTTCTTGCTGTCGGGGCGGCAGATAGCCAGGATCATCGGTTTGCCCGGATTGCTGAGAAAACGGGAGAGCTCGTGGGTCATCTTGTGCCGGGCCTGCAGCAGCTCTTCGCTTTTTGTGAAATTATCATCCTGATCGTAGTAAAACGGGTAGAATCCGTTCAGATCGATACCCGGAGGAATGACATTGAAATTAACCCCGCTTGAGTTGCTGTACAGGCTGTACTGACGTTCTATCTCGTCTTTTGTGCTGGTTACGACCATGTGGGCCTGTTTCAGCACATTTTCTTCGGCCTTGATCCGCCTGAGGATGTTGAATTTTTTATCCATCTCCTCCATGCCCATACCTTCGCCGGCCAGCGACCGCGATTTTGTTTTGCCCAGCGAATGGCCTGTAAATATGAGGGGCAGTCCCAGCATGCGCGAAATTTGCCGCGATACATAACCGCCGTCGGCATAGTGGCCGTGAACCACATCGGGAAGCCGGCCCTCTTTTTTGGAGATCTGAATTACCTGATCCACAAATTCATCCAGATAGGGCCAGAGCAGTTCTTTGCGCATGTACCGGGTTCCGCCACATTTTACACGCACAATGCGGGCATTGTCTCCGATCACTTCAGTCTGTTCGCGGTAATCGGGGCTAACCCGCTTGTCGTCGATAAGCCGGGTGAAAAGATCAACCTGTTTCACATCGGGATGCTCACCGAGTGCTTTTGCCAGATCGACCACGTATTTGACCTGCCCGCCGGTATCGGCATCCCTGCCAAGTTCAAGATTTTTACCCCTTACCAACCCGTGTATACTGAATAACTGAATGTATAGTTTATCTGAGCTTTTATCTTTCAAAACAGTAGTAATAATTTCAAGATGCTTAAATAATTGAATCCATAAAACGTATCAGCTTTAAATATACTCAATAAGTGGCAGGATGGGAAACCTGATAACCACCGGCAGTCATGTTGAAAAAGGCTGTAAACCTGCAGTTGGTATAATCGCAGGATTGGTTTACATTCCGCATCATATTCAGAACCGGACGACACAAAATCCGGTGTTTAATCTACGTTTAATGGTGACAATACTTATGCGATGCAGAATGAAACTGATCGGCGCCCTGCTGATCACAGTGATTGCCGTGCCCGGCCTATGGGCACAGGATGTGAAAGTGTTTACCGGCGCGACCATCTATCCGGTTTCCGGAGACCCCATCGAAAATGGCGTACTCGTAATCCGGGGCGATAAAATCGAGGCGGTAGGGGCTGCAGGCGATGTGCGTATACCCCGTAACGCCAAACAGGTGGATGTATCGGGTAAAGTGATCATACCCGGCCTGGTCGATACCCACTCGCATATTGGCGGCGGAGATGGCGGCGACCGTTCTTCGGCCACTCATCCGGATGTACGCATCCTGGATGCGATCGATGTTCAGAACGATACCTTCAAGAAAGCCAGGGCTGGCGGCGTTACTACGGCGAATGTGATGCCGGGATCGGGACATCTGCTCAGCGGGCAGACTGCATACCTGAAACTGCGTGATGCCCGTACCATCTACGATATGCTGTTTGTTGATGATGTGGTGAACGGAATTACCGGGGGCATTAAAATGGCCAACGGAACCAACTCCATCCGCACATCCGGTCCGTTTCCCGGAACCAGGGCCAAATCGGCGGCCATGCAGCGCAACCTGTTTGTGAATGCGCAGCAGTACAAAGCCAAAGTGGAAGCGGCCGGTGGCGACCCCGACAAGATGCCGCCTCGCGACCTGCAGATGGAGGCCATGGTTCAGGTGCTGAACGGGGAAAGAATGGTGCATTTCCATACCCACCGCCACGACGATATACTCACCGTACTGCGCCTGCAGCGTGAATTCGGCTTCCGGGTAGTGCTTCAGCACGTAAGCGAAGCCTGGAAAGTGGCCGACGAAATTGCCGCCGCCGGAGTTGGGGCATCCATTATTGCGCTCGACTCACCGGGCGGGAAACTCGAAGCCATTAATATTCGAAATGAAAACGGAAGGGTACTGGAAGAGGCAGGTGTTGATGTGGCATTTCATACCGACGATGGTATTGTCGACTCAAGGCTGTTTCTGCGTATGGCCTCCTTCGGGGTTCGCGAGGGAATGTCGCGCCCAAAAGCCCTTGAAGCCCTTACCCTGGCAGGAGCCCGCATGCTCGACCTCGACCACCGGATCGGCTCGCTGGATCCCGGCAAGGATGCCGACTTCCTGATTCTCGGCGGCGATCCCTTCAGTGTTTACACCCACGTAGAGCAAACCTGGATTGAGGGAAAGCTTGTGTACGACCGCAACAATCCGGAGCAAAGGAAATATTCTGTTGGCGGGTATGAAGTGTTCCGCGGCTATCACCATGTTCATTCCGATCACTGAGGCCGGCCATGAGCAGACTGAATTCAATAAAACCGGATGCTGCCGTCGTAATGGCAGATGTATATGATTTCACACGGCCGGCATCATTAAACACCCATTTTTTCATTACCGATTCAACCGGAGTTACCCGAACCATGAAAAGAACTCTTTTAATTATATTACTGGCCGGTGTGTTTACGCTTACGACCAGCAACATGCTTCCGGCCCAGATTGCGGTCAAAGCAGACATCCTCTACACCATGTCGGGCGATCCCGTTCAGAACGGGGTGGTGCTCATCAGGGATGGCAAAATTGAGCAGGTGGGGCCGCAGAGCAGGGTGCGGATACCGGATAATTATACCGTATACGAGTCTGCCGTGGTAACGCCAGGTCTTATCGATGCCCGTACGGTTGTGGGGCTGGCCGGTTACTACAATTATGATCACGATCAGGACCAGCTCGAGCGTTCGAACCCTTTCCAGCCGGAGCTGAGGGCATTCGATGCTTACAATGCCCTTGAAGCGCTGGTCAAATGGCAGCGGGAACACGGCATAACCACCATGCATACCGGTCATGGACCCGGTGCCCTGGCCAGCGGGCAGACCATGATTGTGAAAACAATTGGCGATACGGTTGATGAGGCCCTGATCGACTCTGTGACCATGGTTGCGATGACCCTTGGCCCGTCGGTTGGGCGGGTCTATGATCAGATCGGATCACGCTCGAGGGCCGTTGCTGTTCTTCGCGGCGAATTTATCAAAGCCAAAGCCTACGCCGACAAGCGGGCCGGCGCGGATGCAGATAAGCGCCCGTCGCGAGACCTGAAGATGGAAATCATGGCGAAAGTGCTGAACCGTGAGGTGAAGGCGCTTATCACGGCCCACTCAGTTACCGAAATAATGGCGGCCCTGCGTCTGCAGCGGGAATTTGGTTTCGATCTGGTTCTGGATGGTGCCGCAGAGTCATATCTGGTACTGGATGAGATCAAACGTGCCGGCGTACCGGTGTTTATCCATCCCACCATGGTGCGTACGTCGGGTGAGACCAAAAACGCTTCCTATGAAACAGCTGCTGCGCTGCATGAAAAAGGTATTCCGTTTGCCTTTCAGAGCGGCTATGAAGGTTATGTACCGAAAACCCGTGTAGTGCTGTTCGAGGCGGCCATGGCTGTGGGGAACGGGCTTCCCTTTGATGAGGGCCTTAAAGCGTTAACCATCAGCCCGGCAAAACTGCTTGGCATCTCCGACCGCGTCGGATCCATCGAGCGCGGTAAAGACGCCGACCTGGTACTGTTTGAGGGCGATCCGTTTGAGTACACCACAAGGGTGTGCAAGGTGATTATCAATGGCGAGGTGGCCAGCGATGTCTGCCGCTGACAGGGTCACGGGCGGATCCGTTCCTGATACGACCGCTAAATATTGAGTCGGGCGCATTATTCCCGGTGTATTATCAGGGAGAAAACCCATAAAAAAAGCCCTGATCGGTTAAGGTCAGGGCTTTTTTTGTACCGCGTACGGGATTCGAACCCGTGCTACCGCCGTGAAAGGGCGACGTCCTAGGCCTCTAGACGAACGCGGCATTGAAGACAAAAGGAGGGAGCCCAATGGGATTTGAACCCACGGCCTCCAGGGCCACAACCTGGCGCTCTAACCTACTGAGCTATGGGCTCCGTGTTCCTGTAAAATGCTGGATCTGATGCACAAGGGTATGGATAATACCGGGTGATACATCTGTTCAGCCTTTACAGTGTGGTACCGCGTACGGGATTCGAACCCGTGCTACCGCCGTGAAAGGGCGGCGTCCT
>RECM01000225.1 GCA_007694035.1 Balneolaceae bacterium
GCCCGTGAAATTCACGCAGTATAACTACCCTCATCTCGGCCATCATGGGATAACTGCGGCATATACCAACTACCTTCTGAAGGGTTGTATCCTGACCATACAGAATATCAAGGTTGAAATCCTTCAGGTCAGGCGGTACACGGCTGATTGCCGACTTCTGAAGGCGATCGGTGAAGAACGCCTCCTCACCCGCCAGATAATAGACCGGCTTTGGTACGGGTGATTTCAGCTCCGCATCCACCCTTTTGTACAGTTGTATGCTGTTTTCCCTGGCCACTTTTATCCGGTGTAAGGTCTGTTTATCGGAATGTGCTGTATTGTACTGTATTGTACTGTATTGTACTGTATTGTACTGTATTGTACCGGGTTGTACCGGGTTGAACCGGGTTGAACCGGGTTGAAACTGGGTTGAAACTGGGTTGAAACTGGGTTATGCTGGGTTATGCTGGGTTTGTACTGGGTTGAACTGGGTTGAACTGGTTTGTGCGCTGGAATGTATCGGGTAGTACTTGATAGTTCTGGATAGTTCTGTGCTTTTCTGGATTTAACCGGGTTTATGGGTACAGACGTCCAAGCATTCTCGGGAACGGGATGGTTTCCCGCACATGCTTCAGGCCACATATCCAGGCAACAGTGCGCTCAAGTCCGAGACCGAAACCCGAGTGTGGAACAGATCCGAACTTACGCAGGTCAAGGTACCATTTAAAGGCTTCCTCCGGCAGATCATGTTCCTTAATACGTTCCAGGAGCAGGTTGATATTGTCTTCACGCTGACCACCGCCGATAATTTCGCCGTATCCCTCCGGGGCCAGTACATCTACACCCATGGCAACCTCGTCGTTCTGTGGATCACGCTTCATGTAGAACGCTTTAATGGCCGTAGGATACCCGTATACCATCAGAGGCTTGTCGAACTGCATGGTAAGTATCGTTTCATCACTACCGCCAAAATCGTCGCCCCATTTTTTCTCAAGGGCCGATTTTTTCCAGACCGGTATGTTCCTGAAATCTTCTTCGATCTCTTCAATCCTGGCCCTTATTTCCCTGGTGCGCCCTTCGATCTGAAATTTGCGTCCTTTTTTTGCCTGGCCAAACTCACTGTTCAGGGCTTTGAGCTCCTCATCGAGAGCTGTTTTTTCGGCCTGACGGTCACCCTCCATTTTTTCGAGCATCTCACGGGTTTTGTCACTGGTCAGTATATCGATGGCCTCGGTATAGGATATGCGCGGAAATGGAGATGAAACCTGTTCAAGCAGGGTTGTATCGCGGCCGATGATTTCAAGTTCAGCTTTGCGTTTCTGCAGTACCTCGGCCACGATATAGCTGAGCATCTGCTCGGCAAGGTTCATGTTCATTTCGAGATCATAAAAAGCCATTTCCGGCTCAATCATCCAGAATTCGGTCAGATGGCGGCGGGTTTTGCTCTTCTCGGCCCGGAATGTAGGTCCAAAGGTGTAGATTTTACCATGGGCCATGGCCATGGCTTCACCGTAGAGTTGACCTGATTGCGTCAGGTAGGCTTTTTCGTCAAAATAGGCGGTCTCGAACAGGGTTGTGGTGCCTTCAGCTGCATTACCGGTAAAGATGGGGGCATCCATCTGAATGAAACCCCTGTCCTGGAAAAAGCGGTGGATTGCAAAAATAATTTCATTCCGTACCCGCATAATGGCCCACTGCCGCTGGCTTCTGAGCCACAAGTGACGGTTTTCCATCAGGAATTCCACACCGTGATCTTTCGGCGTGATCGGATATTCCGATGTTATCTGATGGATATAAATTCCGGTAACATGGAGTTCATAACCGCCAAGGCTTCTCTCATCAGCTTTCACCATACCGGTGAGTTCTACCGACGACTCCTGCGTAAGCGATTCGGCTGCCAGCCAAACATCATCGGAAACATCGTCTTTTCCCACAATACACTGGCACAGGCCACTGCCATCGCGCAGTACTATAAAGATGTGCGCCTTGCCGGATCTTTTGTTATACACCCATCCTTTCAGGGTGGCCTGCCGGTCGCTGAACCGGTTCAGTTCTGTAATGCCTGTCATGTTGTTTTGGTCTCGGGTAATAGTAGTGTTTCAGAAAAATCTTCCGCTTTAAAGTATTGGGAGGCAAAGTCACGGATGCCCTCTGCTGATACTGTGTCGATGTTATCGACAAGCTCGTCGAGGGTTACAAAACGGTTATAATAAATCTCGCTTTTTGCCAGTCTCATCATCCGGTTACTCATGCTTTCCTGGGCAAGCAGCATTTTGCCCTTCAGCTGCGATTTGGCCTCATCCAGCTCTTTGGCAGGTATGAGTTCTGTTCTCAGCTTTTCGAATTCGGTGAGCACAAGTTCCCGTACATGGTCAACATATCCGGCATCGGTTCCTGTATAGACCCCAAACATGCCGGTGTCCACAAAACTGTGGTTAAAAGAATTGATTGAATAGCAATACCCAAATTTTTCACGGATGTTCTGATGAAGCCTCGAACTCATGCCACCACCCAGTACCGTATTTGCCAGCAGCAGCTTGAACCGGTCTTCGTCGGTGTTGCCAATCGATCTTTTACCAATAATGTAGTGGGTCTGCTCGATCTGCTTTTTTAGTTCCTTGCGGACTGTATGATAAGGTGTGAGGGGAACTTTGATGTCAGCTGTTTCCCCGTTCTTAACGAATGAAAAATAGGTATCGGCCAGCTGTACCACCCTGTCGTGATCGATATTGCCCGCTACGGAGATCAGGATGTTCGAGGGATTGTACCGCTCATTAACGTATTGCTGCAGGTGATCACGGGTAAATGCCGATACGGTATTCTCAAAACCAATAATGGGCCTGCCAAGCGGATGCTGCTCGAACAGCTGTGATGTGAACGCCTCAAAAACAAAATCGTCGGGGCTGTCGCGGTACATCTTCATCTCTTCGATAACCACCTTCTTCTCCTTCTCAATCTCTTCGGGCTGAAAGGTGGAATGCAATACCATATCAGAAAGTACGTCGAAAGCCAGTTCCAGTTCAGTATCGAGGCACCGGGTATAATAGCAGGTATATTCGTTGGACGTGAATGCGTTCAGATAGCCGCCTACAGCCTCCATGCTCAGGGCAATATCAAAAGCCGACCGCTTCTCTGTTCCCTTGAAAAGCATGTGCTCGAGAAAGTGGGTAATTCCGGCAAGTTCGTCGGTTTCGTGCCGGCTGCCGGTTTTCACCCAAACACCAAGAGAAATACTACGTACCGTTTTGATCTGTTCACTTACCACGCGAAAACCGTCGTCCCGGATGCTGCGCTCCACCCTGTCGGTTCCGTTCATTTGAGTCATATTGTTGATTAAATTGGTTTCATCCGATTACCCGCACAACTCCGGGTGAAATCATTCGGTTATTCAGGTGCAATTACTATTAAAAGTGTGTTTGATACACTGCCTGTTCAATAAAAAAACAAAGCGCCATGAATCGGGTTCAATGGCGCTTTGAAGATACTGATAACGAGAGCAGAAAAATAAATTCCGGATCCGTTATTTCTATGATTTATTAGTCCTGCTCTTCTTTTTCGAGCAGTACTTTCCGGGATAGGCGAAGCTTGCCGCCGTTTTCAACCTTGAGCAGCTTAACCTCGATCTGATCGCCTTCCTTGAGAACGTCTTCAACGCGGTTTATCCGCTTGTGATCGATCTCTGAGATGTGGAGCAGACCATCTTTACCCGGCATGATCTCAACAAAGGCACCGTATTCCTTGATGGAGCGTACGGTACCCATGTAAATTTCACCTTCTTCCGGCTTTCCGACTATGGCTTTGATCTTGGCAACAGCATGCTGTGCTTTCTCATCGCTGTCGGCCGCAATGGTGATGATGCCTTTGTTGTTCACCTCTTCGATGATGATCTCGGTTCCGGTCTCTTTCTGGATAGACTGGATCACTTTACCACCAGGGCCGATAACAGCACCGATCTGGTCGCCATCAATCTCCATCCTTGTAAATGCAGGAGCGTATTTCGAAAGCTCTGCACGCGGTACGGAAATGGTTTCAGCCATCTTCGACAGAATGTGCAGACGTCCCTTGCGGGCTTGCTCAAGCGCTGTAGCCATCAGTTCGGATGTGATACCCGAAACTTTGATATCCATCTGGCATGCAGTAACACCGTCGGTAGTTCCGGTCACCTTAAAGTCCATATCACCAAAGTGATCTTCTTCGCCGGTGATATCGGAAAGCACGATATTTTTCTTGCCATCGGTAACAAGGCCCATCGCGATTCCGGCTACCGGTTTGCGCATCGGCACACCGGCGTCCATCAATGCCATGGAGCCGCCACAGACGGAAGCCATGGATGAAGAACCGTTCGACTCAAGAATATCGGATACTATGCGGATGGTGTAGGCGAAATCGTCGTTGCTTGGCACCATTTTTTTCAGGGCACGTTCTGCAAGGTTTCCATGACCGATTTCGCGACGGCTGGTACCGCGCATCATTTTGGCCTCACCGGTACAGAATGGCGGGAAGTTGTAATTGAGCATGAACCGCTTCGACTCGGTGTCAAACAGGGTGTCGATCGATTGCTCGTCACGCTTGGTTCCAAGAGTAACCGATACCAGGGCCTGTGTTTCGCCGCGGGTAAAGATAGCCGAACCGTGGGTTCTCGGCAGATAGCCGACTTCGGTCCAGATGTCGCGGATTTCATCGGGCTTGCGGCCGTCAATCCGGATCTGCTGGTCCATCATATAGTTGCGGATGGCATCCTGTTGCAGGTCATGGCAGTATTTGTCGATGGTTTTCTCCATTTCAGGGAATTCCTCTGCCAGTTTCTCCTGCACTTCGGTATTGATAGCTTTGATGGCTTCAGAATACTCCTGCTTGGCCATACTCGCCCGCGTTGTAGTCGAATAGCGGTCTCCCACAAGTTCTTTCACTTTGGCATGCAGTTCTTCGTTAACCTGGGGCAGATCAACTTCACGTTTTTCCTTGCCAAATTCTTTGCGGAGATCCTCCTGGAAAGCACACAGTATTTTGATGGATTCGTGGGCGGCGTTGATGGCTTCAATCATCTCGGCTTCAGAGATTTCATTCATCTCGCCTTCTACCATCACAATGCTTTTTGCTGTACCGCCTATGGTCATGTCGAAGCTTGAATTCTTCAGCTCAGACACGGTCGGATTTACTATAAGCTTTCCATCAACCTTGGCCATTCTTACCTGGGCCATCGGGCCTCCGAAGGGAGCGTCCGACATATGCAACGCCGCCGAAGCGGCTACGGCACCTATTACATCGCCGTCGTTTTCACTATCGGATGAAATAACCTGCAATAATACCTGTGTTTCATTCATATAGCCATCGGGGAACAACGGGCGGATGGTCCTGTCGATCAACCTGGCTGATAAAATTTCTTTTTCGGATGGGCGGCCCTCCCGCTTGATAAAACCACCCGGGAATTTGCCTCCGGCGGCATAACCTTCACGAAAATCTACGGATAATGGGAAAAAATCCTGACCTTCACGCGCTTCCTTTGAGGAAACGGCTGTTGCGAGTACCATCGTGTCGCCAATTCTGGCTACTACGGCTCCATGTGCTTGTTTTGCCAGGCGTCCGGTTTCTACGGACATAAATTTGCCGGGCGCAAATTCTACTGTTTTAAAGTCTGCTTTCATCTTCTGTTTTTTTGTCTATTCTTTTCTTTCGTTGCGTATTGTGGCACTTTGCCACAGGCGTATAGGTGTGAGATTCAAATAAAAAAGGCACGGGTCAACCCCGTGCCTGAAAAATTACTTCCGAATTCCAAGCTGTTGAATAAGCTTGCGGTAACCCTCAATATCTTTTTTCATCAGATAGTTCAGGAGCCTTCTGCGTTTACCAACCAATTTGAGAAGGCCAAGACGAGTTGAGTGGTCTTTTTTGTGGCTTTTCAGGTGGTCGGTCAGCCGGTTGATACGCTCGGTGAAGAGTGCGATCTGCGCCTCAGGCGATCCGGTGTCAGCATCAGTTTTTCCGTATTTGGAAAAAATCTCTTTTTTTTCTTCTGTCGTAATGTTCATCAGGTGTTATCCTTCCGCTTTAGATTAATACCATGCTAAAGTAGAAGCTAATTTTTAGCTTTCTAGCCTTCAAAGATAGCTAAATTAATGCATTTAAACAATCTGCCTTGTCTTTTGCCAGCTGCTCTGCGAGTGCAGTGGCGGAGTCGAATTTTTTTTCATCACGAATTCTTTTAATGAAGTCGATACGCACCGATTTTCCGTAGATATCGCGGCTGAAATCAAAGATGTTAACCTCAATTACCCTTACCCTGTCACCACGAAACGTGGGCCTGAAACCGATATTCATCATTCCCCCAAATGCCTCTCCACCGATGTAAACCCTGACCGCATACACGCCATTGAGCGGTACGATCTTGCGTTCATTATCGGGTCTGATATTAGCCGTTGGATATCCGATTATCCGTCCCCTCCTGTCACCTTCCTGCACAATGCCCGAAATCGAGTATGGCCTGCCGAGAAATCGTGCCGCCATTTCCACATCACCCTCTTTTTCTAGGGCCACCCGCACCGTGGTGCTGCTTACCGTTACTTCGCCCACCTCATGCGCTTCAACCACTTCCACATTAAAACCGAGCTCGCCTGCAAGTTCCCGGGCTGTGCCGATTGTACCTTCCCGGTTTTTCCCGAACTGATGGTCGTAACCGATTACCAGGTGCATTATTCCGATTTTTTTAAAGATGATGTCGCGAATAAACTGGCCGGATGATAACAGTGAAAAATCGCGGTCGAACGGAATTACTACCATCACATCAACATTCAGATCCCTGAGAATCTCAGCCCTTTCAACCGGGGTGGTAAGCAGCTTGACCGGATTCTTGCCGGCATTGATGACCTCACGCGGATGTGGGTCGAACGTAACGACTACACTGCGGGCATTGTTTGCCCTGGCCCGGTCCACAACACGGTTGATAATAGATTTATGGCCTTCATGTACACCGTCGAAGGTGCCTACAGTTACCACTGAACGCGGATCGTGGTCCGCTTCAGAGAGATATTGTATAGTTGCCATCGGGGTCAATTTTATCTAGAATCGTTGCAATATCCAGTGCATCATCAGACCGGAAAGTACCAATTGCGGTGCGCCGGAGCGATACCAGGTGCCCCAGCGTTCCGAGCATTTTACCCAGGTCGTGGGCTACTGTACGGATGTAGGTTCCCTTGCTGCAGTGTACATCCAGGGAAATAATTCCATCATTGAATCCGGTAAGCCGGGTATCATAAAGAGTGACCTCACGGGCAGGCCGGCTTATCTCCTCCCCTTTGCGTGCATATTTGTAGAGTGGCTGCCCTTTGTGCTTTAATGCAGAATACATGGGCGGAACTTGCATTACCGGGCCGGTAAAGTAATTCTCTATTACTTTCCTGATCTGATCTTCAGTCACGTGATTATAGGGGGATGAAGCATCGGGCAGAGTCTCGGAATCGTAGCTTGGCGTCGACTCACCCAGGCGTATTTCACATTCGTAGCGTTTATCGGCACCGATCAGGTTGGTTATTGCCTTTGTGGCCCTGCCTGTACACAGCACAAGTAAACCTGTAGCCAGCGGATCAAGGGTACCGGCATGTCCCACTTTTTTCACTTCTGTCAGTTTGCGAAGCAAGCCAACTACGCGGAAGCTGGTCCATTTGGGAGGTTTGTTGATCAGCCACACCGTACCGCTTCCGAAATCCATGCCAGGCAGCGGCGGGTTTGCGGCTGATATCATCGGAAAGGCCGAAAAATCGTTTACACTTCTGGTTTCAGGATCCGATATACCGGGCCCGGTTTTACCGGCGGGATCCGTATTTTCACTCTTCTTCGTCGGAGGAACTGTGCTCATCACGGTCCTTGCGGATTTTGGCGAACAGTGATTCGATCTTATTCACATACTCCGAGGTATCGTCCATAAAAAACTGAAGATCGGGAATTTTTCTGACCTGGTGCCTGATTTTACGGGCCAGTGCAGTCCGGATTTCAGTTTTGGCACCCTCCAGCTTACTGAATACAACCTTCTCGCTTTCGCCCGGTGCCAGAATACTAAGGTATACGCGGGCAATTGACAGATCAGGGGTAACACGAACTGCCGTGATGGTGATAATACTTCCGTTCTGATATTTCTGGAAGATTTCACCAAGATCCTGTTTAAACTGTGATTCCAGTCTTTCAATACGGAAACTCATCAGTTCGACTCAATCGTTAATTTCCGCTTCGTTTCAACCAGCTCGAACGATTCAATCACATCTCCTACTTTGATGTCATTGAAATTATGAATACCGATTCCGCACTCATATCCCGAGGCAACTTCCCTGACGTCATCTTTAAAGCGTTTCAGCGATGAAATTTCACCGGTAAAGATTACAATGCCGTCACGGATAAGCCGGACTTTCATATTCCGGTTGATTTTGCCGTCGGTTACATAACAACCGGCGATGGTACCGGCACCAGGCACCTTGAATGTTTCGCGGACCTCGACCGTTGAAGTGATTTTTTCACTGATTTCAGGGCTCAACAATCCTTCGAGGGCATCGTGCACAACATCAACGGCTTCATAGATTACACTGAACAGGCGAATATCGATCTGTTCGCGTTCGGCCAGTTTTCTGGCCGCGGTACTTGGCCGAACCTGGAACCCGATAATGATAGCGTCGGACGCTGATGCAAGCAATACGTCGGATTCGGTAATAGCACCAACACCTGTGTGTATGATAACCACCTTCACCTCTTCAGTGCTCAGTTTCTGCAGTGAACCCGACAGGGCCTCAATCGAACCGTCAACATCACCTTTTATGATTATGTTCAGTTCAGACACATCGCCCAGCGACAGCCTGCGCGACAGATCATCGAGGGTCATATGCTTGACTTTGCGGAGATCCTGTTCCCGCTTGATCTGCTGTCGTTTAAATGCAATATCCTTGGCCGTCTTTTCATCATCGGTTACCATCAGCTTGTCGCCCGCCTGCGGTGTACCGTCAAAGCCGGTTACCTGTATAGGCGTTGATGGTCCGGCCGTATCGATGCGATGGCCGAATTCATTTTCCATGGCCCTTACACGGCCATAGTGATGACCTGCAACGAAAGTATCTCCCACTTTCATGGTTCCCTTCTGGACCAGAAGGTTAACGACCACACCTTTACCCTTGTCGACCCGCGACTCGAGTACAATACCAGCTGCATTCCGGCCCGGGTTGGCTTTTAGTTCCATAAGTTCAGCCTCGATAAGCACTTTATCGAGCAACTCATCAATTCCGCTGCCGGTTTTTGCAGAGACAAGGCCGCACTGAATCTTGCCACCCCAGTCCTCGACCAGTACATTGTGGTCGGCCAGCTGTTGCATAATTCTCTCGGGCTTGGAATCGGGTTTGTCAATTTTATTGATGGCTACAACGATTGATACCCCGGCCGCTTTGGCGTGGTTGATGGCTTCTACTGTCTGGCGCATAACGGAGTCATCGGCTGCCACAACCAGGATAACGATATCGGTAACCTGGGCACCGCGTGCACGCATGGCTGTAAAGGCCTCGTGACCGGGTGTATCCAGGAAGGATATTTCACGGCCGTCGTCTAGTTTCACCAGGTAGGCACCAATATGCTGGGTAATCCCCCCTGCTTCACGGTCAACCACCTTGGTATGGCGTATGTAGTCAAGAAGCGAGGTCTTGCCATGATCAACGTGGCCCATAACAGTAACAATCGGGGCACGGGGTTTGAGATCTTTCTCATCGTCGGTATCCTCGATCAGGTCCTCGGTCATCTCTTCGGCGTCAACAAACCGAACATCACGGTCAAACTCTGCTGCAATCAGTTCAATGGTGTTGGCCTCAAGGCGCTGGTTAATCGATACCATAAGCCCAAGACCCATACAGGCTGTAATGACGCTGGTAGGAGGCACATCCAGCAGATCAGCAAGATCACTTACAGTTATGAATTCAGACACTTCGAGCACGGAACTGTCCTGCTCGGCGAGTTCTGCCTGCCTTTCCCGTTCTTCAGCCATCTCCTCTCTTTTTTGCCGGCGGCGTTTCTGCCTTTTCTTTCCGGTTCCGGACGAGAGCATGGCCAGGGTTTCTCTCATCTTGGTGTCTACCGCGGTTGGATCAACCGTTTTAGGCGCACCTTTTTTACCCTTAATCCGCTTTTTCTTTTTCTTGTTCTTGGCGTCATCATCTTCGGTATCGCTGTCGGTTTTAACCGGTGTTTTAACAACAGGTTTTTTTACAGCGCCCGGAACTTCGGGTGTTTCGTCGGGTTTGCCGGCAACTTTCTTTTTACGTTTTTTACGGCCTTTTCCAGGTGCCTCGCCGCCTGCAGGGACATCCTTTTCTATAGAAATTCTGCCAAGGATACGTGTTCCCTTTAGCCGTTCACTTCTGGCCCTGATAACACTGCTGTCTAAAGGTATATCTATGCCCTCAACGGCATCTTCGTCAGATTCATCACTATCGGTAACCTCGTCGGTATCCATGCCGGTAACAGGTTCCGGTTCTTTCGTTTCTTCAGGAGCGGAATCGGCTTCGGGCTTTTTCGGCGGGGATTCAGCAGCGGGTTTACGTTCTTCCTTTTCTGGCCTGGCAGCAGGTTCTGTACTTTTTTCAGGAGTAACATCTGCCTTTTTTTCGGCTGGCTCAATTTCGGTTTCGGCAGGCCGTTCCTTTTTAGCGGGTTCATCGAGCGGTTCGAGCCCGGGTGAATCGGATACAGGCGGCGCCGATGGCTTCTCCTTCTTGGGTGTATCGTCAATAGGCTGCAGGAAACTGTCGATCGAGACGGTTTCCTGGCGGGAAGATTTTATAGTGCTTCTTTTCTCCTCGTACTGTTCCCGGGCCTTTTCATGATCTATATTTCTGGCTTTATCTTCTCCGTATATCGTCTCAAGCACAGCATACATCTCTGGCGTGATCCTGGAATTAGGCTTATTGTCTATTTTAAAATCTTTTTCAGCCAGCGCTTCCACAATCGACTGTGTGGACACGTTGAATTCTGATGCGACTTTAAATAATCTTTTGGGTTTGCCTTCCGACATATGCTTGGTATAGTGTTCTTGTATTAATTGAGTTCGTCTTCTTCAAACTCTTCTTCAATGGTCTGTAAGATTCTGCCGGCCAGTTTGGCATCGATTTTGCCACCTGAGCGTTTGGCGATCTCATCAGCTTCGAGTTCGAGTACGGCACGGGCCGTATCGAAACCCATTTTATAGAGTACATCGATGATCTCTTCTCCGAAATCTTCAGCAAATTCTGAAATTTCAATATCATCGTCGTAATCCAGTTCACGGTATACATCAATTTCACACTCTGTAAGTGCGGATGCAAGTCTGATATTTACGCCGCCTTTTCCAATAGCTTTGGATACCTGTTCGGCAGGCACCACTACTTTTGCGTGTTTCCCACTCGGATCCAGGTCGACCGAAAGTACCTTGGCCGGTTGCAGCGAGCGTTTGATGAACTCTTTCTTGTCTTTCGAGTAGTTGATCACATCGATATTTTCGTTGCAGAGCTCTCGTACGATTGAATGGATACGAATACCTTTCATCCCAACGCATGCACCTACGGCATCAACGCGTTCGTCGTTCGAGATAACTGCTACTTTTGAGCGTTCTCCGGGTTCACGAACCACTTTTACGATTTCAATGATCCCGTCATAAACTTCGGGGATTTCATTTTCAAACATTCTTTCCAGGAACAGCGGCGATGTTCTTGATACAATAATGGCCAGGTTGCCATTGTCGCGTTTCACTTCTGCCACCACTGCGCGAATGGTATCTCCCTTGCGGAACCGGTCTTTGGGAATTTTCTGGCTGTTGGGCATAATCAGCTCGGTGCCGTTGTGGTTGATCAGGGTATCGCGGGCCCTCACCTGGTAGATGTCGCCCAGTACTATTTCGCCAATAC
>RECM01000227.1 GCA_007694035.1 Balneolaceae bacterium
GAGAATGGTAGGTTAACAAGCATTTCCTGCTGACGTGTAAGCCATTGTTGCTTATATTCATGCATGGTCGCCACGTAGCAGAAATGCTGGGCCGTTATAAGGCCATCATTCCGGCTGAATCGTATGATTCGGCTGATCCGTAAGTACCGTATGAACCGTAAGTACCGTATGAACCGTATGAACCGTATGAATCGTATGATCCGGGGCTGATCCGGGTCATAAGCTTTCATCCTAGCCAGTTTTCGATTTTCAGGCCGGTGATCCGTCTGAATTCCCGTGTATTATTGGTAACCAGCACCCGTCCGGCAGCATAAGCGTGCGCTCCGATGAGCATATCGTACGGGCCTATTGGCATGCCCGCTTTTTGCAGGTCATTACGGATCCGGCCGTATTCGAAGGAGGCGTGGTCGTTGAAGGGGAGCACATCAACCGGTGTTAGGAAACGGATGAGCGCCTCGAGATTGCGTTCGGGCCAGCTGCTTTTGTGTACCCCGTACATCAGTTCGGCCAGGGTGATCGAAGAGATGCCGATTTCACCGGGATGTACCTGTTTGAGGCGCTCAAAAACATGGACCGGTTTTCTGCGGATGATGAAAATGCAGATATCGGTGTCGAGCAGCCACATCAGAGATCATCCCGGTGATCGGGTTCGGCGGCCTGGCTTCGCCCGGACATGAAATCTTCGGTAAACAGATCGGTGGCCGCGATGGCATCACCCCAGGGATCCGATTTGGGCATGAGCATCACATAGGAACCCATGCGGCGGATGAAGACCTCATCTTCGTCGAAGCGGTATTCTTTCGGCAGGCGTACGGCCTGGCTGCGGCCGGACTTGAAAATTTTTGCGGTATCCATAGTGCAGGGGTTAATTTGGTATATATCATGGTATGTACCAAAATTAATGCTTTTTCTGCAAAATTCAAACGTTGAGGTTGTGAGGATGAGGGGGTGGGATGGGGTATTGTTTTTTTATGGAGATGATTTTTGGGGCGGGATTTTGGGGCACGGTTGTGCCCCGGGAGCGACTCTGCGAGGTCCTCCGGACTCTCGCAGGTCGTTCCTTATTATAAAAAAAGGCGTTGACATAGTCGAAAACATACCTCATATTCAGGCCATGGCAAATTTGCAACTTACAAATATCGTATTGACCATCAGGCGCCTTCGCCGTCGCCGTACGGGAATACTGCATATTTGTGAAGGACAAGCCATGTAACTTTAGATTTTTCAGAGCACTATATTTCAGGGCGGATCCTTCAAAGGGACTCCGCCTTTTTTTATTTTAATCACACTCATGAGCAACATAATTGTACTTGCATACAGCGGCGGGCTCGACACCAGCTTCTGCATCCCATGGCTCCGGGAGAAATACGGGGCTGAAATCCATGCTGTGATGGTAGACTGTTACGGCATCGGCCCCGACGAGGAGGAGGTGGTAAGGGAGCGGGCCATCAGGATGGGGGCCAAAGCGTTCACCCTGATCGACGGTTTCCCGCCCCTCTACAGCAAAATCATCTCGAACCTGATACGCGGCAATGTGCTGCGCGACCGTACCTATCCGCTGAGTGTGGGTGCCGAGCGGTTTATCCAGGCAGAGGGTGTGGTGAAATACGCCAGATCGATCGGTACGAACCGGGTAGCGCACGGATCGACCGGGGCGGGCAACGACCAGGTGCGGTTTGATGTGGCCGTACGCACGCTCATGGCCGATGCCGAGATCATTACGCCCATACGCGATGAAGGGCTCACCCGGGAGCAGACCACGGGGTATCTGCGCGGAAAAGGGTTCGATGTGCCCGACAAGACCACATCCTATTCAATAAACAGCGGCATCTGGGGCACCACGATCGGCGGCCGGGAGACGACCACATCCGACAAGGCGCTGCCGTTTGAGGCCTTCCCCGAGCTGAAAGCCCCGCATGAGTACGACGACAAGCCCGAAGATCTCACCCTGACTTTTGAACTGGGCCTGCCCGTGGCAATCAACGGCGACAAGCTGGAACCGCGGGTGATGCTGAGCGAACTGCACCAATTCGGGGTGAAACACGGCATCGGCCGCGGGATGCACCTGGGCGACACGATTATCGGCATCAAGGGCCGGATCGGCTTCGAAGCGCCGGTTGCCACCATCATCTACACCGCCCACAGAGACCTGGAGAAGCTGGTGCTGAGCAAGTGGCAGCGCCATGTGAAAGACTCCCTGGCCGATATGTACGGCATGCTGCTGCACGAAGCCCAGTATTTCGATCCGGTGATGCGGGATATCGAAGCCCTGTTCGCGGCGAGCCAGAAAGTGGTGAAGGGCGATGTGCAATTGTACGCGTACCGCGGAAACCTGTTTGTAAAAGGGGCCTCATCACCCTACAGCCTGATGAACAACACCATAGCCAGGTACGGGGAGGAAGCCGGCGGATGGACCGGTGAAGAAGCCCGTGCATTTTCAAAAATCTTCGGAATCAGTACCCGGATAAGCCAGCAGGTTCAAAAACCATGACCAGTGCCTACGAGAAAATAACCGTCGACATCCTTTCATCCAGCTCCTCTTCTGTACAGCTGACCAAAGAGATCCTGATGGCCCCCAACGTGGTGGCCCAGGAAGGCTATGCGGTGGTGGTAAGGCTGCTCGACGACAAAGAGACCTACAATAAGGTGGAAACCAGCGATGGTGAGTTCGTAAACTACAAAAAGGGGGATGTGATTGTGGGGGCACTCGGCGAGCGTCAGGCCCTTCGCGGCTACAGTGGCATCATCCCGAGGCTGATACGCCAGGGCGACACCCTGAACATCCTGAATATGGGAGGCATTATCGGTCACTGCCAGTCGCCGCATCCCGATTTCGGCCCGGCCATGCGGGTGGAGGTGATGGGCGCGGTGATGATACCCGACGGCAAGATCTACAAACACGCCTGTATCCAGGATTTCGCAATCGAGTGGGAGTATTCGCTTGCGAAAAGCGTGCCGCTGATCGCGGTAACCGGTACCTGTATGAATGTGGGCAAAACGCTGGCGGCCACGCGCATTGTGGAATACCTGGCGAAACAGGGCTACCGGATCGGCGCGGCCAAGCTCACCGGTGCCTCCCTGAAGCGGGATGTACGGGGCATGCTGAACGCGGGGGCTAAAGCCTGCATCGACTTTTCGTCGGCGGGGCTGGTATCGACCACCGGCAAAAACATCCTGCCCATGGCCAAAGGGCTGCTCACCCACCTGAACAAGGAGGAAAACCTCGACGCCATCATCCTTGAGTTCGGCGACGGCATTATTGGCGCGTACGGGGTCGACAGCCTGCTCATGGACAAGGAGATTCAGCAGTATATCGCGTCGCATGTGGTGGCGGCGCAGGATTTTATGGGATGCTGGGCGGCCGACAATTTCTTCCGCAAACGCTACTCGCGCGAGATTGATGTGTTTACCGGTCCGGTAACCGATAACCTGGTTGGCATACAGTTTCTGCAGAATACGATGGGCATCAGGGCTATCAACGGCATGGCCGATCCGGAGCAGCTCGGGGCGTATGTGGAGCAGAATGTATTCCACAGAAAGCCAAAAACGGAGGATTTCTTTTGAGCCGGTTCACAATCAGTATTGCCGGGGCGAGCGGATACACGGGGCTGGAAGCCATCCGGTTCCTGAGCTTCCATCCGGATATTGAGATCGGCAACCTCTACGGCGACAGCTCTGCGGGGCTGGTAATCAGCGACATCTACCCGGCCCTGAAAGGCATCTGCGACCTGGAGATCACATCCATCGATAGCCTTAATGACGACCGGTCGGACGCGGTGCTGCTCGGGCTGCCCCACGGGAAATCGGCGGAAGCGGCAAGCCGGCTGATGGAAGGCGGCTATGAAGGCCGAATCATCGATATGGGCTCCGATTTCAGGCTGAGGGACGCAGGTGGTTACCCGCAATGGTACGGCTACGAGCACGCGTATCCGGGTCTCATCCCCCATTTTGTATATGGATTAACGGAGGTCTACCGGTCGGAGATTTCGCGGGCAAAAAATGTGGCTAATCCGGGCTGTTTCGCGTCGGCGCTGCAGCTGGCCATCGTGCCGGCGGTAAAAAGTGGAATCATTTCGGGACCGGTGCATATTACCGGCATCACCGGGTCGACAGGCTCGGGCGCGTCGCACTCATCGACCACCCATTTTTCGACGCGTTTCGCCAATTTCAGGGCGTACAAGGTATTCGGGCACCAGCATCTGGGCGAGGTGAAGCAGACCATGGCCGACCTCAGCGGGAATCCGCCGGAGCTGCTGTTCGTGCCGGTTTCGGGGCCGATTACGCGCGGAATCTGGCTCACGGCATCGTTCGTTCTGGGCCGCGATGAGGAACTGGAAGATCTGTATGCATCCTTTTACCGGGGCTCACCGCTTGTTCGGCTCAGAACAGGGCTGCCCGAGCTGAAACCGGTTGTCGGAACGGCGTTTACGGATATCGGGATGGTACAGCAAGGCAGGAATGTGGTGGTTGGCGTGGCGATTGACAATCTGGGAAAAGGCGCGGCCGGGCAGGCGATACAAAACCTGAACCTGATGCTGGGAATGCCGGAAGAACGCGGGCTAATTGTTCCGCCGGTGGTGTTTTGATAGAGGGAAAACGGGAAGGTTATGGCAGGGCTGGTGTTTTGGTTGGATTTTTTTTGATTTGGCGATTCAGAGATATTCGATTTCGGATATTCGATGTGGTTTTGGATGTTTTGGATGTTGATGGCAGGGATGGTGATTTTGGTGGGATTTTTTTGATTTAGAGATTCAGAGATATTCGATTTCGGATATTCGATCTGGTTCTGATGTTTCGGATGGTGAAGATTGGATGATTAAACTGGTATGATGATTTTTGAAATGATTTGAATGAATTGAAAGATTTGAAAGATTTTGCAATAAATATGGAAAATGTTCCCATTCTCAATTTTGACAGCCTGGCGAGCTGGGCGGATCCGGACCTTGAAGAGCTGCTTGAGCTGGCCGCGGAGCTGAAGGCGCGCAATTACCGGTCGGATGCAGGCCGCGGAAAGGTGCTGGGGCTCATTTTTTTCAACCCGTCGCTGCGTACAAAGGTATCGTTTGAAACGGCGGCCATTCACCTGGGAGCGGGATCGACGGTGATCCACCCGGGAAGCGGAAGCTGGCCGCTAGAGACGCGGATCGGCGCGGTGATGGACGGGAACAAGACCGAACACATAAAGGAGGCGGTGGGAGTGCTGTCGCGCTACTGCGATGTGATCGGCGTACGGGCGTTTGCGGGGCTGAAAGACCGGTTTGAGGATGCCGGCGACACGCTGATACGGAGGATTGTGGAGTTCGCCGATGTACCGGTAATCAACCTGGAAAGCGCGAACGAACATCCGTGCCAGGGCATGGCCGACTGGCTTACGCTGAGTGAGCTGTTTCCCGATGGTACCGCGCAGCGGAGTTTTGTGCTCAGCTGGGCACCGCACCCGAATCCGCTGCCGATGGCTGTACCGAATACGGCCCTCGAGGTGGCGATCCGAAGCGGGATGGATGTGACCCTGGCCTGCCCGCCGGAATACTTGCCCGACGACGACCGCCTGGGTTACCTGCGCAGCCTGGCCGACGGCAAGGGATCCTATTTCGACATCAGCCACGACCAGGAGCAGGGTTTCCGGGATGCGGATGTGATCTACGCCAAATCGTGGGCATCGCAGCAGCTGGTGTATGACAATCCGGAGGAGGAAGCGCGGCTCCGGCGGGAGGAATACCGGGGCTGGACGGTAAGTGAAGCGCGGATGAACCTCACCAACAACGCGCGGTTCATGCACTGCCTGCCGGTCCGGCGGAATGTGGTGGTGACCGACAAGGTGCTCGACAGCGCAAACGCGGTGCATATACAGCAGGCGGAGAACCGTCTGCATGTTCAGAAAGCCATCCTGATGAAGCTATGGAACCTGTCGTTGTAAAACTGAGCGGAGGGCTCACCGAAAGCAGGGAGGCCATCGCGCATCTGTGCGGGTGGGTGAAAAAGGTGATGGATACGGCCCCCGGTTCATTTGAGGCTGCAAATGCAGTTCCCGGCGTGACCATTGTTCACGGAGGCGGGCGTCAGATCAACGCCATGAGCGAACAGCTCGGCATACCGGTGCGGCAGGTGGCCGGGCGGCGCATTACAGACCGCGAGACCATGGATGTGCTGCTGGCAACGGTCGGCGGTACGGTGAACAGGAAGCTGGTATCCGAAATGCGCCGGCACGGGCTGCAGGCTGTGGGCCTGACCGGTGCCGACGGGGAGCTGACCACGGCCGTGCGGCGGGAGCCGCTGGAGATCGACGGTGAAGCCATCGATTTCGGATATGTTGGCCACATCCTGAGTGTTCGGCCGGAACTGTTGCAAACCCTGATGGAGCAGCGGTATGTGCCGGTTGTGGCCTGCCTCACCTGGTCGGAAGAGGAGGGTATGCTGAACATCAACGCCGATACGATGGCCATCGAGATCGCAGGATCGCTGTTCGCAAGGGAGCTTGTGATGCTGATGGAGCCCGAAGCGGTGCTGGACGTGCATCTGAACCCCATCTCAAGCCTCACCTTCAGCGAATTTCAGCAGGGCGTAACCGGCGGGTGGATCAGCGCCGGGATGCGCCCGAAACTGGAAACGGGTTTCAAGGCCGTCCGGTCCGGGCTGGAACGTGTACGACTGACCAATCCGGCAGGGCTGGCAGCCGGAGGTGGTACGATTTTGATAAATGATTAATGAGGCAAGGGAATGCATGATTTGGGGGCTGCAGGTCTGTAAAGTTGCCGGGCTGTTTGGCCGTGAAAAGTAAATAGATAGTTGTCCGACGTTTATTTCAGTACAATATTACCTGTTAAGTAGTATGTTAACCATTATGCAGGCATCAGGATCACGTTTGATGTGTTTTAACCTGCCTGGGGGCTTTTTAAAAAGCCCCCACGTGCTTCGACTTCGTCCCGGTAAACCGGGACTGCGCTCAGCATGACGTTATAAGTCTTGTGTCTCACTACTCATTACTCACTACTCAATACTAGCTATCTGCGCTATGAACCTTGTACAGACCGATGTAACCACGCTGCTGCAACGGCTGGTGGGGTTTCCGAGCCTGAGCGGGGAGGAAACCGACCTGGTGAACTGGCTTGAGGAGGCGGTCAATTCGACCGGGCTGCTCAAAACGGAACGTTACGGCGACAATCTCGTTTTTACGCTCGGGGAGGGCGATCCCTGGCTGTTATTGAACACGCACAGCGATGTGGTGCCGCCGTCGCCCGACCACTACGGCGATCCGTTCGATCCGGTCGTGAAAGACGGCCGTATTTACGGAAGGGGCACCACAGATGCCAAAGGCTGCCTGGCTGCGATGCTGAAGGCGCTGCTGAACCTGGCGGATTCGGGATGGAAGCCGGCAGGACGGGTGAGCCTTGCAGTTACCGTTTGCGAAGAGGCCGTCGGGAAAAATAACGGGATGGCGCACCTGCGCACGCTGCTGCCTGCCCCTGATGCGGCCATTATCGGCGAACCCACCTCGCTTGCGCCATGCATTGCCCAGAAGGGGCTGCTCATTCTGAGGCTGATCACCCGTGGTACATCCGGCCACGCCGCCCGCATATACGGTGAAAACGCCATTTACAGGATGGGAAGTGCGCTTCAGAAGCTTGAAAAACTGACATTCGACATCAAAAACACCTTTCTGGGCGAGATTAAGATCACCCCGACCACGATCGAGGGCGGCACCGCGCGGAACGCAAATCCGGAGGTGTGCTCTGCGGTGATCGACATCCGGACCATTCCCGAATACGAACCCGAGGCGATCATCCGGGCGGTCAGTGATGCCACGGGCGCGGATGTAGGGATCATCAGCGAGCGGTATGTGTCGGTGCAGACGTACCCAACCGAGCGCATTGCACAGGTTTGCAAGGCCGCATCGGGTGCCGAATTCATCGGTTCGCCCACCGCATCCGACTGGGTATTCCTGGCCGACGTTCCTGTCATCAAGATCGGCCCGGGCCACAGCCCACAGAGCCACACCAGCAACGAATACATCGAAATCGCCCAGCTCGAAAAGGGTGTAGCGGTTTATGAGCAAATTATCAGGCGATATAGTAGTAATGAGACATGAGACACAAGACACAAGACATGAGACGGGCAAGCGCGAACCTCCTTCAGGAGTCCGGAGCGTAGTCCTGAGCGCAGCGGAGCGGAGTCGAAGGGCGGAGCGGAGGTCCCTGAAGAGTGGGGCGCCTGCGGGCACATACAGTGCCCGCGACGCCATCATAACCCGTAAATTGCCAGATAATGAATCCATCCATCCCACCCATTGAGTACGATAAAACCGGAAACGGCCAATCGGCAGACCTTCCCGCCGGCCCGATTGTATCCGGTTCAAAAACGGGCGGTGCATGGCTTGAATACGAAAAGACGGCCAACGGCTTCATCCTCAGGAACGACCCGTTAGGACTTCAGACCATTTATTATCATGAAACAGATAAAAAACTCGGTTTAAACACTGATATAGCCGTTTTGGCAAAGAAATTGAGGGGGGGGGTAGACTTAACTGGAATGCCATTGGCAACAGCTGGCTGCTTGTGAATCAGATCGGCTACGAAACGCCTTTTGAGGGGGTGAAAAAACTGGCTCCGGGCAGCATAATGACCGTTGAGAATGGGGGTGTAACGATAAAAGAAAACCCGTGGCGACCCTCATCAGCAGCTGACAGGGATGCATCCCCAAAAACGAATGCATCCCCCATTAAGGAAGCATTGCCAACTAAGGATTCATCCCCCATTAAGGGCGCATCACCCAAAAAAGACTCACTTGCCGGAAAGGACATATCGGGCGAACGATGGGCGGCAACGGTGCTTGGCGTTATTGACCGCACCCGTGATGGAAGGGCGGTATCGCTGGGGCTGTCGGGCGGGCTGGACTCGAGGGTGGTTTTGGCCCTGTTGACTAAAAGCGGCATCCCGTTCAGGGCACATGTGTACGGCCTGCCCGATGTACCTGATGTGCGGATATCCACATCCATCAGCAGAAAGCTGGGGCTGGAACACCGTCATTATGAACCGCATCTGCCACCGGTTGAAGAGCTGGCTGAATCGGCCTGCAGGCACGCATCCGTTACGATGGCCACGCGTCCGGCTTCGGATGTACTGAACCTGCCCATGTTCAGGGAGGCCGGGGCAGCGGGGTCGGTTCTGGTGGATGGGGGCTTCGGGGAGATTGGCCGGCGTCAGTACCTCAAAAGGCTTTGGTACCTGGCCCGATGGGCGCTCTACCGGAACGACAGCCGCACTATAACCAGGCATCTGATGGATTCGAAACCGATGATATTTGCACCGGAGATCGCATCCAAAATGAAAGAAGGGCTTGAAGAAAACGTTGAGAGAGAGTGGATGCGGGTGCGGAATATGGGCCTGGATATGCCAACAACGCTGGATCTGTTTGCACTCAGGCACAGGGTGCCCAATTTTGGCGCTCCCATTCAGGCCGTAATGGACCAGATTCTGCCCAATATTATGCCGCTGATACATCCGGATGTGCTGGATGTCAGTTTTGCAATGCCGGCGCGGCAGAAGTCGGGCAGCAGGCTGTTCAGAAACACGATTGAGAGGTACGCGCCGGAGCTGCAGGATTTCCCCCTGGCCAAAGGTGAGTCGGAGGTGCCGTATCAGCACGGGTTCTGGAGGTCGCAGATCGGCGGGCGCTTACGCAGATCCCTGCGGATGCAGCGATCTGAACAGAGTGGTAATACCGGCAATAATGGGCAGCCTGCATCCATCCCGGTGCTATTTCTGAAACATATTGAACCCTGGCTGATGGACCTCGCCGGCAGCCGGGAGGTGAGGGAATGCGGCATCTATGATATGGCAGAACTGAAGCGCCGGATTGACGCATTTTCTGCCGGTGATGTATCGCATGCGGCTTGGCTCGACTGGTGGCTCGCATTTGAGGGGTTCAGATTAGGGAAGTGAAAAGGCAAAAGGCAAAAGTGATTCGGAGCTAAGCGGAGAACCGCGTAGCAAAAAATGCCAGGATGGGAAAAAAACGCGTCGTCCTGAGCGCAAAAAGGAGCGAAGCGACGAATGTAGTCGAAGGGCGTCGCGGGACAACATCCCGCGGAAATGGTGCGAGGTATACTATTGCGCGTCCAACGGCTACTCCGATACGATATAGTTTGATGTTTAGGCATATGGGCTTTACTTGCGGGTGATATCATGGATTAACCTGTTGGTCATCACAAATGAGTTCAGCAAATTCAAAAGACTACTTTAACATGCGTATCTTGCCGGGAAATCTTTTACATAGCCTGCGAATCCAACACGACCGATCATGAGTACAATATGGCAAAAAGAAGGCGCGCCGGGCGCGTCGGACTGGTTTTTTGAGTTCACCGCCGCCGAAGACCGCGAATATGACCGGCTGCTGGTGCGCGAAGACATCCTGGTGAACATCGCCCAGGCGCGGATGCTGGCACGGATCGGGCTGATAACCGTAACGGAGGCGGACGCGTTGTGCCGTGAGCTTGCGAAACTGTACAAGGCCCACGAGGAGGGCGGTTTTACATTGGCTGATGAGGATGAGGATGTGCATTCGGCCGTGGAGCGCCGGCTTACGGAAGAGCTGGGCGACCTGGGCGGCAAAATCCACGCGGGCCGGTCGAGGAACGACCAGGTTGTGGCGGATGTCCGCCTGTGGCTGAAGCGTCAGCTGACGGAACTGGCCGGGCTTTGGATTGACATTTTGGTCATGCTGCACGAGCTGGCGGCGCGGAACAACGGTGTCTTTTTTGCCGGTCATACCCACATGCAGCCGGCCATGCCCACCTCGGTCGATGCCTGGGCACATGGTTACATCAGCCTGCTACTGGCGGACCTGGAAAACCTGAAGCAGGCGATGCACCACATCGACCGGTCGCCACTGGGCAGTGCCGCGGGTTACGGCGTGCCGCTGATCGCTGTTGACCGTGAGTTTATCGCATCGCAGCTCGGTTTCGGGTCGGTGCAGGCGGCCGTTACGGCGGTGCAGCTGTCGCGGGGGGTGTCGGAGCTTCGGGTGGTGGATGCGCTGGGTTACGGGGCATCCACGTTCAACCGGATGGCCACCGATGTGGTGGGTTTTGTACATCCGGACCGCGGGATCGCGTCTGTATCGGCCGATCAGCAGTCGGGCAGCAGCATCATGCCGCAGAAGAAAAATCCGGATGTCTGGGAGTTGATCCGGGCATCGGGCCACGAATATGCAGGCTGGCGGGCGGTGCTGGCCGGAATCGGGTCCAATCAGCCGTCGGGGTACCACCGCGACCTTCAGCTCACCAAAAAAACGGTAATGCAGGCCTGCCTTCATGCGAAAAAACTGGCCGGAGCGGTCCGCATGTCGCTTCGCGGACTTTCATTCAACCCGGACGCCTGCCGCAATACCCTTAGCCGGGAGCTGTTTGCGACACGCGAGGCCAACCGCCTCACGGTCGAAGGGATCCCCTTCCGCGAGGCCTACCGCCGGGTTGCCGCCTCCCTCAACAATCTCACCATACCCGATGATGAACAGATCCGCGCCGATTACGCTCACACCGGAGCCCCCGGCCACTACCGCCCCGATGATGTCATCACCGCAATCAAAAACCACAGAGAGTGGCTTGCCATATATGATTTTCCTTCAGGAGCGCGACGCGAAGCGGAGCTCCCTGAAGAGTAAATCATATGGGGGCATTTAAATGCCCCGACCCGGGGGGTTTTAAAGCACAGGTTTAGCTAATTTGCAAGTTAACCCCCGGGGTACGGGTACCCCGGAGTGAGCCACTCTGCGAGGACCTCCGCTGCGCCCTTCGACTTCGGCTTTCACTTCGCT
>RECM01000131.1 GCA_007694035.1 Balneolaceae bacterium
TTCGACTACAGCCTGCTGCGCAGGCTTGCGCTACCGGTGACAGATTTGTCACCTCCGGAATAGTGTTGCCCGTTTGAGGGCAAAATTAGGGGCTACCGGTGACAGATTTGTCACCTCCGGAATAGTGTCGCCCGATTGAGGGCAAAATTAGTGGCTACCAGTGACATCACCCAAACCACTTCCAAACTCAATTGCTCTATTGCTCCCCAGATCCCTAACTCAAAGCACGCTAACAGCACAGCCGTTGTCACCATTAAAATTGTGTAGCCCCAACAGGGGCGATATTAGCCGCTCAGGGTGACGGCAGGTGGATTGGAGATAAGGGTGGTGGGACATTTGTAAAACAATTTTGCATATCAATATTATAATTAAAACAATCTTTTAGAAGTGCATTTTTTCATGATTACGCTTTAGGATATGCCAACTTTTTTTAATATTCTCTGCTTCATTCAATGTAAACATGGATATCTCTCATGGGTTCAATCATCTCTGACTATCAGTATGATATTTTTGTCAGTTACCGCCATAACGATAACAAGTATGACGGGTGGGTAACTGAATTTGTTGAGAAGCTTAAGCAGGAGCTGGATGCCACCCTGAAAGACAAGCTCAACATCTATTTCGACATGAACCCCAAAGAGGGATTGGGCGATACCCATTTTGTGGATCAGTCCATACAAAACAAGATCAAAGCCCTGATCTTTATTCCCATCATCTCCCAGACCTATTGCGACACCACATCGTTTGCCTGGAGCCAGGAATTCACGGTGTTCAAAAGGGATTCCGATAATGACCGGTTTAAGCGTACGATTCAGCTTCCCAACGGCAATTTTACCTCGCGTATTCTTCCGGTAAAAATTCATGACATCGATAACGAAGACCTGAAACTGCTGGAGAGGGAACTGGCCGGAACCCTGCGTTCCATCGATTTTATCTACCGCGATGCCGGCGTGAACCGCCCCCTGAGGCCTGTGGATGATGATATGATTGCAAGCCCGCGGCAGATTCTGTACAGAAACCAGATCAACAAGATGGCCAACGCCATCAAGGAGATCATCCAGGGTATCAAGGCGATGGACAGGGAGAGCCGGCCGGCCTTTACCAGTCCGGACCTTACCCGATCTGAAATTGCACCGCCTACGGTTACATCCTCATTGCCATCGGCGCCCAAAGTTAAGCTGGTGGATGCATCGGGGCCCAGTATCTACCTGGCCTGGACCTCGACCGACATTAAGGAGCAGCGCGAGGAGATGGCCATTACGCTCAAAAAAGCGGGCTTTAATGTGCTTCCCGCTACGGATTGTCCGGCCGACGAGGAAGCATTCAAGCAGAAGGTGGCCGAAGACCTGGCCCGCTGTTCCTGCTCCCTGCACATGATGAGCGGGGAATTCGGCCGCAGGTTTGAGATGGACGAAGAGGTCTCCTTTCCGCAGCACCAGTTCATGGAGGCCAAAAAAGTGATCGACAGCCAGGGTGGCGATTTCAACAGTTTTGTGTGGCTGCTGCCCGATACCACGCAGGCCATGAAGCCGGCCCAGCAGGATTTCATCAAATACATCCGGAACAACATCACCCGGAACATGATGTTTTCGAACAGCCAGGGGCCGATGCAGCTGGTCGACGACATCCGCGTGGTAATGATGAAGGAGGCCGAAACGGTTCACGATTCGAAGGACACGGAGATCTTCTTCATCTTCAACCAGCAGGATGAGAAGGAAGCGATGCAGATTACCGACATGCTCAGTACCGAATACCCGGTCGAGATCATGAACATTATGCCCGACGGTGAGGATAAATACCGGGAGATCAGCACCCAGCAGATCCCCAAAAGCAAGCTGGCAGTGGTCTACTTCCGGTTTGCAGCCGACTGGGCCCTGCCGTTTACCAAGCAGATATGGAAGCAGGTGGGAGGGGCCTCATCACCAACACCGCTCTTCCTGATCGGTGAGGATGATCCCATCAGTAATATGGCCCGGAATTTCAAGGCCCCCAAAGTAGTCTCTACTATTGTTCCGAAAGAGCAAGTGCCCGGAGAGGTCAAGAAGGTCTACACAACCGTAATTGAATTGGGATAGGCCTGTTGCATGTTTGAAGAATATCACATCTGTCCCTACACCGGTCTGCGGTCTTTTACGGAGGAAGAGTCGCTCTATTTCAAGGGCCGTGAAGAGAATATTGAGCAGGCTATCGAACAGCTGCAGCGCAACAAATTCCTGATGCTCACCGGGGCATCCGGCGACGGCAAATCATCGTTAATCTATGCCGGCATCATTCCGAACGCCCGTTCGGGATTTCTGAAATCCCGGTATTCGTTGTGGTCAGTCGCGGATTTCCGTCCCGAGCGAACCCCTTTCAAAAATCTTTGCAAAGCCGTTGCCGCCCAGCTTGATATTGCCAGTGTTCAGACCGTGGAATCGGAATTGAGGCACGGATTTTCGGCCCTGGTTGAACTCTACCGCAATTCCAGCCGGTTTGTGGATACCGAATCGACGGACTGGCAGCAGGCCGACGAGGTGGGCAGGAAGCAGATCATGCGCGGGGCCGGCAACCTGCTGATACTGGTGGACCAGTTCGAGGAATTTTTTACCAATCCCGAGAATTACCACAACGGGGCGCCGTCTACAGAAGCCAACCTGGTGCTGAATTTGCTGCTCGAAACCGCCCGCCTGGCCTACGAGGAAGATCTTCCCATATTTGTGGTATTTACCATGCGGTCCGACTTTATAGGGCAGTGCGCGGCGTTCAGGGGCCTGCCCGAGTATATCGGTTTTTCGCAGTTTTTCGTGCCCCGCCTGAACCGGACCCAGCTGCAGCAGGTAATCGAGGAGCCGGCGGTACTGAGCGGCAACCGGATTACCCGCCGGCTTACCGAGCGGCTTATCCATGACCTGACCGAGGGGGTCGACCAGCTGCCCATCCTGCAGCACGCATTGAACCAGATATGGCACGCGGCCGACCAGGGCGCCGAAGAGATGGACCTGATCCATTACGCCATGGTGGGGGGCATGCCGGTTGATGAGCTGCCCGACGATCAGATGTCGCGCTGCCGCAAGTGGTTCGAAGAGCTGCCCGCTGAAATTCGGGACTGTTACCATGAGCCGGGCCTGCAGAATGTGCTCGATACACATACGAACAAGCTCTACCAGGAGGCGGCTGAGTACTACCAGAGGAAAACCGGAAAGACGATCGCCGGCGACGAGGTGAGCCGCATCATCAAAACAGCCTTTACCTGCCTTACCAAGATCGATCAGAGCCGGGCCGTGCGCAACCGCATGACCCTGCAGGAAATCACGGATATTCTGAACCGTCCGGGCGTCGACGCGTCAACCGTTGGTCTTGTTCTGAATTTTTTCCGGGAGCCGGGCAACACGTTCATCCGCCCGTTCATCCCGGAAGACAGTGAGGGTGATGAACTGAGTGCCGACGATGTGCTCGATATCACGCACGAAAGCCTGATACGGAACTGGAAGTTCCTGGATGAGTGGGCTACGGAAGAATACGACAACTACACCATATATCTGGATTTTGAAAAACAGCTTGACCGCTGGCTGGAAAGCGGCAAATCGAAAGGCTATCTGCTGTCGATCGGCCCGCTCACCTTTTTCGAAAACTGGTACGAGCGGGTTCAACCGAATGCGCACTGGATTGCGCGTTATCTGCCCGATGATCTGGATGCGGACAGAAAGCTGGAGAATGCCAGGCAGGTGCTTGCGAACGCACAGGAATTCCTGATTCTGAGTGCGAAAAAGCATGTTGTTACCCGTACAGTGATGCGATACGGCACCAAACGTATTGCGGCCGTACTCGCCGTACTTCTGCTGGTTTCACTGGGGATTTATGCCATTGCCGACAATTATCAGAAGCGGAATGATGTGGTGATCCGTGCAATTGAGCGTGAAACCATACAGCTGGCCAACCGAAATAACTTGTCGCTGCAGTTCATCGTACCTCTCATAACAGATCAGATGATTTCGGGTAATCTCACCATTGCCAGGGTTATCGAGGGTGTTACTGACAGAAATCAGCAGATTAAAATTGCCAACGGTATTGCTACACAGCTCATAGTACAGGGCAGGGATGAACCGTTTAATGAAATTCTCGAAAGCCTGAGCATTGCCGACAGTCTTCTTGCAGGCATGAAACCGGAAGAACAGAATGCCGCAGGTTTATCCAAAGGGCTGGAGATGATCTATATTTATTCAGCTACGGCGGGCCTTGCGTACCATTACAATCCGGACAGCCGGTTCCTGGAATTGATCACATCAAATGCAGCCCGTTCGGCGGACTGGGCCCTTCATATTCTGAACAGTCAGCCCCCGGGATTCTCGGATGTACAGCATTTGAATCTGGCCCTGAACAACGCACTGAACCACAACCTGTTCAGTGATGATAACATCAGCCGGTTACTGAGTGTTCTCTCCCCCTTTGAAACGGATGCCCTATCTGCCTGGGTAACCGAAAATTACGCACGAGACAAAGTGCTTGTGCGGGGTTCACAGACAATTTACGGTAACCGCTACAATGGTCTTTACCAGGAACTGGCCTACCTGTACGCCGCACAGGGCAACACCGGTATGGCCCTGCGAAGTGTTGACAGCCTGCTTCGCTATCAGGGTGCGTTTTTTGAGAATGATTACACAACCCATATCAATAATGCCGGCAATATCGCAGCTGTCTTTTATACCAGTGGCCGGGAAGAAGCTGTCGATGCATTTGTAGCCGGATATGCCGCCCGGAAAAACACAAACGGCATCGATTTTTACAACCGGCTCATCTCCCGGATGCTTATTGATCCGGATGTAGCCTTTCATCAGAACTATTTTGTGGGATTTGATCAAATGCATTCCAATCTGAATCTCAAGTATTCTGACGATGCGATGGTTTCATTTTTCCTGACGAAGCTGAAAGAGGAGATCGCAAGGCTGAGAAACCCCGATGCCCGGAATTTTGAGATGGCATTGGCCTACAAAAACGTGGGTATGTTGCTGGCACATCGATACGAGATGAGAAATGGGGACATGGCTGAGTCGGTGGCAACACCCTATTTTGAATCAGCACTTACATACTATCAACAGGTTTCAACGGCTTATCTCAATCAGTCGATTTCCGTGATTGGATTATCAGGGTCCGACATGATTTCAGCACCCAGAAAATTCCTTTTTCTTTTTCCAGACTACCGGGTCCCTTTTCATCCGTTCGAACCCCGTTCGATCATTCTGGCGTACAATTCCCCTCTGTTTGTGAAGTATCTGATCGATCGGGATCTGTTTGAACAGACCTATGCAGACCGGGAAAGCCTGAGATACTTCGAACAATGGTTTTCCGATTACCATGCATCCATGAGCTCGAGAGACCGGACGCAACGCGATCCCATACCCTATGAGTTGCTCGAGAGAATAGCGGCCACCCTGGAGCAAAGGAACGCAGTTCAAACAACCGATCTGAATCTGCTCTATCTGCACCTTGCCGTGCATGCATTCGAAAGAAATGATCCGGAGAATGGCATTGCCTATGTACAGAAAATCCGGGCTGACCGTTTGCTCAATTCCTTTCAGTATACCAACATTACCTTTGTAAATGGTTATTCACTCGAACTTGTAGCATCTGTTTTGGCCGATCTCACAGTACATGGTGAGTTTGACCTGGGTTATGAACTGGTGAATGTATTCCGGCTGGTGGTAAACCGCTCGTCGCTATACGGGCATGCCAGTAAAATTGCATCAAATAAGGGAATGCCGGCTGAGGCTGCCAACCGACTTCTGGATTCGGCCAGGGTAGAGATGATACGGCTCGACAATCCTTCACTTTCCCAGCCGAACAGGATCAATGTTGCTATTGCAATGATGTATGCTGATCCCCGGACGTATGCTGATGAAGCTTATGCGGTAATCAAAAATTCGGATGAGAAATTCTGGGCGATTAATTTTTTCAGTAATGCTCTGGCGTCCCAGGGTAACATGTATGGCGCCACGCAACAAATACCTGATATGGTTTCAACAGGCAATCGCACATTTTTGCTGGCCTACATTGCGTCTGCCCGAAACAAACCGGAGAACTATTCACCTGAATGGCGCAGATTCAAGAACAATGAATTTCTGTTTATACGGCGCTTCCTTAATTATGTACGAGAGAACTGAATGATGTTCGACCAACAAGTCATATGCCCTTACACCGGTCTTCGGTCTTTCACCGAAGAGGAAAGTCTCTATTTCAAAGGCCGTGACCTGCAGGTTGACCAGATTACATCCCAGCTCGAGAAAAACAAATTTCTGATGCTGACCGGGGCATCCGGCGAGGGGAAATCGTCTTTGATTTACGCCGGACTGATCCCCAATGCGAGGGCCGGATTTTTCAAAGCCAAATACAGTAACTGGGTGATCGCAGACTTCCGGCCGGAGCGTAGTCCGGTGGCCAATATGGCCAGGGCGGTGGGCGGGCAGCTGGGGATCAGCCCGTCTACGGTTGAGACCGAACTGAGACGAGGATATTCGTCACTGATCGATCTCTACACCAACTCTGATTATTACACCGATGAAGAGAGCGGACAGTGGCTGAATGCTTCGGATGAGGAGAGGAAAGCGAAAAAGAGGAAATCAGCGAATCTGCTGATCCTGGCCGATCAGTTTGAAGAATTTTTTACGAATCCCGAAAATTTTTATAACGAGGCTCCGTCGCAGGATTCGCAGATTGTGGTGAACCTTTTACTGGAAACGGCACGGATCGCACTGAAAAAGAATATTCCCGTTTATGTGGTCTGCACAATGCGCTCGGATTATATCGGGCAATGTTCCGCATTCAGGGGGTTGGCCGACTACATCGGATTTTCACAGTTTTTTGTACCACGGCTTAAGCGCAGAGACCTGAAACAGGTTATTGAAGAGCCAGCCGTACTGAGCGGCAACCGGATATCCCAGCGGCTGGTCGAGCGTTTGGTGTACGACCTGTCGGAAGGGGTGGACCAACTCCCCATACTGCAGCATGCGCTGAGTCAGATATGGAGGGCTGCTGATGAAGGCAGTAATGAGATGGACCTGCTCCACTACGCCATGGTCGGTGGCATGCCAGCCAATGAACTTCCCGATGCGGATCAACAGACATTTTTAACATGGTATAAAGCCCTTCCCGATCATCAGCGGGGGTACTATCGCGAGACCGGCCTTCACAGGGTTATTGAGATCCATGCCGACCTTCTCTATGAAAGTGCCTGGAGTCGTTACAACAAGATGCACCCTGGCGACCCGATTACCAGGGAAAATGGGTACAGGATTGTAAGCGGTGCATTCAGCTGCCTCACCAAAATCGACAATAGCCGTGCTGTTCGTAACCGGATGAGCCTTAATGAGATAACCGACATCATTGACTCGCCAGGCATAACGGCGCAGGTTGTTGGCGATCTGCTCGGTATCTTCCGTGAAGAGGGGAACTCATTTATCAGGCCGTTCAAGACGGATGACCCCGAAACGCAATCCATATCGCCCGATACGGTTCTTGATATTACGCACGAAAGCCTTATCAGAAACTGGACCCGTTTAAAGAGCTGGGCCAACCAGGAATTTGAGTATTTCTCGACCTATCTGGATTTCAAAAAGCAACTCGACCGCTGGATCGATAGTGGAAAGAGCGGAAATTTTCTCCTGCCCATCGGGCCGTTGTCTTATTTTGAAAAATGGTATGAAGAATGCCGGCCGAATGCCAGCTGGATCCGGCGCTATTCGGAGATCGAGGGAGACAAGGTTGCTGAACTTGCCAAAGCCGAGATCGTACTGTCGGACAGCCGGGAGTTTCTGAAAAAAAGTGCACGAAAAGTCGCCGTTCCAAGGGCATTTATGAAATACGGGCCAAAACGCATTGCAAGCGTAGTCGCCATTGTGCTGATGACGGGATTGAGCATCTTTTACTGGATTGATGCCGAGCGGAAGCAGAATGACAGGGTAATTGAGAATGTTCGTACCAAAGCAGCGGCCCTGCTTAAAAGCAATGAGGTGAATAATAACGCGAAGGCCGAGTATCTGCTGATGGAAGAACGCTATGACCCTGGCACCCTGATGGCCTATCTCGACGGGCAGGATTCCAGAACCAGGCTTACACTGGCAAATGAGGTGTACAGGCAATTGCTCAAATTCAATAAACATGACCGGTCGGATTTTAAAAACGACATCAGGAACAAGGTACTGGAGTACTATCAGAGTGAGTTGTCGATGAATCCCGACCACTCATTTATGCTGGATGAGCTGAACAAATTCACCACGATGCTGGCTTACGATCACTATTACAACCCCGACAGCAGCACTGAGGCGGTATTGCGCATGATGGCAGACGAAGGGTTTGAACTTGTATTAACGTTCTTCAACCGGGTAAACCTGTTCCGGCCCGCGATCCCCATTGAACTGAATTATGCCGTTCAGCAGTGGCTTACGTTTGGAACGGCCTCCGCAGAAAAATCATCGGAGATGCTTCAGCTCGTTTCCCCATTCGGAAATCCGGCAGGGAGCGGGGTGTTTGATGTGTACTACCCCCGCGGCAGTTATGAAATTAATGGCAGGGTTTCGAATGAATTCAACGGCGGTTACCACACGCTGGCGTCGCTCTATGCATCAACAGGTGATGTAGGGAATGTGATACGCAGCTTTGAGCAGATCAGGTTAGCCGGGCAGGATGATTATTTCATCGGAAGCCTGTTCAATAACTATAACCACATCCTGGCGATTTTTTACCAGTTCGGTCACAAGGAGAGAACTGCTCCGATGGTCCGCTGGCTCGGAGAACAGTATCCCAGCAATGTTCCCCTTACCATCTACCGTAATTCGGTAATAAGGGCCGGGTATATGAGCGGGTTATTTCCGATCAATATTGAGAAGGACTACCTGCGATCGAACCGGGGGTATTTCTTTCCCAATCTGACGCTGTCTGACCGCGGCGTGTTCAACGCCCTGGCCGATGGATACGAAGCGCTCATTATGGCGATACCAGACGCGGACGAGAGAAATTATATGATGGCCATGAATAAAAAGCGTCGTGCCATGTTCAGCCACAAATACGCTTTCGACCGCGGTCTTGAGGTGAATGCAGTTGAACTGGAGGAACAGCTTGAAATGGCGTTGCAGTATTTCCGCAACACCGGCAGCGCATTCCTGCAGGAGCAGGTTCCGGTTACCATGCCCTATTTTACCGATGGTGTTCGAAACCGTGAATATTCCCGCAGAGAGCTGTTCATATACCCAGATTATTTTGAAGGCTGGTTCAGTAACACCTTCCATACAGACCTGTTTTTTAATTTTATCGACAAACACGATCTTTTTGAAGAGTTTTACCGAACTCCACAGGAACTCGACCTGATCCATCTCTGGTTGGCCAGGGGGCATGAGCGCAAAGCATACATAGACTTTTACAAATACGAGAATACCTATCCGCTTTCAGATGATGTGCTGATCAGGATTATACATCTCATGGATTCACATCCGATGGGACCGACATTTGATCTGAACCTGATCAGCCTGATATTGGCCAACCGGTCATTTGATAGCGGTGATACCGAAACGGCACTGGGCTACTACGTAAAATTCGACCGGGCCAATTTCCAGCAGTCACGAGACCGCTACGAGTATGTTGAAACTACATTTTTCATGAACCAGATGAAAGATTTGGCTGTGAATCTTGCGTCATCAGGATATCAGGAAAAAGCTGTTGAGATCGCCGAACTGTTTGAGAGGGAGCATGAAAAGGCATTTGCGTACATTTTTATGGGCGAGAAAATATATATGGATAGCCTCGATCCGCTTGCATTTGTCTATCTGGATTCAGCGCTGACCAAAGCCAGCCGTATCGATTTCTCACAGTTTGATATCGGTTCCAATAATTTCATCGATATCCGGTATAACTTGATATTGCTGCTTTCGCGTATGGGCGGGCGGGAACTGAACCTGATGGCCAGTGAATTTCTCAGGGAGATGATTGAGGGGAATAAGTACTTCGGGTTGTTCAGCAGGATATACGGAATTGCCGAAGAAGGGAACTACTACAGGGCTTATACGGCATTGTTACCCACATTAACGGAAACCCAGGAGTTGAATCTGCTCAATGTTATTCTGTGGCAGGCATCCATCAGGAAAGAAAACAGCGAGGGGATCGGGCACAGGGAATCGATGGACCTGTACTACACCTATGATGTTAACTATATATTTTATCAGCCGAACTGATGAGTAAGTACAACACAACATATTACCTGCTCATAATCCTGCTTATCACCGGTGCATTCGCCGCCATGGCCCAGAATGGCTACGGCCTGAAGCTGATGGGTCTGGTAGCAGCCGCTTTTGCACTGGTTTTCCTGGTTCAGGGTATACAGGTGGTGCAAAAAAAAGGCCTGCAGGACCCTGTCTCCGTTCTTGAACTGTTCAGCCTCACCATACTTTCGGTTCTTTTTGCACTGAGGATATTTTACATCCATTTTCTGTATGTGGAGTATGTTTTTGCCGCCACCGGTCTAACATTAATCGGGGTTTTTCTCTATAAAATGGTAATGGCATACCAAATCATGCGCAATCAGAACGCCTATTTTTCAGGTATGGTAGTGCTGTTCTATAGCAGCATCTCCCTGTTCATACTGTCTATGGTTACGGTCCCGTTTGTTCCGCAGTTTTCCGAGCCTGTGGGCATGATTGCTTTTGCGCTGGTGGTGCTTTTTGCCCTGATTTCTCTCTATAAGAAGGAGGTTCTGTTTAACGGCGAAAAGGTGAGTGCATTCCGGCTTGCAACCCGTTCGGAAAACCGGACGGTTGTACTTATCTCCGTATTCGTACTGTTCAGCCTGTATATCGGGCTTACGAATATCAGCCTCATTCCCAAAATTTATTCCGATGAATTTCCCCAGGCTTATTTTGAACTTGTGAACCGGGCCGAAACCGGGCAGGAATCACTGTTTGACGGCAAGTACGATCACGAGCGGTTCATGGAGCAGTACGAGAAGGTTGTTCGACGGCATGCCGGTACGATAAACAAATAGTATAGGTAAGGCCGGGTTAATAAAGGGGGTAATTGCAGGTTGTAGCACATTTCGAACAAGTGAACAGTTGAACATGTGAACAAGTGAACCGCGAAGTGAATTGCTCCGCCACCGGTTGGAGTTATAAATCGCTACATCGGTACGTCGCTACGTCTTATGAATCGTTACGTCAAATGGATTTGGTTATGGCCGGAATGCGACATTTTGATATCCGATTCCTGAGACGTAGCGACGTAGCGATATTCGATCTGGAGGGGAAAATCGTTACATCGATAAATCGTTACGTCTTATGAATCGTTACGTCAAATGGATATGGTTAAGGCCGGGAATACGACTACTGATTAAGCCGTTTCAGGCTCCACTCATTATTCTGGGTGCGCAGGAAGGTTTCGCACTCTTTCACGAAGGCTTCAAAATCGGCGTGTGACCGGATGCTGGGCGTTTTTTTATTCAGCACTTCGATGCCTTCGGCCATCTGCTGGTATTTGTACTCCATCTCTTTCGAGTTATTCGATTCGGCATAGGTCGAAACCAGCGCGATAAAGCTGATCATCACCCCGAGCGGGCTCAGATCCATAAAAATCGAGGGCAGTTCAATAAATTCGGCCAGCAGTTTTAGCACTCCCCAGGTTACCGATATCATCAGAAACAGGTAGGTGGCACTTTTGTACGCTTTCAGCCGCCGGTTGAAGTAGGCATGCTTGCTTTTGAAATAGGAGAGCTGGTCGTTCAGGCGGAACCGGTTGTACAGTTCGATCTTTTCAGGAACCGGCATCTGCAGCGCCTTCTGTTTGA
>RECM01000229.1 GCA_007694035.1 Balneolaceae bacterium
ATTCAAAAGACTACTTTAACATCCGTATCTTCCCGGAAATCTATAACACAGCCTGCGAATCCAACACGACCGATCATGAGTACAATCTGGCAAAAAGAGGGCGCGCCGGGCGCGTCGGACTGGTTTTTTGAGTTTACCGCCGCCGAAGACCGCGAATATGACCGGTTGCTGGTGCGTGAAGACATCCTGGTGAATATCGCCCAGGCGCGGATGCTGGCACGGATCGGGCTGATCACCGCCACGGAGGCAGGGGAGTTGTGCCGCGAGCTTGTAAAACTGTACAAGGCCCACGAGGAGGGCGGTTTTACACTGTCTGATGAGGATGAGGATGTGCATTCGGCCGTCGAGCGACGTCTTACGGAAGAGCTGGGCGACCTGGGCGGCAAAATCCACGCGGGCCGGTCGCGGAACGACCAGGTTGTGGCCGACATCCGTCTGTGGCTGAAGCGGCAGCTCACGGAACTGGCCGGGCTCTGGATTGACACGGCCGTACTGCTGCACGAGACGGCGGTTCGGTATAATGGCGTCTATTTTGCCGGTCATACCCATATGCAGCCGGCCATGCCCACCTCGGTCGACGCCTGGGCGCATGGTTACATCAGCCTGCTTCTGGCCGACCTTGAAAACCTGAAGCAGGCGCTGCACCACATCGACCGGTCGCCGCTGGGCAGTGCCGCGGGTTACGGCGTGCCGCTGATTGCAGTTGACCGTGAGTTTATCGCATCGGAGCTCGGTTTCGGGTCGGTGCAGGCAGCCGTTACGGCGGTTCAGCTGTCGCGGGGCGCATCGGAGCTGCGGGTGGTGGATGCGATGGGTTACGGGGCATCCACGTTCAACCGGATGGCCGCCGACGTGGTGGGTTTTGTACATCCTGACCGCGCGATCGCGACGGTATCGGCCGATCAGCAGTCGGGCAGCAGCATCATGCCGCAGAAGAAAAACCCGGATATCTGGGAGCTGATCCGGGCATCGGGCCATGAATACGGCGGGTGGCGGGCCGTGCTGGCCGGTATCGGGGCCAATCAGCCGTCGGGGTACCACCGCGACCTTCAGCTCACCAAAAAGACGGTGATGCAGGCTTCGCTGCACGCGGTGAAGCTCGCCGGAGCGGTCTGCATGTCGCTGCGGGGACTTTCTTTCAACCCGGATGCCTGCCGCAATACCCTTAGTCGGGAGCTGTTTGCGACACGCGAAGCCAACCGCCTCACGGCTGATGGTGTCCCCTTCCGCGAGGCCTACCGCCGGGTTGCCGCCTCCCTCAACGATCTCACCATACCGGATGATGAACAGATCCGCGCCGACTACGCCCACACCGGCGCCCCCGGCCACTACCACCCCGAAGATGTAATCTCCGAAATAAAACAACAAGTGGACTGGCTTACCGAACAAAAAACCCGCCATCAAAAAACCCTTGCCGGACTGCTGGAATGATTTTCCTTCAGGAGCGCGCCGCGCAGCGGCGCTTCCTGAAGAGTAAATCATTTTTGGGGCATTTAAATGCCCCGACCCGGGGGGTACTGGGCGCAGATTTAGCTGAATAGCAAGATCCCCGGGGTACGGGTACCCCGGAGAGAGCCACTCTGCGAGGACCTCCGGACTCTGCGCAGGTGGCTCTCTCTAGCAGGTGAAACTTTTTTTGGGGAGGCTGAAACTTTATCCGCATCATACGTAGAATGCCGGAGTTACAGCCCTGGAAGGCCGTGTAACAAATAACTAAGGGGATAATGCATGTCAAAAGCCTTCCGTACCAAATAAATAATGTGACGTATATGTATAAGAAATCGAACTACGCTTTTGTCAGCCTTTTAGTGCTGTTGTTCTTGCTCCCCATGTCGGGAATTTCTCAGGAGATGCCCAAACACAGGGCCGCAAACTGGATTCAGAAAATGCAGATTGCAGAAAAATTTAACCATCCGGATGCATCCGGTATCGGCATCCAGGCAGAGAAAACCAGGCTGCACCGCCAGCTGCTTCAGGTCTGGGACGAATCGGAGTGGGTGGACAATGAGGAAACAAGATATACCTACAATGGTGATTTCCCGGCAACCGAGACGATCAGTTCCTGGAACGGATCGGAATGGATGCCTGCCCGCAGAATTACCTTTATGAAAGGTGACTATGACCAGATTGAAACCATTCTTGAGGAAAATTACGCCGGTAATGGCCAGTATATGCCGGCTGAAAGGTACCGGCTTATCTATGGATACAGCTGGTCGAGCGGTGAATTGACGTTGTTTCATATTGAATATGATGTCTGGATGGGATCGGAGTGGGAGAAGGTGTCGAGAGACTCATTTACCTACACTTTTATTGAAGACGACTTCTATATGACAAGCTGGACTGGTTCACATCACGACGGAAATGGATGGGTTCAGGACCAGAAATATGAAATGACCGTTTATGGTGATGATCTCATGCAGACCGATTATATGTGGTCGGGCGAATGGACACCGATTGGCCGGACAATTTATATGAATACCCGGATGGCCGATATGGCTGAAATCAACGCCAGGATCGAAGAGCAGGCCGGTACCTATCTGTCGCTGCCGCTGTTGATGGCGGAGCTGCCTGATTTTTACGAGCAGGAGTTGCAAGACAATATCTGGGTATTTGCAAGCAGAACTGAGCGGTATGTTACCTACGACTGGAGTAATGGCCAGATGCTGCAGCAGAAGATCGAAATCCTGGAATGGGACCACCACCTGTGGATCCCACAAATGGCCTATGTGATCGACTACGACGAAAATGTAAAACCATACAGGGCCGGTATCGAGTTTCCGATGGAAGAAGAGTCGTACCGGTTCTCCGAGGATGTATTTGAATACAACGACCGCGGTCTGCTTAATGCCGCGTCATTGAGTATCAATTCCGGAGAGGAACTGGCCAATATATTCAAGCGTGTATACGAATGGGATGGTACGGGTACCAGCATTGGCGACAAGGGTGAATTCCCGGTTTCGTTCAATCTCGGCAACGCCTATCCGAACCCGTTCAACCCGACAACGGTGATCCCGTACGAAACCGGTGTTGCAGGGCAGGTTACGATCCGTGTTTACGATATTCTTGGAAGGCTCGTGAGCACCCTGTACAACGGTCAGCAGTCGGCCGGCAAGCACCAGGTGAGGTTTGAAGCGGCCGGCCTGACCAGCGGCAAATACCTGGTACGGATGGAAGCACCGGGATACAGCCAGACGCGGGCAATAACCTTGCTGAAATGATAAAATGATTTACTCTTCAGGAGTGCGCCGCAATGCGGCGCTCCCTGAAGAGTAAATCATTGGGGGGCATTTAAATGCCCCGACCCTGCGGGTTTTTGGTGGGATTTGGTTAATATGAGAGATTCCCCGGGGTACGGGTACCCCGGAGAGTGCCACTCTGCGAGGACCTCCGCTGCGCTCCGGACTCTGCGCAGGTGGCTCTCTTGCAGGTGGTTCTTTCATATTGATATATCAATATTATGATAAACACTTTGCGAAATCTTCTGCTCCTGGTTGTTTTAATAGCAGGATGTGCCGGCCAGGAGAATAAAAATCATTGGCAGGCGGCAGATGCATTTCTGGACGAAGCGGCGGGTAATGCCCTGTTTTCGGTTGCCGTACATGATGCAGACGGGGCAGAATTGTATGCCCGCAATGCCGGAAGGCAGGTAGCCTCGGCGAGTGTGATTAAAATCCCCATTTTGGCCGAACTGATGCGGATGGTTGACGGGAACGAGCTTTCTCTGGATGAGACGTATACCATGACCTCAGGCGATATTGTTGGCGGATCGGGCGAGCTGCAACATGCCGGACCAGGCGGTGAGTATACGCTGGAGTACCTTGCCCGCGAGATGATCCGGGTTTCGGATAATACTGCAACGAATATCATCATCCGGCGGATAGGAATGGAGAGGATCAACCGGCTGATGGCGGAGCTGGATATGGACCAGACCGTACTGGCACGCTACATGATGGATTTTCAGGCTATTGAGGAGGGGCGTCAGAACTATACGAGCGCGGCCGATATGAACCGGGTACTGCTCGCGATCATGGGCCACCATCTGCAGGGTTCAGATCTGATGAGCCGGGATTGGATAACGGAAGATTCCTCCAACGTTAGCCCGGTGAGCACGGAATTTCTGAGCGCGTCTTCACGTGAGCTTGTGCTGGATATGCTGACCGGTTGCGCCGACAAAACGCTGATCCCCCGCTATCTTCCCGATTCCATTCACGTAGCCCACAAAACAGGGACCCTGACCTACGTAAGGGGCGATTCGGGCATCATCTTCGGGGAGAAGCCGGTCATTGTAACCATCTTCGCAGAGGATTTTGGTGACCTGGAAACGGCCGAAGAGCAGATCGGGGAGATTGCCCGGCTGATCCATGAAATCAGCCGGGTGGAGTAGCGCAGGCTCATCATCCGGAGAGAGCCACTCTGCGAGGACCTCCGCTGCGCCCTTCGACTTCGGCTTTCACTTCGCTCAGCCTGCGCTCTTTTAGGCCGTGCTCCGGACTCTCGCAGGAGGCTCTCACCACCCGAGCAACTGCCTGGTTTCAGACGACGCGTTGTTTTTGATGGTTTCTATGGGCCCGACGATGGTGATGACCATGTTTTCCGGATCGAGATAGGTGCGGGCGGCCCTGTTCACATCCTCAAGGGTGAGCCGGCTGAGGGCGTCGAGCTGGGCCGCATCCCCGGCGTAATAGTTCAGGTACTGCGGCGACTGGTAGTCGTACAGGCCGAACAGGTGCTTCTGGGCGAGCCGTTCAGCGGTTTTGTGCGGGGTATCGTAGGATGCGGGCACGAGGCCGTCCATGTAGGAGGTGCGGGCCGATTCGAATTCGTATTCGGTTACGCCATCCTCGTACATCTTGCGGATTTCTTCGAGTGCCAGCCGGATACCTTCAGCGATGGTGTCGGGATTACCTCCAAAGCGCCACAGGTACGGGTTCGGGGTGCCGCGGCCGGGCTCGACCTCGCCGAACAGGGCGGAGGTGATGCCGGTCTGGGTGCGGAGCAGCTCCATCATGCGGGAGATGAACCCGCCGCCGGCCAGGATGTGGTGCATCACTTCGAGGGCGGCGTGGTCGTCGGGCAGTCCCTCAATCCCTTTGTGGCCCATAATGATGAGGCCCTGGCGGATATCGATGTCGCGGGTTACCAGCGATATGCCGTCGGGTTTAAACGGACCGGGCAGGTTGTCGTGCGGGATGCTGCCACCGGGCGGTAGTGCGTTAAGTGGCCGGGACTGCCGCAGGGCTCTGCCGGCTTCTTCGGCTGATACCGCACCCGACACAGCGAAGGTGATCCGGTTTGCCGTAAAGCGGGTCTGGTGCCAGGTTTTTACGTCGCCCGGTGTAATGCTGCGCACCGATGCCGGCGACGGCCGCCTGCCAAACGGATGGGAATCTCCGTAGAGCGTTTTCTCGAACAGGGCCTGCGACTGTGCCGCGGCATTGTCGGCTGCCCGGCCGGCCCGCAGGGCATGGCGTTCGCGTTCCGTATCGAACGCGTTGTCAAAATCGGGTTGGGCAACCATCTCGCCGAGAAGCCCGACCAGGGCGGAAATGTCGGCCGTTGATGGAGCCAGGGCGTGGAGGCGGGTACGGTTGCGGTTACTGCTGATGCTGAGCGTAGCCCCCATGCTGTTCAGTATGTGTTCGATGTCGGCGCTGCTCCTGGTGGATGTACCCGTACGCAGCAGATCGGCCGTGAGCGCGGCCAGGCCCTCTTTGCCGCGTGGATCTCGCATCGCAGGCGCGTCGATCAGCACCGACACCTGTACCATGGGCAGCAGGTTGTCGGGCACGACGAACGTCGTAAGGCCATTGTCGAGGGTGATCCGGTAGTTGTCGGGATCGGGCGGGGCGAAGCCGACGGGATCGTACGTCAGGTCGCGGTAATCGGGCGTCGGCGCAGGGGCGCTGAAACCGGATGGACGCCGATCCACCATCCACGGCGGCGTGTACCAGGGCTGTTCAGAAATGGCAAGAGGTTCTCGGGGATCGACAGTTATCGTTTTGAGCGCCGACGTTGATTGCGTAACCGGGTATTTGCCGGCATCACCGGTTTCATCAGGCCCGGAAAAAGCGGAGCCCGGCAGTTTTTCTTCCGGCTGCAGGAAGTGCGCTCCCACCGGCCCGCCGAACGGGTAGGTGCCGGGGCGGACTAAGTTGAGTGCTATTGAGCTGAGTGCCATTGAGTTGAGTGCCTTTGAGTTGAGCCCATCCGAACCGGTCGGTATCTCCGAATCATGACGTCCGACCAGGTGGCCCGCCTGCCTGTCGGACAAGTGACCCGAATATCCGTCGCCACGGTATTCCGTTGCTGAAGCCATGCTGCCGCCAGTAGGAATACGCCGCAAATGGCCGACGGTCTGCATTTTTTCACCGAAATAGCGTTGTGCAACGCGGGCGAGGTCGGCTGGTGTGGTGCCGGACCAGAGGCCGGGCAGGTCGTTCAGATGCTCCCATCCGTAGATCGACTCCATGCTGCCGATAGTGACAGCGCTGCGGCCGATTTCGTCGAGGCTGCGGGCCAGGTTCAGCACGAGGCGTCCGGCGGCGGCCTCGATTTCGGCGGGCGTAACGCTTCCGCTGGCGACTGCCTCAAGAACCGAATTGATTCCGGTCTCGATGGCGTCGAGGTCGCTGTTCGAGCGTCCGTCGGCCTGGATCTCGAAGTGCGACGGATATTTGGATGTCCAAGATGAGGCGCCGGTTCCGGTCGCGATTCCCTGCCGGTCGATCAGTTCGGCGGCAAGGAGGCCGCGGGAGCCGCCGATCAGTTCGGCAAGCACGTCGAATACGTGGGCGTCGGGGTGTGCAACGGCCGGCATCGGCACATGCATGGTTACGGCCGGGCCGGCGGCCGCATCCACCGTGAGACGCTTCTGCCCTACGGGTTCCGGCTCGACGGTGCGGAGCCGGGGGGAGGGGCGCCCCTTCTGCCAGCTGCCCCAGTAGGCTTCGGCCATTTCGAAAACCTCATCCGCATCGACCTCGCCCACCACCACCAGCACGGTGTTCTGGGGGATGAAATACTTGTGGAAGATCTCCCAGTGGTCTTCGCGGGTGGCCCGGGTGAGATCGCTGAACCAGTGGGCCCAGCCGTAGGGATGGGCGTCGTAGGTGAGCGAGCGCATCACGCGGGAGAATTTGCCGTCGGGACGGTTGTCGTACCGGCGGATCTGGTCGACCACGACCTCCTTCTCGGGCTCAAAGTGGCGCAAAACGGGATGTTCGACGCGGCTGCGCTCGGTCCACATGAACAGCTCGAGCTTGTTGGCGGGCAGGTCGATGTCGAACTTCATCCAGTCGCGGCCGGTGGATGCGGTCGAGTTGGTGCCGCCGGCCGACTGCACGGCCCAGTCGTACCAGGTGGTGTGGGCCAGGCTGTTCTGGAAGGCGGTGGCCTCAACAAGCGCTGTGCGCAGGGAGTCGATAAGGGGCGTGCGGCAATCGGCCTCAACCTCGGCGAAAACATCGCGCTGCAGGAAACATCCACGGTTGCGGTTTTCCTCGTCGGTGATCATCCGTTCGAGGCGTTCCACGTGTTCGGCCACGGCGCGCTCAGCCTCCCAGTCGGCGGTGCCGGCGATGTCGGATCCCTTGAACAGAAAGTGCTCGAGCATGTGTGTGAGCCCGACGGTACCGGGACGCTCGGCGGCAATATCGACCTTGTAAAAGCTGCGCGTGCCGATGCGCCCTGCCGAAGGACGCTCCCAGACCAGAACGGTGAGCCCGTTATCAAGTACATGTTTTTTGACATCGATGCGGAGGTGCTGGGAGGCAGCCTGTTGCGGGGTGAGGGTGCAAAAGAGGAGAATGGCAGCAATGGCGAGGATATGTCGGGTCATCATGGAGCAAAGTTGGTTGGGTATTAAAACGTTAGCCTGTTCAAAACGTAAGTGTAATAAATAAAATTGACAGGTTGGAGTAAAATTTTGGGGCGGGTTTACACCGGCCCCCGGCCCTGTAAACAGAGATGTAAATTTGATCAGGAACCGGCCCGGTTTCCTGACGTTATAAGTCAATTCGAAGGTTATGTTTGCAAGTGGTATGCAGATAGCCGATGGTGGCTTGCCGGGTTCAACCTGCCTGCTTTGTCAGTATTTGTGATAAATGGCCACTGATTATTGATGATGTTTTCCTGGCACAGGTGTTGATTGAAAAAGAGAAACCACGCAGAAAGTGAAACGAACAGCGGATTTGAATAACATTAAAAAAGGATAAAATGTTAACAAGTGCGAAAAAATTAATGATTCCGAATCTTACGTCTTTCTTTGTTGTACATATGTCAACAAGTACTCGAAGAATGAACCAAACGGTCAGTATACTGGCCATGTTCATGATTATGGTACTGGTTACAGGGCAGTTTAATGTTTCTGAAGCACGTCAGTCGGTTAACTGGCCCACCGGTTCAGAGCAGTTGAACACAGAGCGTTCAAATTCTTATTTGTCAGGTACGGATCGTATCAGAACAGATCGTGTGATGTCGAGTGGCCTGGTATTAAACCGGGAAGCATGGTATAACCGTGTTTTTAAAAATCAGAATCCGATGGAGCAAAAAGTGCCGGGTTCGGTCTCATGGGGTGGTTATAAGAAATCTCCGGCCATCGGCAATGTTGAATCGCCATCATCGCATGCCGACGATATCCGCTGGGATTCCCGCTTCGAGCCGGTTGGTCTGAACGGGATGGTTACCCGTATGGTGCAGTACAACGGCAGCGTCTATGCAGCAGGACACTTCAGCGGGATTAGTTCGGATCCGGCAGCGGGAGGTATCGCGCGATGGAACGGCACCAACTGGGAACCGGTGGGCGGTGGTATCAGGGCAGCACGCTTGTATGAATCACAGACCGGCTTGTCGTTAACCCATATATCCGACATGATTGTATTTGACGATAAACTGTTCGTAGCAGGCTCTTTCGATCAGATAGGCGGCATTCCTGCCGACGGTCTTGCCTTTTGGGACGGTACAAGCTGGCATATACCGGGGAACGCGGGAGATTACCCCGGTGGATCCAGCTTTATAACATTTCGTGTTGTAAATGATCAGCTTTACATCGGCGGGGCTTTCGGGCCGGTTGCAGGCACCACAAGCCGAAATATCGTAATGTGGGATGGCAGCAGCTTCCACAGTGTGGGCACGGGTGTGGATCAGGGTAGCCGGGTACCGGGTGGTTTGGTAAGGCGATTGGAATATCTGAACGGCTGTCTGTATGTTCTGGGCGATTTTAGCCTGGCTGGCGGGAGCGCAGCAAACTATGCCGCCTGTTTCGACGGCGATAACTGGAATCCGCTTCCCGGCCTTTTCGATTCTGAAATAGAACACTCGGCGATATTTGACGGACAACTCATCCTGGCCGGCTCTTATTACGATCCGGTTGATGATGAAACCCATTACATAGTTGCGTGGGACGAGGGATTATGGAGGCTTATCGGAGGTCCCAATTTCCGGGTTACCGCGCTGGCGCCCATAGATGATTTTCTGCTGGTAACCGGAGGTTTTTCCATGGTTGCAAGAATAGATGGTTCGGAATTTGAGGCACCTGGCATAGCCTTGCTCCAGAAGGACGACCAGTGGAATCCATCAGGCATAACCTACGAGGGAAATCAGATCAACGGGGCATTGGTTTTGGATGATGAGGATGTAATGTATGTCTACGGCCTCTACCATTCGGTTGCCGGGGTACCATCCTACAACATTCATTTGGCCACACTTTCCACCGGTTTTTTTCAGACTCCTGTACCTGTTCCCGGGTCGTTGGCCCCATTTCTACGAAGTGGTGTTATGTTCAGCGATTTCGCAACCGCGGGAACCAATTTGTTCGTGACCACCGAGTATTACGAAATTTTTGGAAGTGAAGCGACCAGCGGTCTGGCGGTGTTCAACGGGACGAATTGGAACGCTAATGCCATTGACGGTATCTTTTACCCGGCAGGATACCGTTCTCTGCAATTCCTGGGCAGCCGGCTCTATATGGCAGGAGAATACCGTCCCGAACCCTCTCAGGCCATTGAGGGGATACTGGATTGGGATGGGTCTGAGATTCGCCGGTTGGGGAATGAAAACCGCCGTTTTCAAACATTCACGCTGCACAATGATGACGTGATTGCTGTCGAAACCGATCGGGTATTCCGGCTCGATGGCGATACATATGTACAGATGGGAGGGGTTTTCGACGGGCGTGTAGATCTGCTGTTCAGCGTGGGCGGGGTCTTGTATGCAACCGGAAATTTCACCACCGTTGGTATAACCGGGGTACCGGGAATTGCCCAATGGAGTGGCAATGGCTGGCTGCCTGCAGGATCGGGTATTGACGGGGTTATAAACGATATGATCGAATACAATGGCAGAACTATCGCAGCCGGAAATTTCACGCGTGCAGGCAGTGTGCAAACACCGGCAAACCTGATCGAGTGGGATGGTTCTTCGTGGTCGGTGGTTGCTGAGTTTGAAATTGCATCAGGAATAGCTGATCTGCTCCCGCCCCAGTTGTCTGCTATGGTTGTTCACAGGAACCGGCTCTGTGTAGCCGGGGTATTCAGCCGGGTTGACGGTGTAGCAGCAGAAAATGTGGCCTGCTTAGAGGATGGCCAGTGGTATCCACTTGGTTCAGGTGCCGGACCTGTATTATTAAATATGGCTGTTGCGGCAGACTGGTTATATGTTTCCGGATCGATAAGCTACGCTGGAGGTGCCCTAGCCTCAGGTCTGGCAGCTTTCAATCTGAGCGGGCCGTTGACAAGCGTTGGTCATGAAGAGCGGGAGCAAGCCGTTTCACTGGAACTGCATGGTAACTACCCGAACCCTTTCAATCCGGCTACGAACATTGCCTTTACGCTTCGGGAACCGGCCGATACACGTGTTGAGGTATTTGACCTGCAGGGCAGGCTGGTTACAGTACTGGCCGATGGGTTTCTGCAGGGAGGCCGTCACGTACTACGTTTTGATGCGGCCGGCCTTGCCAGCGGCCTGTACATCTACAGGGTACGCTCCGGTGGTATAATTGGTACGGGCAAGATGATGCTTATCAGGTAGAGACTGGAATTAAAGAGTGCTACGTCAGATTTGGTGTACTACGTCAGATTGAGCGCAGCTCCGAGCGAGAGCGAGGGGCATGCTACGTCAGATTGAGCGCAGCTCCGAGCGAGAGCGAGGGGCGGAGTCGAAATGCACAGGGGCATCAGGATGCCCCCACGGGCTTCGACTTTGGTCTTCGTTTCACTCAGACCTGCGCTCAGCCTGACGTTTGGGTCTGACCTTTGGGTCTGGCGTTTTTATTCCATGGGCCCGATGCGGTAGAGGGCGCCTTCGGAGTGGTCGGTTACGATATAGATGTAGCCGTCGGGGCCTTCGCGGACGTCGCGGATGCGGCCGATTTCGCCGAGCAGCAGCTCTTCTTCGTGAATCACTTCGTTTTCATCGAAAACAACCCGGCGGATGCGCTCGCTTTGAAGCCCTCCGGCAAGCAGATTGCCTTTCCAGCGCGGGAACCGGTCGGAGGTGACCAGTGCCAGGCCGGCCGGTGCCAGGGTGGGCAGGAATTCGTAGAACGGATCGACCATGCCGCGGTCGGCACCGTGGCGCGTTTCGGCATGTGGAAATTCTTGCTGGGTGCGGTAATCGAGTCCGCGTGTGGCAACCGGCCATCCGTAATTCGCCCCGGCATGGTGGATGTTCAGCTCATCGCCGCCGCGCGGGCCGTGTTCGGTCGACCAGATATCGCCGGTTTCGGGGTTCACGACCAGTCCCT
>RECM01000231.1 GCA_007694035.1 Balneolaceae bacterium
CCACCCGCACCATCGGCCTGACCGGCGCTACCGGAATCGGGGTGGGAGCGATGGTTGGTGGCGGAATTTTGGCCCTGGCCGGCGTAGCGTTTGCTGTGAGCGGGCCGTCGGCCATCCTGGCGTTCGCGCTGAACGGAGTGATCGCCCTGATTACGGCCCTCAGTTTCGCCGAAATGGCAGCGGCCAATCCGCAGAGCGGGGGCACCTATACGTATGCGAAAAGGGCGCTGACCGTGCAGGTGGCCTTTGGCGTGGGGTGGGTTGTATGGTTCGCATCGCTGGTCGCGGCAGTGCTCTATGCCCTGGGTTTCGGCGCATTTGCCGCGTTTGCCCTTCAGCAGATTCCGTCCGGTGACTATGCCTCCATTTTACATAACCGGTTCCTGCCGGTTTTGCTGGCCATAGCGGCCCTGGTTTATTACGGGTATAAACTGATACGGATGAAGGGCAGCGGCGGATCCTTCGCCAATATCATCAAGCTGTCGGTGTTCGCCCTGCTTATTGCGGGAGGGCTCGCGGTTTTGGTACAAACCCCGTTTTCTCACATCACCGAAAGTGTTACCCCCTTCTTTACGGGCGGGTTCAGCGGGCTGATTGCCGCAATGGGCTATACCTTTATCGCATTGCAGGGCTTTGATCTGATCGCTTCGGCAGCAGGAGAGATAAAAAAACCGGAGAAAACAATCCCGAAAGCGATGGTGGGTACCCTTGTGGTCGGCCTGGCCATCTACATTCCGCTCCTGTTCGTTGTGATGACAGTCGGGATGCAACCCGGTGAATCAATTGCTGATGTGAGTGCCGCCAACCCGGAAACCGTTGTGGCCATAGCTGCCCAGAATTACCTCGGGGCGTTCGGGTTCTGGTTTGTGCTCGTTGCAGCCATTTTTTCCATGCTTTCGGCCCTGCAGGCCAATCTGTTCGCCGGTTCCCGCATTGCGCTGAGCATGGCCAAAGACCGTACGCTAACCCACCATCTTTCCACTATCGACATCAGGCACGGAACACCCGTAAGGGCCATCCTTACTACCTGCGGTATAGTCGGGGTACTGATCATCATCATTCCCGATGTTGCCGCTGCCGGCGCTGCATCAAGTCTCATTTTTCTGATCACGTTTGCACTTGCACACGGTGTGATGATGCTTATGCGGAAACGAACATTCGGCAAAGCAAACACATTCCGCGTTCCATGGTATCCGGTGCTGCCCGTAATCGGGATGTCGGCCTGTATCGCACTGGCCCTGTTTCAGGCCGTTGCCGTGCCTTCGGCAGGTATTATATCGCTGATCTGGCTTCTGATTGGTTCTGTACTGTTTGCATCCTTTTTCATACAGCGGGCTCGGGCTATAGACGCCTCCGAAGAAGCACTCGACCCTGACCTTGTACGCCTGCGGGGCCTGAATCCGCTCGTACTGCTCCCGATCTCCAATCCAGCAAATGCCGGATCTATGGTATTCGTTGCAAATGCACTTGCGCCGCCCGTTGTCGGACGTGTTCTGCTGCTGTCCATCGTGATTCCCAGTGACGACCAGGACGATGTCCACATTCGGTTAACAAATAACCGTGATACAATGCAGTTAGCGCTTAAAGCTGCTTTTGATTCGGGATTACGTCCCGACGCCCTCACTACCATTGCCAGCGAGCCCTGGGAGGAGATCGAACGCGTGGTTAAGGTACACCGCTGCAGGAGTATGCTGCTCGGTCTGAGCAGTTTCAGCGACCTCCAGACGACAAATAACCTGGAAAAACTTGTGAAACGGGTCAGGTGTGATGTGGTTGTTATGCGGCAGCCCTACAGCGGATGGAAAATTACCGAAGCCCGCAAAGTACTCATCCCTGTTGCCGGCATGGCTACCCACGATACCCTCAGGGCACGGGTTGCGGCCAGCCTTTGGAGAGCCAGCCAGCCCGACATCACTTTTTTACAGATAATGCCCGCCGGTACACCCGATTCTGTTGTACAGAAAAAACAGAAAGACCTCACCCGGTTCTCGGGGCGCATCATCCCGGATAAAACAGTGGCCCTTATCGTTCGCAGCGATGACGTAAAGGGCGAGATTGTGAGGCAGACCGCCAGCCACGACCTGGTTATAATGGGGCTCGGCAAACCAGGTCCGAATGGAAAAACATTCGGGAGTATTGCTCTGAGCATGGCGGAGGAGACGAATACGGCTCTCATTTTTATCAGCCATCAAAGTTAGGCGGTAACAGCAGATTGTAGCGGACGACTTGACTATACGTACAATATTTTTTATCATACGTACGATTTGTGATAAAGAAACGCTGATCAGAAATACCAATTCCCATGCGTACCAAACTTACCCTTTCAATCGAAAACAGTGTGATCACCAAAGCCAAATCTCTTGCAGAGCGCCGGGGGAAATCGGTTTCTCAGCTTTTTTCCGAGTTTATAGAACAGAACAACCGGATTGAGGAAAAACTTGATGCATTGAAGAGCTCATCAGGAATAATCAATGCCAATCTGGCGGCTGAAGGTGAACAGATTTATGGTGAACATCTTCAAAAAAAGCATGGCCAAACATGACATTTCTCGATACAAATGTCTGTCTGGACCTCATTGCAAACCGGGAACCCTGGCATTCTGACGCCCGGCGTCTGGTCGCCTATCATATACAATGGTCTGTTCCGTTGGGCTTCAGCGTTGTAAGCATACCAGTTCTGGCTTATCTGATCGGGCGTTTTCACCGGGATGTTAATGCAGAGCGCGTTTTGGCCGATCTCACCTCTTTCATCAGCATCCTGGATGTGACGCGCAGCATGGCTGAACGGGCGATTGCCATGGGCTGGGCCGATATTGAAGACGCGCTACAGCATGAATGCGCCGTCGGAAACCAGTCAAACTGTATTATAACCCGGAATAAAGCCGATTTTGTACTGTCAACTATTCCTGTACTCACTGCTGAGGAGTGGCTGAAAGAGTTTGCCGGCTGAATCTGTTTCGTATCCGGCTGCCGATACACCTCAGTTACCAATTCCCGCCAAAATATCACTCTTTGTATAGCAGCCTCATTTTTTAGCAGCTTCGATGCCATACATAAAGATATTTTGGTTTTAAAAATTGATCATCGTATTTTTACGATGAACTATGAAAACAGAAGCAAAACGCATATCCACCCATGATGCCAGGCTGGCACGCTACGCGAAAGCCCTTGGCCACCCCGTACGTGTGTCCATACTGAAGTATCTCAGTTCGATCAATGCCTGTTGTGCCGGTACTATCTTCGACCAGGTGCCCATGGCCCAGTCTACCGTGTCGCAGCACCTGAAGGAACTGAAAAAAGCGGGGCTGATCCGGGGTACTATTGATCCGCCAAGAGTACACTACTGCATTGACCGCGAAAACTGGGAGGAGGCGAAAAAGCTGTTTTTAGAGTTTTTCTGACTTTTTTTAACCTAAATCATCGTAATTCTACGATATACGATATAATCGATAATCACTTAAACCTATGAAAAACATAAAAATATTAGGCCCGGGCTGCACAAGATGCCGCGACACTGAGATGAATGTGAAAAAAGCACTCGAAAATCTTGGCATTGAGGCATCGGTTACGAAAATCGTGGATTATCCTGAAATCATGGCCTACGACATCATGTCGACACCCGCACTGGTGATCGATGAGGTGGTGAAAGTGTCGGGGCGCATCCCTACAGTTGATGAAATCAAAACGTTTCTGAGCTGACACGCAGATGTTCGAATGGACCCAACTTTTCGCCGACTGGCTTATTTACGGGTTGATCGGCATCGAAGAGGGCACCCGCCTTGGTAATGCCCTCAACTTTTTCGTCTATGATGTAATCAAGATTATGATTCTCCTCTTCCTGATCAGCATGCTGATGGGGGTCGTAAATGCCTGGTTTCCGGTCGAAAGGGTGCGTGATTTTATCTCATCCAGAAAGCTCTACGGCATGCAGTACCTGCTTGCAGCCATTTTCGGTGCGGTAACCCCGTTCTGTTCCTGCTCGTCGGTGCCCCTGTTTATCGGGTTTGTGAAGGGTGGTATACCACTCGGGGTTACGTTTGCCTTTCTGATTACATCCCCGCTGGTAAATGAAGTGGCAATAGCCGTATTCCTGGGTGTATTTGGGCTGAAACTTACGATAATCTATGCCACAACGGGCATTCTTCTGGGCACTCTGGGCGGGTATGTACTAGAAAAACTCAAACTCGACCACCTGCTTACCGACTGGGTGCAGTCTCTTCAGCGCAACAGTTCGGCAACCAGCGATTTTGAACCCGGAGAGCAGTCTTTATGGCAGCGCATGCCCGAAATCAGCCGCGAAGCGGTCTCTATACTGAAAGCAGTAGGCCTCTATGTGCTTATAGGCATCGGTATCGGGGCGGGTATTCACGGCTATGTGCCCGAGGGGTTCTTTGAACCATACATCGGTCCTGAAAACATGCTCGCTGTACCGATGGCAGTTATTCTGGCCGTTCCGCTTTATGCCAACGCCGCTGGCATTGTGCCCGTTATCCAGGTTTTTGTAGCCAAAGGCATACCTATCGGTACAGCCATCGCCTTCATGATGGCAACTATTGGCCTGTCGATCCCCGAAGCCGCCCTGCTCAAAAAAGTGATGAGCATGAAACTGATCCTGATTTTTTTTGGCGTCGTATCCGTATTTATCATTATAAGCGGACTCTTTTTCAACCTGGTTTTATGATGTGAGGGTCTCTACCCGGGGTTATTCAGGCAACAGCGGGCTGATCGGCTGCACAGCACATCCTGTTTTTATACAAACTTTTAAAAGCTTTTTCAATTCTCTTTCGGGTAAATATCCTATTATCCATGCCATGCGCGGAATGCCGCATCAGCAGTTTTGCGTTTCAGCCCAACCAGCACCATCAATCAAATTATCCGGCTTGCCATGACCCAACGTATCTTATTGATCCCCATCCTTACCCTTATCCTTCTTCTTCTGCCGTTATCAACCGCCCACGCGCAGAAGGGGCTCGATTATTATCTGCCTCAGGATGTAGCCTATAATGCGGATATACCCGTGCCACAATCGGTTTTCGGATATGAGGTCGGTGAATGGCATGTGCGTCATGACCTGCTCCGCGAATATATGGAGGCGGTTGCCGCTGCATCCGACCGTGTTACGATAACAGAGTTCGGAAGAACATACGAGGGCCGCAAACTGGTGATGCTCACCATAACGTCGCCCCGGAATCAGGCTAATATTGAGCAGATCAGGGAGCAACACCTGCAGCTTACCGACCCGGCACGGTCGGGAGAGTTGAATGTTGACGAGATGCCGGCCGTAGTTTGGCTGGGCTACAGCGTGCATGGCAATGAGCCGAGCGGATCGAATGCCGCACCCCTCTCCGCCTACTATTACGCCGCCGCGCAGGGCCCCGAAATTGAAGAACTGCTTGAAAATACGGTGATCCTGCTCGATCCCTCGGTGAATCCCGACGGCCTCGACCGCTTTGCCTCATGGGCGAACACAAACAAAAGCTTTAACCAGAATACCGACCCGAATACACGGGAACACCGCGAAAACTGGCCGGGTTCGCGAACCAATCACTACTGGTTCGACCTGAACCGCGACTGGATGCCCATTCAGCATCCGTCGAGCCGCGGGCGCATTGCCATGTACAACCACTGGATGCCCAACGTGCTCACCGATCACCATGAGATGGGAACACAGGCCACCTACTTTTTTCAGCCCGGTATCCCCGCCCGGAACAATCCGCTCACCCCGGAGCGGAATTTTGAGCTTACCGCAAAGCTGGCCGAATACCACGCTGAATTTCTGAACGAAATCGGCTCCCTTTATTACACTAAAGAGAGCTTCGACGATTTTTATCCAGGCAAGGGCTCAACCTATCCCGATCTGCGTGGTACGATCGGTATTCTGTTCGAACAGGCAAGTTCGCGCGGCCATCTGCAGGACAGTCAGCACGGTGAAGTGTGCTTTCCCTTTACCATCCGGAACCAGTTCCTCACATCCCTTTCTACCGTAAAAGGGACCTTCGACCTTCGCACAGAGTTCAACACGTTCATGCGCGATTTTTACCGGACAGCCATCGATGAAGCGCGGCGGTCGGCCATCAAAGGGTACGTTTTCGGCGACACGCACGATCCGGCCCGTGTCTACCACATGCTCGATATCCTGCATGGCCATCAGATTGAGGTATACAAACTGGACCGTGAAGTGACCATCGACGGTCAGCGCTTCGGGTCCGGCGAGGCCTGGGTGGTGCCCACCGAACAACCTCAGTACCGCTTTCTCACCAGCCTGTTTGAGAAACGGACCACCTTCACCGACAGCCTGTTCTACGACATCTCCACATGGACACTCCCGCTCGCGTTCAACATCCCCTATGCAGAACTGCGCGGACGGGCCTGGAACAGCAATTTGCTCGGCGAGAAGCTTGATCAACCCACATTCCCCTCCGCAATATTCTACAATATAACCGATCCCTATGCCTTCGTATTCGAATGGGACGGATACTATGCCCCTCGTGCCCTCAACCGCCTTCTGGAGAAGAATGTGCGGGTAAAAGTGGCTGCCCGGCCGTTTGCCGCCGCAACTGTTAACGGCAGGCGTGATTTCACCTATGGCACTATCATGGTGGCAACCGGTATCCAGGACCGTATCGGCCGTGTTGAGCTGAACCGCATCATGCAGACGATTGCTGATGAAGACGCGATCGATGTATATGCCCTTGAAACAGGACTTTCCCTTGACGGGATCGACCTGGGGAGTCCAAATTTCAACACCCTCAGGAAGCCGGAGATGATGGTTGTAGTAGGAAGCGGTGTTTCGGCTGGTGAAGCCGGTGAGATATGGCATCAGTACGACCAGCGATACAACATTCCCGTGAGTATGGTCGATATCGATGTGTTCAACAGTGCCGATCTCGACCGTTACAACACCATCGTGATGGTAAACGGAAACTACAACCGGATTGGCTCCGGTACCATTGAACGCCTCCGGCGCTGGGTTTCGTCCGGCGGCACACTGATCGCCCAGAAGAGCGCCGCGCGGTGGGCCGTGAACAACAACCTGGCCAAAGCATCCTTCAACGGTTCCGGCGATGACGACAACGATAACGGCGACCAATCCGCCACGCCCAAACCCTACATTGATGCGGCGCTGAACCGCGGGGCCCAGGTGATCGGCGGATCCATTTTCGAGGCCCGCCTTGACCTCACACATCCGCTCTCATACGGTTACCGCAGGCAGTTGATGAGCGTTTTCCGCAACAGCACTCTCATTATGGAATCCCCTACAAGCCCGTACGCGGCCCCGCTGCGCTACACATCCTCCCCGCTTCTGAGCGGATACATCTCATCACAAAACCTCGACCGCCTTAGAGACTCCTCCGGTATTGTGGTATCGGGAACAGGTTCGGGTCGCACCATACTGATGACCGACAATCCGCACTTCCGCGCGTTCTGGTTCGGAACCAATAAATTGTTCGCAAATGCGGTCTTTTTCGGACACACCATTAGCGGGATCACAAGGGAACAGTAGAACAGTTGAACAATTGAACAATAGAATGTGGAAGTAGAAGTGGTGACCCCTAACGTCATGCTGAGCGCAGTCCTGAACGCAGTCCTGAGCGCAGCGGAGCGGAGTCGAAGGGCGGAGTCGAAGGGCGAAGTCGAAGCACGTGAGCCCAGCGGAAGCTGGGCTCTGAGAATCGTGCTATTCGTTTCCTCCGGGTTAACGCTCTCCGGAGTAGGGTATACCCTTGTTAAATGGCGAATTACCCGTGCAGTGCTTTGCACTGCCCACATGGTTCGACTTCGTCCCGGCTTGCCGGGACTGCGCTCACCATGACGGGGGAGAGGGGGGCGGGGGGAGGGCAAGTAATCACTTAACCAGCACCATGTTTCTTGTTCGCCGGAGCTCTTCACCGCTCTTCAGCACCACCCTGATCTGATAGAAATAGATTCCGCTCGACAGGCGCGATGCGTCGAACCGGATGTCGTAACGGCCCTCTCCGTACAGGCCATCGGCCAGCAATGCGACTTCGCGGCCTATGCCGTCGTAAACGGCAAGCCTTACCGTTGCCGATTCAGGCAGCATAAAGCTGATGACCGTTGCCGGGTTGAAAGGGTTCGGATAGTTCTGTTCAAGCCTGAATTCCCGCGGCGTCCCCTCCTGTTCTTCACGGATGGATGTAGATGGAGTTGCAGTTACAAGGATATTGTCGAGCCGGAGTTCATCGCGGGCCCCGCTCTCCTGGCTGATGCGTTCGCCGGTAAAATAGTATTTCCAGCGCAATTGCACATTGGGCTGGTCGAGGGCCCCCGGCGGCAGATGCACCGATTCAAAGCGCTGCTCATGACCGGTGATGGTGCTCCGCATATACTCCACGGGTCCGCCATCCATACCGGTCACATCCGCAAATTCACCATCCGTACCATTCCTGTACTGCAGGCGGATCGCGTATACACGGCTGTTCGGTGTCACCGTAGCTCCGGTCCAGCTCACGCGGACCTGATCGGCTCCGCGGGTGTCGAGGGCCAGTACGGCGGCGCCCAGATCGCGGCCGCGGCCTGTGTTGATGAAACTGATACCCCCCTCGCCCAGTCCGTTTATGCGGGTCCGCCGCGTATTGTTGTACGGAAATCCGAGCGTGGGCAGATCATCCGCATTGTAGTCACTCTCCGGGATGTTGTACGGTTCGGTCATCGCGTCGGTCAGGCCCGGATCATCCATGGCGCTCTGCTGGAAAACCATGTTCGGGGGGAAAGACCCATCGGGTTCATCCGGGCTCCAGGAGCTGAACGTATAATAGGCCTCCGACAACCTGTGTGGTATCGGGTGCATCGGATCGGTGGGAACGGTATCGTCTATTTCGAATACCGGGACCATATTCACATCACCGTTCAGGGTTAATGTGATGGTTGCCTCCGCAGAGGTAACATCCCCGTTCCACTCCACAAACCGGTAGCCGTAATTCGGAACAGCTGTTAGTGTAACCGGAACGCCGCGGAAATACCGGCCACGCCAGCTCGAAAAGCCATCGCCGATGCCCGGGGTCTGCGGATCGATCAGGATGGTGTTTACCTGCACCCTTCCGGCCTGCTCATCGGTCAGATCAACCGTGACGTCCGCCTCACCGGCCAGTAAGAACTGCTGGCGGATGTACTGCCGTAAAAATCCCTCACGTCGTGACCCGTAATCCCGCATCCGGTCCACCTCGGCCTGCCAGTCTGTTACCGAAAGTGGCCGGCCCCACCGGCTTATGTGTTCATCCATCTCAGGATCGAGTAAGCCGGCAAACCGGTCGATCTCCGACAGCACATGATCCGCCGAAAATGCGGTATTGAGCATGTCGGCAAACCGGTTGATGAAACCGTTGCGGAACCCCTGATTGGTCATAAGACGCCTGAAGATGTTGGTCGACCAGTCAGGATTGGGCCAGTCGGGACCATTCTCCTGCAGTGCAAACGCAAGCGTATTATGTGCCGGCCCTGTCTCATTTCCTGTAACGTAGAAAAAGTCGAGCCAGAAACCGAAATCGGTATCGAATATCATCCAGCGCCAGCGCCCGTCGTGGCCATAGGGGGCATCCGGATTATAGGCGGTGTTTTTACGCCAGTAGAGCTGATGGTTGCCCGGCCAGTCGGTATTTCCGAAAAAGATATTCGCCATAAAATGATCGCGGAAACTCTCTGTATCCATATAAGTGCGAACATTTTCGAAATTGATCTGCTGCGCCATCGGATTGTTCGGATTGGAGATGAAATCCCACATCTCCTCGAAATGGTCGAGTCCCGCCGGATCTCCCCGGTCGTAAATGCGATTGTTTTCAGCCATCGTCATTTCATGTTCCTCTACCCCGTAATGGCTGGAGAGGTAGTGCTCGTCGAAACGGTCGCGAATCCAGTGAATGCCCCAGTATTCGCCGTTCAGAAATACGATAGACGGCCGGGCGTACTGTATATCAAGCCGGGTACTCCCCTTGAGCAGCGACTGCATAAACGCATCCCGGAACACCGCCTCACTCCAGTCGTTTCCTGAGTTACGGAGCAGGAATCGCTTGTACCGCTCTACCGGCTTGTCGGGAAAAAGGGGATAGTTGAACCAGGATTCCCCGTACTCACCTCTTGCATAGAGGCGCAGGCTTTTCCGTGCCCGGCTGCGCGTTGTTCCGCCATGAATCCGGGCCCCCGCATCCTGTGAGAATGCCAGCGTGCCATCGGCTTCCCAGAATTCAATATGCACCGGCCGCTCCCAATCGCGCCCGCGCTGAAACATATTATTGTAATTGCCGGGTATATAAATTCCTTTTTCACCATCAAAGAAGTCGTCCGGATCGGCCGAGATGGAGATCACGGGAAAATCATACCGCCCGTCACCCTCCGGCCAGATGAAATAGGAATGGGTTGCAACCGAACCGGGACGCGCACCGCTTCGGAGAGCCCTGGCACGGATAATGCTGCCTTTGGTTATCAGCCCGTCGGGTTCCCGCCATGCTTCACGGAACGTTTCGTCGTCGGGGCTGTCGGGCTCCATAAAATTGGTCGGGATCATCGAAATTACGTTAGGCTCCGCCGACCGGTCGGTGATTGTTATCGGCACTGTATATTCGATGGCATTCTCATCCGGCACCGAACCGTCGATGGTATAGACAATGCGTACATTTTCGTCGGGTGAATCAAGCGTGAGGGTGATGTCGGAGGAATAAAATCCACCCTGATGTGAAAAAACGACCGGTTCAAGCAGGGCTTCGAATCCGGTTCCGGTATTGGATTCACCCGGTGTCGGCTCTTCAAAGTAGAGCCACTCGCCGGTACCGTCGGGCTGGCGTCCCAGCGAAATACCGGTGGGTATGGGCACCGGGGCCAGCTCATCTATACGTGTTCCACCCGGAGCGGTAATCAAAATTTCCTCGCCGGAGGCGCTTATGGCAAAATTGGTATGAAGGGGCCCGGCGGGTTCACGCCGGTCTTTATTGGAAGCCCACACAAGCAGGTATTCACCCGCACCAATCGTTACATCAGGAAAAGTCCAGCGAAAGGGGGTATCGTAGTCGTCGGACAACCCGTAACCCAGCAGGTTTACCGGAGCGGCACCACTGTTATATAGTTCGATCCAGTCGGAAAAGTCGCCATCGTCATCGGCAATGGTAATGCTGTTTGAAGCCATTATTTCATTCAGCACTACCTGCCTTGCCATAACAGGCTCTTCAGTGACAATCGCCAGTAGGATGATGACAACAGTGGTCAGATAAAACCTTAACAATATCTTCATTATAATCTTTCTGCTGATTTGAAATTCTGTGAAATCGTGATATATGCCGTGATTATATCACGCCAGGCATGTAACTGCAACAAACTGACACCCGTTGATCCGGGCCATCTATTTGCTGTCTTTTTTTAAAAATAATGAACCCCGATTTGTCGATTTATCGGATACATTTGGCTACATCAGTTACATGAAATACTTCAGATACTTCAGATACTTCGGATACTTCGGGCTACTTCGGATACTTCAGATACATCAGATACATCAGACACTTCGGATACTTCAGATACTTCAGATACTTCGGGATACATCAGATACTTCAGATACTTCGGGATAAATCAGATACTTCGGGATACTTAGGATACTTCGGATACTTCGGATACTTCCGATACTTAGGATACTT